>JBBIOW010000068.1:0-13941 GCA_037443165.1 Nitrospiraceae bacterium | reverse complement strand
TAGGTCGCCGGGTTGGAGCGCGGCGTCCGGCCGATCGGCGACTGGTCGATGTCGATCACCTTGTCCAGCGCCTCGACCCCAAGCAGTTCCTTGCAGCCGTCCAGCTTTCTCGCTCCTGGGCTCCGGCTCTTTCCCACTTCCCCGTTATGCGTGACGCGTGACGCGTGACGCGCGGCAGAGTCCTCCCGCCGGCTGACGGCTGACGGCTGGCGGCCGAGCATCTGCGACAGTGAACGGAACAAGACTTCCAGTACCAACGTGCTTTTCCCCGACCCGGAGACGCCGGTGACGCAGGTGAACAGGCCGAGCGGGATGCGGGCCGTGATGCCCTTGAGGTTGTGCTTCCGCGCGCCCACGACCGTGAGAAAGCCTTTCGGTTTGCGCTCCCGATGCGGAAGCGTCACCGAGAGGTCGCCGCGCAGGTAGCGGCCGGTGAGGGACTCCGGATTCCTCATCACGTCCGCCGGTGTCCCCTGGGCGATGATCCGGCCGCCATGTGCGCCGGCCCCGGGCCCCAGATCCAGGATGTGGTCCGCCGCCCGCATGGTCTCTGCGTCATGTTCGACGACGATGACCGTGTTGCCCATGTCGCGCAGGCGCAGCAGCGTCTCAAGCAGCCGTCGGTTGTCCCGCTGGTGCAACCCGATCGACGGTTCATCGAGGATGTAGAGGACGCCGACCAGTCCGGAGCCGATCTGCGTCGCCAGTCGAATCCGCTGCCCTTCACCACCCGACAACGTCGCCGCCGGCCGATCCAGCGTCAGATAATCGAGCCCGACATTGACCAGGAATCCCAGGCGCTCGCGAATCTCTTTCAGAATGCGTTGGGCGATGAACGTCTCGCGCTCCGTCAGCTTGAGCGACCCGAAGAAGTCCGTCGCGGCGCGGACGGAAAGCTGCGTGAGCTCCGCGATCGACCGGCGGGCGATCTTGACAGAGAGGCTTTCCGGTTTCAGACGCGCGCCCTTGCAGACAGGGCAGAGATCCAGCAGCGTGAAATCTTCGTCGCCCCAGGGGGATAGTCCCCCTTCAGACAAGGGGACTGTCCCCTTCGTGACGTAGCCGATGCCGTCGCAGGCCGGACACGCGCCGTGCGGACTGTTGAACGAAAACACGCGGGGCGTGATCTCCGGATAACTGACGCCGCAGCGGATGCACGCCAGCTTCTCACTATACAGGAAGGTCTTCCCGTCTTCGGTCAGCACTCCGACCAGGCCGCCGGCCAGCTTCAGCGAGGTCTCGACCGAGTCGGCCAGCCGCCGCGCCAACGCCTCGCCGGACTTCATCACCAGCCGATCGACGAAGACCTCGATCGTGTGCTTTTTCTGCTTGTTGAGAGCGATGTCCTCGTTGAGATCCACGATGCGGTCGTCGATCCGCGCCCGCACGTATCCCGCCCGCCGCATGTCGAGCAGTTCTTTCCGGTATTCGCCCTTTCGCCCACGGACGATGGGCGCCAAAATTTGAAACTTTGTCCCCTCCGGCAGCTCCCGAATCGCGTCGACCATTTGCTGGACGGTCTGCGCGGTAATCTCTTCGCCGCAGGTGAAACAGTATGGACGGCCGACCCGGGCGAAGAGCAGGCGGAGATAATCGTAAATTTCCGTGACGGTGCCGACGGTGGAGCGGGGATTGTGGCTGGTGCTCTTCTGTTCGATCGAAATGGCCGGCGAAAGCCCCTCGATGGAGTCCACATCCGGCTTGCCCATCTGCTCCAGGAACTGGCGGGCGTAGGCGGACAGCGATTCGACGTAGCGGCGCTGGCCTTCGGCATAGATCGTGTCGAAGGCGAGGGTCGACTTGCCGGACCCGCTCAGGCCCGTGATGACGACGAGCTTGTCGCGCGGAATCTCCAGATCGAGGTTTTTGAGATTATGCTCCCGCGCGCCGCGGATGACGATGGAGGCGGACATAGAGAGCGGGATTATATCATGGGGCTGAGGAACGGAAGGGACGCGCCTCAACGCCGTCGGGCGGATGGGCGTTTCAACGCTTCGCCCCAGCGCGCGAGAAACGCGGTGACGAAGTCGTGTTCCTTGTCCGGCTCGACAGCCAGCGGGGCCAGCGCCAGCACCACCGTGAGCGCGAGGTGATAGCCTTCCGACCGGGAGGCTTCGGCGCGCCGGTAGGCGGGATGGGCATCGTTCACGACGACCGTGGATTCGACCAGATGACCCAGCTCCGGATCGTCAGGCGCGGACTCAAACCGGATGTTCAATCCGTATCGCGCAGGGCGAGCCTTGCCGCGCGCGCCGGGGAGGACCGTGTCGGTCGCAGGCGGCTCCGCCTCATCTTCGTGGGCCCGCGGTTGAATCGGCTCGGCCTCTCGTTGCGGCTCTTCCGCAGGTTCCTTCAGTTCCTGGCTTTCCGGCTGCCCCATGTGCTGATCACCGATCACTTGCTCCGCAGATGGGGCGACCGTCGCGGCAAGCGGCCCTGGACCATCCTGCGGCCCTCCTCCACGCCCGATCGGCAGCCGCTTTTGCCCGCCGGCCCGTCGCTCGACGAGGGAGGCCAGCAGCGGAAAATCTTCTGCCAGATCCACCAGCACCTGTTCGAGATCGCGTTCGACCGGCCGCACTTTTCGGCGGCGCATCTCCTCCGTGGGCTCACGCCCGTCCCCCCATACCGCAAGCTGCGCCGACACCGCCTTCTGCAGGGCTTTCCGGTACGCAAGATAGATCGCGCCGCGGGAACCGACGCGAACGAAATCGCCTTTGTTGAGCGTGAGGCAGGCGGCCAACGCCGGCGCTTCGACCACGCCGCCGATCCGGTCCGGCGCCGACGGGGTGAAGCCGAGCCAATCCCAGCCTCCTTTGATGACCTTGCCGAACGTGCAGATCGCGACACCGCGGCGATCCTCGGGTAACGGCGCCGGCTCCCGGACCAGATAACCGACCGCGGCCGGCTTGCGCTTGCGGGCCAGGCGCACCGCGATCGGCGCGGTTTCCGCCCCGCGCCAGGTCTCGGGCGGGAGCCGCTGGCCGTTCACTTCGAAGGCGACTCCCTTGGGATAGTGGGACATCAGGATGTCGGCGAACGTCGGATCGAGCAGGGACTGAAAGTGACGGCGGATGGTCGTCTCGACATACCCGTCATCGAGCAGTGGCGAGAGCGCGTTCTGGAGCTTGAGCCGGACGCCCGTCCCACGTTCGACGACGAGGCCCGTGGGCGGGATCCACTTCCACGGCGCCCGATGCCGCGACGCCAGCGCCCATCGCGTCGCCACATGGGTCTTGCCCCGGCGCGTTTCGGTCACGACTTCTTCGCAGACCAACAACCCGAGCTTGATGCCGACGCCGGCGAAGCCGATACCCTCACCGCGCGTCTTGGTGCTCGCCGCGAGGTCGTGATACCGGACCAGATCACGGCGCTGCATGCCGGAGCCATTATCCACCACGGTCAGCGTCGCCTGCGCGGGATCGGTCTGCAGGGCGATGCGCGTGGCGCCGGAATCCAGGGAGTTGGCCACGATCTCGGTCAGGATGGTCTCTTCGATCGCGCCGGGATAGGCGTCGCGCAGGTCTTCCAGCAGGTGCACCAAATCGACGCGAGTTTCGCCCATCGAGGTCTCGTGCGGCTGGGCCGAGTATTGGTTACGCGCGCAGAAAGGTCAAGCGGTTTCTCCGCCGACTCCGATCCGCTCGCCTTGACAAGGCCCGGAGGCGGGTGTTACGAGCATGCCTCATGCTTAAGCTCGACGAACGGCCCACACGCGCGGAGGCACCGAGCGAATCCTCGGCCAAGACTGTATCGTCCTGGTCCGGAAAGGCGAGAGAGGACGCGGTGCAGCGGATGTTCACCGCGATTGCGCGGTTCTACGACCTCAACAATTCGCTGTTGAGTTTCGGCCTCCATCACCGGTGGAAACACGTCGCCGCCTCGTACGTGCCAGTCGCCGAGAACGGTCGCGCACTCGACATCGGCGCCGGCACCGCCGACTTGGCGCTGCTGATCGAACGTCGCATGGGACCGAACGGCTTTGTCGTCGCCACGGACCTCAACGACGCCATGCTCCGGGAAGGGGCGAGGAAGGTCGCCCGCCGGGGCCTGCGCCGTCGCATCCCCTGTCTGCGCGCGAACGCGGAGGACCTGGGTTTCAAGGACGAGAGTGTCGATGCCGTCACAGCCGGTTTCTGCGTGAGGAATGTCGGCAACCTGCCGCGGGCGCTCGGCGAGATCCACCGCGTGCTCAAGCCGGGCGGCCGGTTCGTATGCCTGGAGTTTTCCCAGCCAATGCGGCCGTGGCTCTTGAGACTCTACGATTGGTACTCGTTCCGACTCCTGCCGCGCATCGGGACGCTGGTCGCGCACGACACAACCGGGGTGTATCACTATTTACCGGCCTCGATTCGGACCTTTCCAAATCAGGAACGGTTCAGCGCGCTCTTGCGGGAGACCGGCTTCAGCCAGGTGGAGTATCACAACCTCAGCGGCGGCATCGTGGCGATCCACATCGCGACGAAATGAGGAATGTGGAATGATGAATGAGGAATTATTTGTGGCCCGCCCGCAAACTCCACATTCCTAATTCCACATTCCACATTATTTTCTATGAACGCCATCCTTTACATCTTCCTTCCCTGCAAAAAGGTTTACCCCATCGGGGTGACCTACCTGGCCGACTTCATCCACCGCCGCCATCCCGAGGTGCGGCAGCGCATCCTGGACCTGTCGCTGTATCCGGAGACGGACCGGTCGCACGTGCTGCGCGACGCAGCCTCGGCCTTGAAGCCGGACCTCGTCTGCTTTTCCTGGCGAGACATCCAGATCTTCTCCCCGCACGAAGGCGATGCTTCGCTGGAACATGCCTTCAATTTTTACTTTGCCAGCAACCCGCTCAAGCGCATCGCGGCGTCGGTCGCGGGCCTGAAGCAGCTCTACCGCTATTACAGCCACATCCGTGCGAACCTGTCGTATCCCTGGCTCATCCGGCGGGAATTCCCGACCGCGCAGATCATGATCGGCGGCGGCGCCTTCACCGCGTTCGCCGATCAACTCATCGAAAAGCTGCCGGAAGGGACCATCGGCATTCTCGGCGAAGGCGAAGACGCGATTCTCAAGGTGGTCGAAGGGCGACCGCTCGACGGCGAGCGGTACATCATCCGTGACGGCAGGCAGATCCTGAAGGGCGAGCAACGCACCCCGGCCCTGTTGGACGCGCTGACGGTCGATCTCCCCTATCTGACTTCGATTTTCCCCCAGTACACTGAATACACCGGCGAGGCGATCGGCGTGCAGACCAAGCGGGGCTGCCCCTACGACTGCGCCTTTTGTCTGTATCCCTATATCGAAGGGAAGCGGGTCCGCTACCGGCCGCCGGAGATGGTCGTCCGGGATCTCTCGCAGCACTATCATCAGTGGGGCGCGCGCCGATTCTGGTTCACGGACGCCCAGTTCATTACGGGCAAAGAAGCCTACCCCCAATGCACGGAGATCCTGGAGCGGATCATCAGCGAGAAATTGGAGATCGAATGGTCCGGCTACATCCGAACCTCGCTGATCACGCCGGACCTCGCCAAGCTCATGGTCCGTTCGGGGGTCGGAGACCTGGAAGTCGCCATCACCTCCGGGTCTCAGGAGATCCTCAACAACCTGCACATGGGCTTCAAGCTGGAGCGGCTCTATGACGGCTGCCGGTACCTGGCCGAAGCCGGGTTCAAAGGCAAGGTCATCCTGAACTACTCACTGAATTCCCCCAACGAGACCGAGGAGACCCTCCTGCAAAGCGTCGAGTCGTATAGGATGGTGGCTTCGATCCTGGGTGAGGACCGAGTGTTTCCCCTGATGTTTTTCCTTGGGATCCAGCCCAACACGGACCTGGAGCACCGGTTACTGGAAGAGGGCTATCTGTCCGCAGGCTACAATCCTCTCATGCTCACCCCGACCAGTATCCGAAAGCTGCTGTACAACCCGGCACCGCTCAACAAGATCATCGCTAAGGCCTGCCTCACTGCCTGGGAAAGAAAGCACGGGAGCCGCGACCCCCGAGCCTGGACCGGCTCGCTCTCCCAAGCCCGGTCCCAGGCCAAGTATGCCGACGACAATCTGATCCGCGGCATCGAAGGCAACTCCGGCCGCGATGCGCTCCTTACCCTGGAAGAAATCCTCCATTCCCGCAAATCCCCTCGTTCTTCGACGCCGCCGATGGATCGACCTGCCGCTCGTTCAGTGAGCTAGCTTTCGATCTCGACGTGACCCGATGATCACCCCCTCCTCCCTTGCAATCCCCGCAATTCCGGTGCTATGATGCCTGCTCATTTCGGCCCAGGACCATTTTTGTCTGGATTTTCTTGGGATTAGCTCCTGTCGGCTGATGGGTTCCTGAAGGAGGCGCCTCGATGTACAAGACGATCTATATCCCGGTCGACAATTCGGACCATTCCAACATGGCTGTTGACCTCGGGATTCAGCTCGCCAAAACCTTCGGCTCCAAGATCGTGGGCAGCCACGTCTATGCGGCCAAGATGCACGATAAGCGGTTCAAGCAGATGGAGGCCGGCCTTCCCGAGGAATACCACGACGAAAAGGAGCTGGATCGGCAGCGGCAGATCCACGACTCGTTGATCACCCGGGGATTGCAGATCATCACCGACTCTTACCTGGATTACGTGGACAAGAAATGCTCCGAGGCCAACCTGCCCCTGGAACGGCGCTCCCTGGAGGGCCGGAACTGGAAAGTCCTCGTCGAAGACATCAATACCAACGGGTATGACCTGGTCGTCATGGGGGCGCTGGGGATCGGAGCCGTCAAGGACAGCGTCATCGGCAGCAACACCGAGCGGGTCGCCCGCCGCGTCCGCAATGCCGACATGCTGATCGTCAAGCAGACGCAGCCCATGACGGGGGGGAAAATCGTCGTGGCGGTGGACGGCAGTCCCTACTCCTTCGGCGGGCTGATGACCGGCATCGCCTTGGGCAAGGCGCTGAACAAACCGGTCGAAGCCATTTCCGCCTTCGATCCTTACTTCCATTATGCGGCGTTCCACAGCATCTCCGGGGTCCTGAACGAAGAAGCTGGCAAGGTGTTTCGCTTCAAGGAGCAGGAAAAGCTCCACGAAGAAATCATCGACAGCGGTCTGGCAAAGATTTACCAGTCCCATCTGGATATCTCGCGCGAGCTGGCCCAGGCCGAGCAGACCGACATCAAGACCACGCTGTTGGACGGCAAGGCCTTCGAAAAGATCGTTCAATACGTCCGCAAGGAGATTCCATGGCTCCTCATCGTCGGCCGGATCGGCGTCCACAGCGACGACGACATGGACATCGGGAGCAACACCGAGAACCTCCTCCGCAGCGCCCCGTGCAACATTTTGATTTCCAACCGCAAGCATGTGCCGCCGATCGACACCCAGGCGGAATACACTATCGCCTGGACCGAGGAAGCCCTGCGCCGGATGGAGAAGATTCCGGTCTTCGCCCGCGGTGTGGCCAAAACCGCCATCCACCGCTATGCGATCGAGAAGGGCCACACCATCATCAGCAACTCGGTCGTGGACGCCGCCGTCGGCCACATCCTGCCGAAGGGCGCCATGGAAGCGATGAAGGCGCTCGGAGCGGGGCTCGATGCGTCCGGGATCGACCGCAACAAAATGCAGGCCGACGACGAAGTAGCGAAAGACCTCATGGGCTCCACCCTGAGCGGGATGATGGCCGAGATCGTGCAGGAGAAGCCGAAGGTCAGTGCGGGCACGCAGGCGTATCTGGACCGGATGAGCCAGAACTATTTCGTCTGCGACGGCTGCGGTTACATCGGCAAGGGCGACACGCCGGTCAAGTGCCCGGTCTGCGGCGCGACGGGGGACCGGTTCAAGCAGGTGGACAAGACCATTTTTGATGCTGCCGCGAAGGCCGAGGGCGGGCTGGAAACCGACGTGGCCTACGACGACGTGCCGATGCAATGGACCAAGGACGCGAAGGAAGCCATCCGGACGGTGCCGGCCGGGTTCCAGCGGCGCCGGGCGAAGGCGAAGATCGAAAAGAGCGCGAGAAAGCTCGGCATGACGACGATTACGCTGGAGTTCGCCGCCCCCATGATCAAGGAAGCCGCGGCGGAGGACTATACGCCCATCTTCGCGAACAAAGGCACCGGCACGGCACCGGCTGCGGAAGCCAAACTGGCGGCGGCCGCGGAAACCCGGGAGCCCGGCCCGGCCAAGAGCGACAACGGCAACGGAAACGGCCGGACGGAACCGGCCTCGCCGTACACCTGGACGCCCGAGGCCCAGGCCAGACTGGAGCGGGCGCCCGAAGGCTTCATGCGTGACTGCACCCGCGCGCTGATCCAAAAGCACGCCGAGAAGATCGGGACGACCGTCATCACGCTCGAAGTCGCCAACGAGGGAATCGAACAGGCCAAAGGCTTCATGCAAGAAGCGATGAAGACCGGCAACCTGAAGGACATCATCGCCAACCTCACCGGCAAAACCACTTCACAGTGAAATGAGGAATGTGGAATGAGGAGTTGTGTCATTTCTCATTCTTCACTCTTCATTCCACATTGCACCTGATCGATGGGTAAGTCGCTGCCGATCATCAACTCCTCGGTGCTTGCTGGGTCTCTCCAGTACTCAGCACTCAGCACTCATGACTCAGCACTGGTTCGCGATGGCCGGACCGTGGACGACTTCAAGCCCTACCTCGTCGCGCTCAATCTCACCAAGCGCTGTAACCTCAAATGCGCCCACTGCTATCTCGACGCCACCACCAAAGCCGGCGGCGGCGCCGATGAGCTGACCACCGGGGAGTGTATCCGGCTCATCGACCAGATCGCCGAGGTCAACAAAGGCTGCCTGTTGGTCATCACGGGAGGGGAGCCGCTGACCCGACCCGACATCCTGGACATTGCCCGGCACGCAGTGAAGCTCGGCTTCATGGTCGTCTTCGGCACCAACGGCATGCTGATCACCGACCGGATGGCCAAAGCGCTGGTCGAGATCGGCGTCATGGGCGTGGGGATCAGCATCGATTCGCTCGATCCGGAGAAGCACGACAAGTTCCGGGGCCTGCCCGGCGCATGGGCGGGCGCGGTGGCGGGGATCGAAGCCTGCAAGCGGAACGGACTCCAGTTTCAGATCCAATTCAGCGCCCAGCCCATGAACTACAAAGAACTGCCGGACGTGATCGAGTGGGCACACGGCCTTGGCGCCAAGGTGCTGAACGTCTTCTTCATGGTGTGCACCGGTCGCGGCGAAGAATTGACCGACATCACCCCCACCCAGTACGAGGAAGTGCTGGGCTACCTGGTCGAATGCCAGGACAAGTACAAGGACATGCTCGTGCGGGCCCGCTGCGCCCCGCATTTCAAGCGACTCGCCTACGAGAAGGATCCCAATTCCCCGATTACCAAGGCGACCGGCTATATGGGCGGCGGGTGCCTGGCCGGGACCAACTACGCCCGCGTGACCCCGAACGGCGAGCTGACACCCTGTCCGTACATGCCGCTCTCAGCCGGCAACATCCGCGAGAAGAGTTTCGTCGACCTATGGGAGAAGTCGGACATCTTCGACTCGTTCCGCTACCCACACCTCAAAGGCAAATGCGGCGACTGCGAATACAGCGAGATCTGCGGCGGCTGCCGTGCGCGGCCCTACGTGGATCACGGCGACTGGCTCGATGAAGACCAGTGGTGCCTCTACACGCCGAGGGGAGGCGAGAAGGTGCGCGTCGCCTTCAATACCCCGGAGGAGACGTCCGTCGAGTGGGACGAAGCGGCGCAAACCAGGCTCAACCGCATTCCCTATTTCCTACGCGCCATGGTCAAGAAAGGCGTCGAGCGCCACGCCCGGGAGCACGGCATCCCGGTCGTTACCGTCGAGCTGATGGAAGAGCTGCGGAAAAAACGGTTCGGGAACGACGCACCTATCTTTAAGTTATGAGTGCTGAGTTCTGAGTGCTGAGTTGTGTCCTGAATGGCTCAGAAGTCACTAACTCACCACTCAGAATTCAACACTCAGCACTGACCTATGGATGCACTCCAAAGTCTCCTCACCGACATCAATCAGCTCATCCCCATTGTCAACCATTGGTTTCATCTTCTCTCCGCCGTCATCTGGATCGGTGGGCTGGCTTTTCTCGTCATGGCCGTGACGCCGGGCCTGCAGAAGACGGTCCCTAAGGAGTACATCAAGCCCATCACGGACACGTTCTATAAGCAGTACAAGAAGGTCGCGGGCGCGCTGCTGGTCGTCCTGTTGTTCACCGGCGGCATCAACCTGCATTACGTCAACCAATTGCTGCTGTCGCAGACCGGCCAGGCCGTCAATCACCACGCGAAGTATCTGACGGTCTTCTTCATCAAGCTCTTCCTCGTCCTCTGCCTCTTGACCCTCTTCCTCTACACCGTCATCTTCCAGTCCAACCCGGGCGCCGAAGCCGAGGAGGAAGACAAGGAAGAGGTGTACGAGGCAATCCCCTACCAACGGGCGGCCCTGTGGATCGGCTTCTTCATCATCCTCTGCGCCGCCGCCATGAAGCACCTGCATCAGTAGATCGCTCGCCACGCCATTTTTCATCGATTTGGCATGACAAGCCATAGTATGCTCTGGCTTATCATGGGAAATGGCATGGGGCGGCAGTGATCCGCACGTGCACCGGGAGGGTTGGCGATGAAGATTTCGACAGACACCCGAGAGCGGCTGAAGCAGTTCTGTGAACACCGAGGCATTCTGCAAGCTCACTTCGTTGAACAGGCGGTGATCGAACGATTGGACCGTGAGGAATTACTCGAAGACGCACTGGAGTTTAAACGATGGAAGCATGAAGAGCCCCATAAGGTATCGTTTGAAGGCTACCTTGAACTTAAAGAACAAGGGAAGAGCAAACAGGCCAAGACCTTATGAGCTATCGCCTGTCAGTCATCCCTCGAGCGATCAAAGACCTCGAAGAATTGGAAGGGAAGCGAGTTCAACAGGTGACGGCCGCCATCAGGTCTCTGGATGAGAATCCCCGCCCACCGGGCTCACTCAAACTGCCCGACGAGGAAAGCGGTTACCGGGTTCGCGCATGTGCCATCCGGATTCTGTACCGGGTCGATGACTCATCCAGTGAGAGCGTGATCTACCGAGTCAAGCATCGCCGCGAGGCGTACCGACGCTGAAGTCCTCCCAGACCTTCTCCTGATGCCTCGACAGCCCTCATCCCAACTGTAATCTAAGAAGATAACTGGGTTTATTGGATTCGATACGGTCCGCGGAGTTGCCGAGGTCAGAGCCCGCCTCATCCCTCACCACTCCAGAGACCCGATCCGCTGACAAAATCAAGGCATTCCACTGCCCAGACCGCCTGTCAGGCTTATGCTGACGCCATGGCACAGTGGTTGCGTAGTCCCCAGTGCGTGAGTTCGAATTGCCCCCCTCCATGGCCCATTGCGTTGGCAGGAGCAATGGGCGCCCCGGAAGAGGGAACTTATCAGGTGCCTCCCCCGTGAAGGGGGGGGAAGGTGGAGGTGAAACAGGAGGGACGCCACCATGGACATCGCATGGGGAATCGCGATGGCAGGGTTCGCGCTGTTCGGAATGCTGGCGGTCTGGATCGCAGTCGAGACGATGGAGGATAGCGCCTCCGAGCCGGCCTCGATGCAGCGACCGCAGACACCAGCAGGTATCGCCGAGCGGCCGGTCGAACTGAAGAAAGCGGCCTAACGTAGAGTCCCTCCGGCGGGGCGCGGAGCCGGCCGATAGCTCGTCGGTTGCCGGCAGACAGCCGCGAGCCAAGGGAACTCTCTGGAACAGTGCCCATCCAGAGCGACGCGGCCACCTCAACGCTCACGCCATCGGGCCGCGACCCTACCATCACGAGGGCCGCGGCCCACTCTCTTCCGGAGAGCGAGTAGCCGGTAACTGCAAGCCGACAGCCGAGAGCGAATAGTCAAGCGCTCAAAGCGGACATATCACGTAGTGCGGATTTTTCGGAGCACCAGTCAACGGCTCAAAACAGATAGGCGGCGGAGGCGGGAAGAGCAAGCGTTCAGCGTTTCTGAGAGGATTTCAGCTTTCCGTTCCTCCGCAATTCACGTGCGCGCCCAACGGTGTTTCTCACCCTCTCCCCCAATGAGGAGAGGGTGAGGACGAGGGGGGAGCTACTCCCGCTCGGAACGAACCGACGCGTCGCATGCGGGCCCGAAGCACGAACCGGCCCCGCGCGTGAGCAAGGCGTCACCGGCGGGGCCGATCAGAATCCGGGAGTGATCGGGAGAGGGCCGGCCACCTGAGGTTGCCAACGAATGGCCGTTTCGTAGCCACAGCCGGCCCTCCTGATCCTTCGAGAGCGAGAGCCGGTCGCCATAAAAGAAGGTGGCCTCCGGCAGGACCGTCAGCAGGACGTTGCTCGGTTCGGCAGGCGGCGCGGCTGTATCAGAAAATGTGGTGCATCCCGAAGCACCACCGACGATCAACAGAACGAGCAGGCACAAACGTTCACGCCACATAACAGGTTCCTCCTGAAGATGGGTCTTTATTCTGGTGGTGTCGGCCCCTGCCTCTCCCCCACGGGGAGAGGCAGCAGGTCTCGGACCTGCTCGCCCGCATTGCGCTCCTCCCTCTCCCCTCAGTGGGAGAGAGCCAGGGTGAGGGGAGACCGCACACTAAGCAAGTGTAGCAGGCGGTAGAAAATGCACCGGCAGGAAGAACCGGGCATGAAGCCCGGAAGTGAGGGGAAGGGCGAGGGATAGACAGTGCGGACACCGGAATCCAGCGACACCAGGCCAGCGCAGCCTAGGTCTACGAAGCTGACCGGGAAGGCCAAGAGGGAGATTCTCAAGGCGCTGAATGCCGACACCTTCCCGCCGCCCGATGTCATCCACCTGCTGCTCTACCGAAAGGCCGGAGGGACAACCGGGAGCGCCTCCCCTGCCGCAGAAGAAGGTGGACGGGAGCGCTGAGTTCTCCTCAACCTGATCTTCTCCCCCACGGAGAAGAAGGGAGGGATTTCATATTCTGATCCCTCTTTTCCGAGCGGGAAGAGGGGGCAGGGCGCTGGGGCGCACGAACTTTTATCCCTCTCCCCTCAGTGGAAGAGGCGCAGGGCGAGGGGGCAGTACTTTTCGATCCCTCTCCCCTCAGCGGGAGAGGGCCAAGGTGAGGGGGAGCCGATTGTGCGCCTCTTCCCCCAGCGGGAGAAGGCAGGGCCAGCGGCGCACGATCTTTTATCCCTCTCCCCCTTGTGGGGGAGGGCCAAGGTGAGGGGGATCTGGAGGACGAGGAGACCGGCGAAAGCTGAGGACCTACTGCAATCCCAGGACTCGCCGAATACCGGCTTCAATGTGTTCCCAGGACTGAGCGGGAAGGACGCCGATGTGCTTCTTCAATCGCGACTTGTGAATGGGCCCCAGCGACTCGCACTTGGCGTAGCTGGTCGTTCGCAAGCCGGTGACCTCCGGTTCATCCGGAAGTGGGATGCGGAGGGGACCGGGTTGGGAAGTAAGAGGAATCACCAGCACATCGGGACAGAGATCATTGATGGCATTGATACTGACCACGAGCGCAGGTCTAGGTTTCGGATGGCTTAGGAGTTCGACCGTCCAGATGTCCCCGCGGTTGATTCGTTCCATTGATCCCGCTCCATCGTGCGGAGCCAGGCCTCGTGTTCCTCACGGGCCGAAAGAGAGTCGCGATGCTGAGCCAACGCGCGGCGAAGATTCAGGTCCTCTGAAACCGTCTGAAAGCGCCGCAGAATCTTTTCGAGTTTCTCGGAGCGAGAACGCCCGGGGAGCGAGTCCAAAAATCGAACCAGCGGCCGGTCAACCGTTACGGATAACTTCTCTTTCACAACAACCCTCCGTACGAGAGGATTCACGGTAGGATAACCTATCGGACAGACGAGGAGATTGTCAAGAGCAAGCGAAAGGGCAACGCTCCCTTCTCTCCGCCTCGGTTGGAGAGGAACGGGAGGGGGAGCCGATTGTGCGCCTCTTCCCCCAGTGAGAGAAGGCAGGGCCAGCGG
>JBBIOW010000067.1:12671-13963 GCA_037443165.1 Nitrospiraceae bacterium | reverse complement strand
ACACGGAGACTATGGAAGCGGCCATTACTTTCGCGGAAACCGGCCACCTGTGTTTAGGCACGTTGCACTCGAACAACGCCAACCAGGCCATCGAACGCATCATGAATTTCTTTCCGGTCGAACGTCACGCTCAGATCTATCTCCAGCTTTCGCTCAACCTCCGCGCCATCATTTCCCAGCGGCTGATCCCCTCGCTGGACGGTAAGCGAGTGCCCGCGCTGGAGATCATGCTGGACACCCCGCGCGTCAAGGATCTCATCAAGAAGGCGCAAGTGGATACGCTCAAGGAGGCCATGGAACAGGGAATCGAGGAAGGCTGCCAGACCTTCGATCACGTCCTGTTCAATCTTTACAAGTCCGGCAAAATCAGCATCGAGCAGGCGCTCATCAATGCCGACAGCGCCAATAACCTGCGGCTGAAGATCAAGCTGGATGGCTTAAAGGGCGAGGAAGCGCTCGCCGCCCTGCTGGATAAAGACAAGGAGGGGAAGGACAAAACGTTCCAGATCCAAGGCATGTCTCCGTCTTCGCCGAGCCCGCTCCGGAAACGCTGAAGGATCTGGCAGCCTTTCATTCGCCTTGGTCACTTTCCGTCGTGGTTGCTTCACCGCACACCCTTCCCGATCACGAAGAAGCCGTTTTCACCATCGCCAACCCGGCCGGCTGCCTTGACTTGCTCCAAGTAAGCGGCGATCTTCTCCACCGCCCCGGCGCTGAGCTTTTGTCCGTACCAGTTCGGCATTGTCCGATCGGGATAACCGGGCACCACATAGACACTCGGCGAGAGGATCGACTCGACGATGTATTCCCGCACCGTCTTGGCCTTGCCGCGATACTTCGGATCGGCCAGCCGGTCGAGACCCGTGGTCCCCAGCAGCAGCTCAGGCCCGACCCGGCCGTTCGCCCCCGCGATGCCGGGAATCGTATGGCAGACCACGCAACCCGCCTTCACAAACAAGTCCTGTATCGGCTCTTCCCCGGTCACCAACGGCACAGCCTCAGGCGAGAGCAGGGGTGCAGCTTTGGTCCGTTGGGGCTCGGATCCGGATTTCGACGGAGTTGGGCCGGAACGTCCAAGCGCGAAGACCGCGGTCAGCAAGACCACGCCGACGATGATGGCGGTCCAGGCCCTCTCGTTCGAGAGGGCCAGTGACTCCGCCTCCTCGTCATCGGAGGAAGACGGTTCCGGCGGTTCCTGATCGGATTCGGGATTCGACATGATCCAGGTGAGACAGGTGTAAATGAGGGGTGGACTCGCCGGCTGGTTTGCCGTGATCAAAGCGCCTGCGCGG
>JBBIOW010000067.1:0-12661 GCA_037443165.1 Nitrospiraceae bacterium | reverse complement strand
CATGGCGTCTCCGATCACGTATGTAAGCGGGTTCGGCGCCCGGACAGCCAGCTTTTCCTTCCCTACTGTTTCTCCGCATCCATGGCGCAACGGAACCCTGTCGTGCGATCATGGAAGTCCGGCTCGGCAGAAAAGCGCGCGGTCGTTCGGAGCTTGCGCGGAATGTCGTACCAACTCCCGCCTCGGTAGACCTTTCTCTCCCCCGCCTCGGGCCCCTTCGGATTGTTCTTGGGACTGTTAGAATAGTACTCACGGTCATACCAATCGGCGACCCACTCTGAGGCATTCCCTGCCATATTATAGATCCCATAAGGACTTCGGCCCCCGGTTTTGGGAACCAGACCCGTGCGGATGTTGAATCCCTCCACGCCATATGTCACCGGCGCCAAGGTCACCGGGTAACTCACCCAATCCCCCCGATTGTAATTCGCCAGATCGGGAAATGTATGCACGTCGCCCCACGGGTAACGACGGCGATCGGTCCCCCGCGCAGCCTTCTCCCATTCGGCCTCGGTCGGCAGTCGTTTGCCTGCCCACTTACAGTAGGCCTCCGCATCATACCACGTCACATCAATCACAGGCCGGTCCGGCGCTGTGGTCACCGCGTCATCGTCCCACAGAGACGGTGGATCATGCTTAGTATCCTGTAGAAACTTTGCATAACGCTCAATCGTGACCTCGAATTGATCAATGTAATACGCAGGTAGACACACCTCGTGTTCGGGACTCTCGTTCGGAAAACCCTGGGTCGGCTCCGCGCCGATGTTGCTCGTCCCCATTGGGAAACACCCAGCCGCGATCAGGACCATCGGGGCGCTGTCCTTCCCTTTTGGCACCGGTTCCGGAAAGGTGACGGCTTCATCGCTCTTTTTCTGCGCATCCTGCGAAGGACCGGCGCCTATGGCCAAGGCACCAGCGACCAGTACAGCCGGAACCAAACCGCTGCTCCACCTTGGACGCATCACCAACCTCCCGCGAGCCGCCGCGGTGCGGCTTTCCACGCCTCTGTAGCCGACCGACCCTCTTACTGGCATTCAACCCCTATCAATCTTCCCCCCTGTTCCTGGCGAAACAGAGAACCGATTGCAACCTGGCAGAGCGAGAACATTTTGGCGTCCCCAACGGGATTTGAACCCGTGTTGCCGGCTTGAAAGGCCGGCGTCCTAGGCCAGGCTAGACGATGGGGACGCATGCGCAAGGCTTCTTTGAGAATCGGGTATCTGTTTATCACAATCAAGACTCGAGTGTCACTAGCGCGCAGTCCCGGTCCTCACACCGAACGCGCGCAGAGAATTGGTAGCGGCCGCGGAAGTGGCGAAAGAAAACATCGAGGTTGACGATGGATGGCCCGGACGATAGGCTACGATAAACTTCCGTTCAGTTCACCTCCTGAAGATTTGAAGAACGAGGTTGTTCTGTGAGCCATCTCTCGCAAGCTGTCGCGACATTTACGCTCTTGACTAACGACGACTTGTACCTTTTCAACGAAGGCACGCATTTTCACCTGTATGACAAACTCGGCGCCCATCCAGTCGTAGTCGACGGCATCCAGGGGACGTATTTTGCGGTCTGGGCCCCGGATGCGGAGCAGGTTTCGGTGATCGGGAACTTCAACGGCTGGAACCAAGACAGTCACTTCCTGCATCCGCGCGACGGATCTGGTATCTGGGAGGGCTTTATCCCGCACGTCGGCAAAGGCACGCTGTACAAGTACCATATCCGCTCCCGGCACCATGGTTATCGGGTCGACAAGGCGGACCCCTTCTCACGGTTCAACGAAGTCCCGCCCAAGACCGCCTCGATCATCTGGGATCTCGACTACGTCTGGCATGACGATGAATGGCTGCGGACCAGAGCGCGCCGGAACGCTTTCGACGCGCCGATCAGCATCTATGAAGTGCATCTTGGATCCTGGATGCGCGTTCCCGAAGAGGGCAACCGCTCTTTGAGCTATCGCGAAGCGGCCGTCAAGCTCGCCGACTACATCCAGCGAATGGGGTTCACGCACGTCGAGTTCCTGCCGCTGATGGATCACCCGTTTTTCGGTTCTTGGGGCTACCAAACCACCGGCTATTTCGCGCCGTCCGGTTGCTTCGGGACGCCGCAGGACCTCATGTACCTGATCGACGAATTGCACCGACACGGTATCGGCGTCATCCTCGACTGGGTGCCGTCGCACTTCCCGACCGACGAACACGGACTCGTCTATTTCGACGGCAGCCATCTCTACGAACACGCCGATCCGCGCCAAGGTTTTCATCCCGACTGGAACACCTGCATCTTCAACTACGGCCGCAATGAAGTCAGGAGCTTCCTGATCAGCAGCGCGCTCTTCTGGCTGGAGAAATATCACGTTGACGGGCTCCGTGTGGATGCCGTGGCATCCATGCTGTATCTGGACTATTCACGGAACCCAGGCGAATGGATTCCCAATCCGTACGGCGGCCGGGAAAACCTGGACGCGATCAGGTTCCTCCGCCGTCTGAACGAAGAGGTGTATCGGCGTCATCCGGACGTCCAGACGTACGCGGAGGAATCAACCGCATGGCCGGCAGTGTCGCGCCCGACCTACGCCGGCGGACTCGGCTTCGGCATGAAATGGGACATGGGCTGGATGCACGATACGCTCGAGTACATGGCCCTGGATCCGATCTACCGGAAGTATCAGCACAATAATCTCACCTTCCGTATGCTCTATGCGTTCCACGAAAACTTCGTCCTCCCGCTCTCACACGACGAAGTCGTATACGGGAAAGGCTCGCTGCTCGGCAGAATGGCGGGCGACGACTGGCAGAAGTTCGCCAATCTGCGTCTGCTTTTCGGCTACATGTTCGCCCAAGCCGCCAAGAAGCTCCTGTTCATGGGAGGCGAATTCGGCCAGTGGCGCGAGTGGGCGCACGACGGGAGCCTGGATTGGCACCTGCTTCAGTACGCGTCCCATCAGGGAGTGCAAAAATGGGTGGCGGACCTGAACGGCGTGTACCGGCGGGAGCCGGCGCTCTACGAGCGGGACTTCGACCCAACCGGCTTCGAGTGGATCGACTGCCACGATGCGGACGCCAGCGTCATCAGCCTCTTGCGGCGCGGGACGTCCACCGACGAGCTGATCCTGGTCGTGTGCAATTTCACGCCGGTACCACGAGTCCACTATCGGATCGGCGCGCCGCGCGGGGGATTCTGGAAAGAACTGCTGAACAGCGACGCACGGGAGTACGGCGGAAGCGGGATGGGGAATCTCGGCGGGATGGAGGCCGATCCGTCGCCGATCCACGGTCGTCCCTACTCGCTTGCGCTCACCCTGCCGCCGCTTTCGGCTCTTTTCCTCAAATCCACCGCCTGAACGACTGCCCTCGGCCGTTGCACGAATCCTATCCCGACGATTCTGGAGGCACTGCTCACAACCGGCCGATGCCCAAGAGAAACGCCGGCATGGCGTCCCAAATATAATCCACGACCGAGAGGACATAGGCACGGGCGGCGTCGAGATTCTGTTGCCAATCCGGAATCGCCTCGTGCAGATCCAGAACCGGCTCCTCTTTTTGATAACACACCTGATTGAACAGCACCGCCTCGCGCCCGAAAGACCGGCGGAGGACGTCCCGGTGGTCGATGCCCATCGCCACGACCAGATCTGCACGATCGAGCAACTCGCGCGTGACCTTCCGCTGCCTGTGTGGGGAAGGATCGATGCCCTTTTCACACAACCGGCCGCGGATCAACGGATGGAGCGGCTGAGGCTGCGCGTCGATCCCGGCCGACCCGATCATGGAGCGCAGGTCTGGCTCGATCCTGGCCTTGACGGCATACTCAGCGACCACGCTGCGGAAGATGTTCCCTGTGCACACGAACAAAATCGACTTCACATCTTCTCCCTTTTCCCGTCGGCAGAGGGTACAATAAGGCCGACTCATCGCCCATGCTGACCCCGGTGAAACGGCACACGCGGACCGTCGCTCCTCTGGACAGGCTGACCGGCGAGGCCGAGAAGCTGCACATCCGCCTTTGCCGGCTGACGGGCCAGGCCATCGCCGATTACGCAATGATCGAAGACGGCGATACGGTCATGGTCTGCATCTCGGGCGGCAAGGACAGTTACGGCCTGCTCGACATCCTGCTTGCATTGCGCAGCCGGGCTCCCGTCCGTTTCGAGCTGGTGGCGGTCAACCTCGACCAGAAGCAACCGGGTTTCCCCGCCCACGTGTTGCCCGAGTATCTCGCCAGTCTCGGTATACCCTATCACATCGAAGAACGGGACACCTATTCCATCGTCAAACGCCTGATCCCGGAAGGCGAGACCACCTGCTCGCTGTGCTCGCGGCTCCGGCGGGGCCATCTGTATCGTCTCGCCGCCGAATTCGGCGCGACCAAGATCGCGCTCGGCCATCACCGGGACGACATTTTGGAGACGCTGTTGCTGAATCTCTTCTACAACGGGAAGCTCAAGGCTATGCCGCCGAAACTCCGTTCGAAGGATGGACGCCACCTCGTGATCCGCCCACTGGCCTATGTGAAGGAAGCGGATCTGGCTCGGTACGCCGAATTGCGGGGGTTTCCCATCATTCCCTGCGATCTTTGCGGTTCGCAGGAGGGTTTAAAACGCAAACAGGTCAAGACGTTGTTGCGCGAGTGGGAGCAACGATTTCCCGGTTGCGGCGACAGCCTTTTTGCCGCCCTGGCCAATGTGCTGCCTTCCCACCTGATGGATCGTCGGCTTTTCGACTTTTCCGCACTCCCCGCTGCATTGCCAGAAGTGAAGAGCGTCATGCTTGACAAAGAGCGAACCCGCAGCCCTCATCGCTGACGTAGGCCTCGCGCCAGGGAATCCTTCGCCCGATGTTGTACCCGGAAAGAGACGATCGGCGGGCAGTGGACAGCGAGGAGAAAAAAGAAGCAGGGCGCAGACGTCGGACACGCTCACTGCCCTAACAGACACCCACGCCCTGACGCGTTACTGGAGACCGTGATGATCCTCGGCAAAACCCGATCGACCGGGTTTAACCGGAAGCCTTTTCGTATTGCTCCTTGAGCAGGCGCAGCATGGCATCGACGCTCGCGCGCGCCTCCTTGCTCATCCACTTGGAGCCGTCCGGCGCGTTCTCGACTTTATAAATTTCTCGCATGATGTTATCGCGCGTCTGCATGAGATCCAGCAGCGCCGGCGAGAACCCCTTGTCCTTGAGCTTGTCGATGAGGCCGTCTACCTTGCGGATGATTTGATCTACCTGAACCCGAAAGGCCTTCGGATCAGCGGGGAGATTCTCAACCTTCAGCTCATCTGCGAAGGCGGCGCCGACGGACAACCATCCGATCACGGCCGCCGCGACAAGCAACTGTCCATATTCCTTTCTGACCATGCAATCCTCCTTTCTTCAAGCTGGCCGATCAGCAAACGCAGGCGAACAGAGGTACGCAATCGAACCTGCTCGGGCGCTCATGGGGCCAGGCGGGCGAAAATGTACCTCTCTCACTCGGAGAAAGTCCAGTCCCTCCCACGTCGTCGACAGACCTGGCAGGACCATGAGCGGGTGTGGCAAGCTTCTCGGCATATGACTTCCCCCAGCCAAACCGGACAAACGGACCGATCCTGGCCGCCGTTGTGGTCGATCGGCCTTGCCGTCGCGATCATGCTGATCGTGCCGTTCATCCTCTATTCGATCGCGCCCGAAGGTCCCATCCGGGAAGGCGACACCGTCTTCGCCACTGGTCGGCACAAGGTCGCGCTGGCGGACCCGACTCCCTATCGGCAGGCGGGTTACGACCGTTCATGCGTGATCGAACCGCGCGATCCCCTGGTGGTTCTGCGCCGTCCGTCGGACGGCATGCTCCGCGCCCAGGTTCAGGGCAAGACCAAACTCGAATTTCCCTTCTGTCCGCCGCAAGCGGAAATCGTCGTCAAGCCTCAGCAGGTGTTTCAGAAACCCGACTTGTGGAGCGACCTTAAGGACAGCCTGGTCGAATTGTTTGCCCGATAGACGACCTGGCGCGCGCCGAGCGGTGGATCACCCTTTCAGCTTGGCGGCGAACTGCCGGCGGAACTCGGCGACCTTCGGCCCGATCACGTACTGACAATAGCCTTGCAACGGGTTGCGGGCGAAATACTCCTGATGGTAGGCCTCGGCCATGTAAAAGGTCGAGGCCGGCACGACCTCGGTGACGATGGGACGATCGAACACCTTCTCCTTGGTCAGCGTCGCGATCACGTCTTCGGCGATCGCTTTCTGATCAGGTGAATGATAGAAGATCGCGGACCGGTATTGCGTGCCGACATCGTTGCCCTGGCGGTTGAGCGTGGTCGGATCATGAACGGTGAAGAAGATCTCGAGCAGATCTCGATACGGCAGGATCTGTGGGTCAAACGTGATCTGCACCGCCTCGGCATGGCCGGTGCGGCCCGTGCATACCGCCTCGTAGGTGGGATTCGGCACGCTTCCTCCGATGTAGCCGGACTCGACCGACGCGACGCCTTTCAGTTGGTCGTACACCGCCTCCAGACACCAAAAACATCCACCGGCCAGCGTGGCGATTTCCATTCCTGTCCTAACCCGTCCGCCAACCATTCTCCCCTCCAAAAATGCCGGCCGCTCGCCTTGAGTCTGAGGCGAGCTCCCAAGCTTTCGCCGAGAACCGGCCACGCCGCTAGTGGGATCGGCCGAGTACATCCACGATGCGGCGCAGCCGCTCTTGTTCCTGCGCGCGCAGGGTTCTGAACTCCACGCCAAATTCCGTGTCCGTCGCCCAACGGACCTCGGCCACATCGATCGCGAGCGGTACATACTGCTCAGGCAAATGGATATGCAACGAGAGGAACGTCCCCGGTGCCACGGGTTCTTCACTGACCACGGTGCACCCGCTGACCGAAACACAGGAGACCAATCCGCCTCCGGCCACACCCGATCCGGAAAAGGACACCGGCCATTGCACGTCGAAACGGGGATGCTCTCGTTCGCCCATCAGCATCTTGCGCCGTAACCCGACCCTCAGCAACGCTCAGCCGGCCTTGTTCCCATCGAAGAATACGGAGTCAGGCCGGTGTTGCAGAAATCGGCATCCAAACAGGGTAAGGCTAGGCCTATAGAGAAACCGTGTCAAGGACGAGAATCGCGCATGGAGTGAGCCGGATAGGCGAGAAACCTCCTGTAATCCAGCGCTGCTTATCCGGCTCCGCTCAGACCATCACGCGGAACCAGCATACGGCGAACCGCTCAAGAGGGCGTGTCGGCCAGCTTGCTCATTATCGGGGGCACCGCCGTGGCCGGGTCGTCGTGTATAACGTCTGGCGGCTCAGCCAATCATGCCCCCTTGCATGACTGACATGGTGACGCATTTGACATGGGGACGATTCTCCTGTAGGGTAGCCTTCGTCATGGTCGAAACGGTCCGGCGCTCGTGACGCCTTCAAGATTCCGGACCCCGCGATCGCATCGCGCTCAGATCCTCTCCGGAGCGGATTCCCTTCCGGTTCTGCTTCCCTCGATTTTCTGATCCCGTGCTCATGCGATCCAACCAGAAAAGGATACCTCTATGTCCACCTCTGCTCAGCTTCTTTCTCCTCCACTCACCTTTGATGCCCTCGGGTTGCCTACCCCGCTCCTGCGGGACCTGCACAGCGCGGGCTTGACCGAACCGACTCCGATCCAGGCGCGGGCCATTCCGCCAGCGCTGCGAGGGCGAGACGTGTTGGGCTGCGCGCAAACCGGCACGGGAAAGACCGCGGCGTTTGTCGTGCCGATGATCGCACGGCTGACCGAGGGGCCCAAGGGCCACCCCCGCGGCTTGATCTTGGCGCCGACCCGGGAACTGGCCTTTCAGATTCAGGCGACCGTGGATCGGCTCGGCCGGTCCAGCCGGATCTTCGCCGCTCCGATCGTCGGCGGCAGCGACATGCAGGCCCAGGTGCGCGGCCTGCGCCAGCTCCCCGACATTCTCGTGGCGACGCCGGGCCGGCTGTTGGACCACCTGTGGAACGGGACGGTCCAGCTCTCGCATCTCCAGATCGTGGTACTGGACGAAGCGGATCGGATGCTCGATATGGGATTTGCACCGCAGTTGAACCAGATTCTCGATGCGCTGCCGGAGCAGCGGCAAAGCCTGCTGTTTTCCGCCACAATGCCCGGTAACCTCGGTGATCTCGCGCGAATGTCCCTGAGAACCCCGGAGCGTGTGATGGTCGCCAGGTCGGCGACCCCGGCCGCAGGCGTGGCGCAAACGCTGCACCACACGACGCCCGAAGACAAGACGGCGCTCCTTCTGTCCTTGCTCAAGGGCAAAGACGAATCCGTCTTGGTCTTTACCAGGACCAAATATCGCGCCGATCGCTTGGGGCGTACCTTGGAACAAGTCGGCCATCGAGTGGCCGTGCTGCATGGGGACCGCCGGTTGTCCCAACGCCGCACGGCCCTGGAAGGGTTCCGTCGCGGACGGTATCAGATTCTCGTTGCGACCGACATTGCAGCCCGCGGCCTGGACGTGACCCATATCAGCCATGTCATCAATTACGACCTGCCCCACACGCCGGAAGACTATGTCCACCGGATCGGGCGCACCGGCCGGATGAAGGCGATCGGGCGCGCGACAAGCTTCGTCACAATCGAGGATACCCGGCACATCCGGGCGATCGAACACCTCTTGGGACAACCGGTTCCTCGAGCTGAAGGGAGCGCCGCCGGACCCCATCCCCATCCGGCCGGCAAGCCTCTCCAGCGAGAACACGCTGCCGGCCACAACGTCACATGGCCGGATCGACCGGAGAAATTCAGAAAGGGCGACGCCGGGACCGACCGTAATCCTGTCGGAGCATCACGTCCCGTCCCTCGCGCTTAGCCCGCATTATTCATGACGGTTCGTCGCGTTGCACCCGTTGCTTTGGCCCATTGCACTCGGAAGAGCAATGGGCGCCCCGAGCAACGGGTACCTGGGAGTCGCGTCGCGAGACGGGCGAGCACAGCCGCGAGGGAGGGAGACGTACTTGAAACCGTACGTTGACCGACTGAGCGGCGAGCACGCCCGCCGCAGGCTTGCCTGCCTGCGCCAAGCTGTGCGTGGCAGGCAGGTCGCAGCAGCGACTCACGGGACCCATTGCTCCAAGAGTGCAATGGGTGCCCAGCAGAAGCGTTCATGAATAAGGCGGGTTAGGGCAAGGAATGCCGGGTCGAAGGGGCGTTGCCGTGTTCGTCGAGGAATGACAGGCTCGAGGGGCCGTCCTTGGGCACACGCAGGATTGCGCGGGCTTTCCCCTTGCTGTCGTAGAGAATGAGGCTGGAGACGCCGGCGTCGTCGACCCGCAACAGTCCGCGGACCTTGCCTTCCTTGTCGACGAGTCGAAACTCCTCCGCTTCGACGACTGACGGCGTCGCGGTCATGGGCGCCTCGCCTTTCAGCTTCTGCGAGGAAAGCGACTCGAGTGTGCGCAGGTCCTCGGTGGGCTTCTGAACAGCAACCGGCCTCGGCGCAGGTAGGTACCCCGAGCACCCGGCCAAGCAGGTTCCCGCTCCGACCGCGAAGATGAACACCAACTCGGGCACTATCCTCATCGGGGCATGTGGTTCCTTGCCGGCCGCCAAATCCGGCGACCGCTGTGTCTCTCTCCGCTTCACCACAGCTTGTTCTTTACCGCACCCTGAGCCTGGAAATCACGCAGGAAATGATTCGGCGCCCATTACCCTGCTTGACCCCGCTCGACATTTCGTTCAGACTGCGCGCCTTGATGCTTCCTTTCGATGGTCGACGATCGGACGGCCCTGGATCTGGCCTTCTCAGAAACCTGTACGCGATCCTTGCATTCCGATTCGCGACAAGTGTCCTTCTCTCCCTCGGGATCGCCTCAGCTTGGATTCAGGACGGTTACGCCCAGCCGTCAAGTCACTGGCGAATCGAGATCCAAGCCCCGGATGCCAGAGGATCTCTGCCGACGGGAAGCAGCCTGACTCTTTTTCTTCACGTCAGCGGGGGATCACTGACGCCACCGGAAAGCTTGGTGGCGCTCGTCGAAAGTCCCGCCCTTCCCAAACGCCTCTATCCGCTCGTACCGGACGTACAGTCGGGCGACTTGTCGACCACCGTGGAGGTCGAGGCGACCCCGCCCGGTGCGATGGGTGCGGCCCAGAAAGCGATGCCCGTGTCCGTGGTGATCGCATACATCAAAGGAATGGAATTGGCCCGCCTGGGGCAACGAACGGTCTACGTCACCCTGAGCGCCTCGACCTCCGGCACGCGGTCGCTCATCGGGCCGCCAGCCGATGCGGATCCGATACAGCTCCGTGGCCGCCCTGCGGGATTTCGCGGCGAGCCGACGGCTCAGACCGCGCTCGCACAAGAAAGTGTACGAGAAGAAAATCTTCTGCCTCCGTCTCCGTTGAACGGCAGCCACGTATATTGGAAACGACTGAACGAACTCATCGGCCGGAGTCTGCGGGAGCGGATGGCCACGCAACCGCCGTCACGAGCGAGACACAATCCCGCGGTTCGGTTCCGGCTGTTTGCCAACGGCGAAGCCCAGTTGATCCAACTGGAACGGAGTTCTGAAGACCCGCGGATCGACGAATCCGCCATGTTGGCGGTCATCGATGCGCATCCCTTTCCGCCCTTCCCCGAAGACGCCGCCGATCCTTATCTTGACGTGCACGTTGTGCTGCCCGTGCTGGCTCCGTGATACACATCACCTGGTTTGAAGAATTCCCTTCACCAGGTCTCCGTCAATGTCCGAGCTGTTTGATCTCCGAGGCAAGGGCGTAGGATGTCCAGCGGTCGCGCCCTTTGATAATCGTCACCTCCAGCGTGGCCTGAATCTCGGCCTCCTTTCCGTTCAACGCCGGCAAATCCGCGCGCGGGCAGCCGTGAACCACATGGACAGGGATGGCGGCGGTGCCGTCATCCAGCATGAAGAGACAGGCATCGAAGACTGGGCCGGTTCGCCCCAGATAGGGAGGGAGAGCATGAAAGTCCCGCACGACGCCCTGCACGGTCACCTTGCGGAGATGAAAGGCATCGAGATCCCCGAGCACGACATTGATAGGCACCGGAGAAGCCGCGAGCGACTGGACCGCTAACGCGATGGACAGGACGATCCACCACCACGCCACGCCGGCCGATCTGAGCAGGAGAACCCGTTCCATAACGCATAGTCGTTTCGATGGTCTAGGAGTAAAGCAGAACGGAGGGAAAAGGTCCAGATGAGTCATGGAGCGGCCCAGGTGCTCGCCTTCAGGCATGCGAATCGAGTAGGATGGCCGAACCAATCCGCCGTGGCCGAACGCGCCACGGCCAAGGGCCAACGACCGGAAAGGATCCTCTATGAGACGCTCGAATTCCCGTCTGTGCCCCTCCGCCTGGTGGCTTACCGCCTGCGTCATCCTCGCTGGCTGCGCGCACGACCCGTATCAGGCGCGCACTGACCAGATCAAAGTACACGTGGAAGCGTTTTATGCCCACCTGAAAGCCGACCGCGTAGAGGCTGCAATCCATGAGAACGAACTGATTGAAACGCTGGCAAGCCAACTGGGAGACGCGATTCGGAGACGAGCGCAGCAACCGGGCATGAATCTGGTGGACCGTGAGTGGGCTCTCGTCAAGACCGCCAATGAGACGGCCGCCCAGAATTGGCTGGCCCTTGGACAATATTTTGCCATTAAAAAACGCTACGACCGGGCGCGCGCAGCCTATCAGCGGGTCGTCGATGCCTATACTGGATCAAGCGAGCGCACTTACCGGGAACAGGCCGCCAGAGCGCTCCGCGACCTGGACATCATAAGCCCGCCGCCCAAGCAGCCATGACAATGACCGCCTCGTCCAGCCGGACCACCTGACATGCCGATGCACGCGATGCTCCGTCTCATCCTCGCCTGGCTGTGGCTCGGCTTCTCCGGCTGTCTCCATACTATCCACGTGACGCCGGAACCGGGGACCGTTGCGAGCGACCCGATTCCGCTGTCGTTGAAAGTTGACGTCACGGGATTCGCCTTGGAAGGCGCGGACCATATGCCGGGGATCGGGCTGTTGCAATGGACCCGGCAGGATTTCCGGCAAGGGGTGATCGAATACATCGAGAAGCGACGCAGTTTTCGCAGCGTCGGGACCGGACCGGCCGATCTGACCCTGTCCATCAAGGCGGCCCTCGCCATGCGCTCGCGTGACCGATACCTCTACGTCCTGCGATTGGAAGCCGAGCTCTCGTCCGCCAAGGAAACCGCCGTCGCGACCTATACGGTCGAAACACGGGCCGCCGGTTCGTTCGCGCGATGGACGACCGCATCGGATCAAGACCCGATCAACCGGGCCTTGCAGGAAGCTCTTGATGAACTGCTCACGAAGATCGAAGCCGATCGGCGCCTGTTACTCCAAGGGCAGGGACCCTAGCGGGCCCTGCCCTTTAGCCCGCATTATTCATGACGGTTCGTCGCGAAATCGTGGAGTCGCGTCGCGAGACGGGCAAGCACAGCCGCGAAGTCCCGAGGCGTACTTGAAACAGGACGTTGAGGGGCTGAGCGGCGAGCACGCCCGCCGAAGGCCGGGACCCATTGCTCCAAGAATGCAATGGGTGCCCAGCAGCGAATCCGCGATTGCAGCAGAAGCGTTCATGAATAATGCGGGTTAGATCAGCACCTGGCAGTATGGCGTTACAGCCAGTTCACCCGCTCGGCCGGGCGGATGTAGATCGGCTCCTCCA
>JBBIOW010000066.1:0-14494 GCA_037443165.1 Nitrospiraceae bacterium | reverse complement strand
GTCGCGGTCGAAGTCGTGCAGATGCTGAGCCTTGCGAGGAGGAAACCGTGAACGTCCCGTTGTTGGAGCTGAAAGCGCAGTACCGGTCGATTCGGTCGGAAATCCTAGCGGCCCTCGAAACCACGTGTGAAGAGCAGGGTTTCGTGCTGGGACCTCGGGTCGCCTCGCTGGAACAGGCACTGGCCAAGTACGTCGGCAGCGCCCACGCGGTCGGCGTGGCGTCCGGCAGCGATGCCCTTCTGCTCTCGCTGATGGCGCTGGGCGTCAAGGCCGGGGACGAAGTCATCACCGTGCCCTTCACTTTTTTCGCGACGGCGGGGTCCATTTCCCGGCTGGGCGCCAGGCCGGTCTTCGTGGACATCAAGGCCGACACCTTCGCGATGGATCCCGGATTGATCGAACAGGCGATCACGCCCCGGACCAAGGCCATCATTCCGGTACATCTCTTCGGGCAATGCGCGGACATGGAGGCGATCAACGAAATCGCCGGGCGCCGAGGGCTGCGGGTCGTCGAAGACGCTTGCCAGGCCATCGGAGCCGCGCGTCACAATGTCCGGGCCGGCGCGCTCGGGGATGTCGGCTGCTTCAGCTTTTTTCCGTCGAAAAATCTCGGCGGTTTCGGCGACGGCGGCATGGTCACGACCAAGGACAAGGGCCTTGCCGAATCGATCGCGATGCTTCGGGTACACGGCAGCAAAGTCCGTTACCTGCACGAGGTGGTCGGGATCAACAGTCGGCTGGACGCGCTGCAGGCGGCCGTCCTGCTGGTCAAGCTCAAGTATCTGGACCAGTGGACCGAGGGACGGCGGAAGAATGCCGCCCGCTATGAGCAATTGTTCAAGGAAGCGGGCCTCGACGAGCGCGTGCGGCTACCCAAGACGCAGGCCGGCAACTACCACGTCTTCAACCAGTTCACCATCCGTGCCCAGAAGCGTGACGAACTGCGGGCCTATCTGAAGGATAAGGGTGTCGGGACCGAAGTGTACTATCCCTTGCCGATGCACCTACAGAACTGCTACAGGGGCCTTGGTTACCACAAAGGCGCGTTTCCGGTTTCCGAACGCGCTTCCGAGGAAGTGTTGTCGCTTCCCATCTACGCGGAATTGACCGACACCCAGCTCTCCTACGTCGTGGAGACCATCGTGGAGTTTTATCGCCGGCATTGAGTCGTGTCATGGTTCGCTCAAATAGAGTCGGAGGCGGCTGGCTTCGTTCGACGGGCCGTTTTATACTGCTTTGAAAATGCGGGTCCTGTCGCCGACCACCCCGTCCGGTCCGGCCGCCTCACCGACTCGGCGGCGCGCACAGACGTGGTCCGACTTATTCGTCGGACCGTGCGCCCTCGCACCCCGCCCGGTGTGGGGACCCCGCTGCGGGGGTACCCGTTGCCAGGGCACCCATGGCTTCATCTTGCAATGGGTCGCGTGCAACGGGTCAGGGGGTCCCTGGTCGACGCCACCCGCATGTTTATCCTGCAGGGTGAGCCGAAGGCTCATGGGGACTGTGATGAAAACCTGGCACCTGTCGTATCTCGCGAGGTCAAACTGAAGAGGCGCGGATGAAGCCGACACTCCTACCGATCGCCGTTGCGGCCGGTCTCGCGTTATGGTCGGGGATCGGCCTCCCGGCCGAACTGACGCCGCGCGAAATTTACGAACAGCGTTCGCCGGCTGTCGTGATGGTCATGGGCCATTCCAGCGCGGGCCGACGAGGCAGCGGCGGCACCGGTTCCATCATCCAACAGGACGGGCTTGTTTTGACGAATGCCCATGTCGTGATCGAGGAGCCGACAGGCAAACCCTATCCCCGCTTGACGGTCTATCTGAAGCCGGATCGGGTGACCGGCGATCCGAAGGCGGATTTGTCGCGAGGAGTCAAGGCGCGAGTCGTGGCCTTTTCGCAACCACTGGACCTGGCGCTGCTCAAGCTCGAGGGGACATCAGGACCGCTGCCGGTTCTCGAACTGAGCGACTCCGGCGGGACCAAGATCGGCGATCGAGTCGTGGCGATCGGACATCCCGAACAGGGCGGGCTCTGGACCTTGACGACCGGCACCATCAGCGCGGAGTTCGAGAATTTTCATGGCACGAAGGGTAAATCCGTGTTTCAGACGGAAACTGGACTGAACCGCGGAAACTCCGGCGGCCCGTTGCTGGACACCTCCGGCCGCATGATCGGGGTCAATACTGCGATCGCGCGCGTCGCGTCGGACGGACTGCCGATTACCAGTATCAGTTTCGCGCTCAAGTCAAGCGTAGCGAAGCGATGGCTGCGTGAGCAGGGAGTCGCGCCGCAACAGGTGCTGGCTCCATCCGACACGCCCGTGCCGGACACATCCGGTGGTCGTTCCACCCCTCTACCCAGTGGGCAAACGACTCGACCCGCGAATCCTCCGCCCGCGATTCCCAAGACCGTCCCTCCGTCTCCATCCGTTCCGTCTGCTCCACAAACCGTGCCTCCGCCTCGACCGTACAATCTGGACCGGCTGATCAGTGAGCGGAGTCGCGCCGAGGCCGATCTGGAGGAAATGATCAAGGAAATGCGGGGTAAGCTGGGCGGGCGATAAGGATGGCCCTGTTCACTTTTCGGCTAGCCCTGGTCAAGATCTGTTCGTCCGGCAGACCTGGGCTCCACTGGGTTTCCAGCTTCCGTCTTCTTTTCCTTGTCCTGACAACGGAGTAAACCAGGGCTTTCACTGGGGAATCGTTTGGACCCTGGTCTCCAGACGTAGAGGTTGAATCTGCCGGAGACGTACGCGCCTGCACTGATCTACTCCGCGACAGAAGCTGAGAAATCGCCGTTGTGATGAGGCTGTCGGCGCACCAGCCGAATATCGCAACGGCCGTGCGAATGCACGCCCTGCTCTTTATGTGCTAGCCTGCTCCGCAGCCCGATGGGCCGATCCACGAAACTAGGGAAATGCCCAGTTGCTCTTTTGTCCAGTCGCTCGGTCTTCCTTTGAAGAATTTTTGCAGCCTTACAAAGTCGTTCAAAGCTGAACAGTGATGCAGGGACATCACTACTGGCCAGAGGGCGTTTCGGTGTCGTGATCTCGCTTGTCGCTTTTCCATCGTAACCGTCTGAGTATGGACGTTACGAACCTTGGCCTTCGTGACTCCATCGCCGCCTACCAAAATTCTCAAGGCCGGCGATCCTACAGACTTTTCTCCTTGGGACAGGAGTCTGATCCCGGCCCGACTCTCCGTGTCACTAGCCATCTTGTCTCTCATCCCAGCGGAGAGGAATTCCCCTATATCACGTCATATAAACATATGATTTTCTTCGAAGGCATAACTCTTGCTCAATCCAACGTCCATGGCGATCCTCCGACCCGATTTCCCCATCATCGGCGTCACGATCGCGTTGATCGGCGCCATCTGGGCCATAGACTACGGGTTGCCGCTGGGCCTTCAGGCGGCGGTCCTCTATGTCGTCCCGGTCTTGACTTCTTCGTGGATCCGGTCATGCCGCGCGACGTTGCTGGTGGCCGTCATCGCTTCGGTCCTCACCCTCGCCGACGCTTTCGCGGAAGGACCCCTGGTAGTGCCGTATTGGGTCGTGCTCTGCAATCGCGGTCTCGCGCTTCTGGCGGTGTGGACCACGACTGTGCTGTGTATCCGGCGTCAGCACAGCGAAGAAGAACTCCGGTGGGTCTACGAGGGAATCGAACGCCAGATCGCCGAGCGCACCGCCGAACTCGAACAAGCCAACAAGGAACTGGACGCGATGCGCCAGGAAGCGTTGTTGCAGTTGGCCGAGATCGTCAAGTCGTCCGACGACGCGATCGTCGGAAAAACCCCGGACGGGATCATCCGAAGCTGGAACGCCGGGGCGGAACGGATCTATGGGTATCAAGCCGAAGAGGTCATCGGTCGGCCCATCTCGCTGCTGTGTCCGCCGGATCGTCCCGATGAAATCCCGGCCATGCTCGAACGCATCCGTCGTGGCGAACATGTACGCAATTTCGAAACGGTGCGACGGAGAAAAGACGGGAAGAAGATCGATGTGTCGCTCACGATTTCCCCGGTCAAGGACACCAACGGCCGGATCGTCGGCGTGTCCTCCATCGCCCGCGATATCACGGAGCGGAAGCGGATCGAGGCGGCGTTGCGCGAGAGCGAAGCCCGTTTCCACATGATGGCGGACACCGCGCCGGTGATGGTGTGGATGGCCGGACCGGACACCCAGTGCACCTTCGTCAACAAGCGGTGGCTCGAATTTACCGGGCGGACGCTGGAGCAGGAATTGGGGGACGCTTGGATCAGCGGCGTCCACCCGAGCGACATGCGGCGCTGCCTGGACACTTATCTGTCCGCGTTCCAGACCGAGCAACCGTTCACAATGGAGTACCGTCTGCGCCGGGCGGATGGGCAGTACCGCTGGGTCCTGGATACGGGCATTCCGCTCTTCGAAGCGGACGGCACCTTCGCCGGATTCATCGGGTCTTGTATGGATCTGACGGAACGCAAAGAGATGGAGGACCAGCTCCGGAAGGCGCTGAAGGAGAAAGAAAGCCTCCTGCGGGAGGTGCATCACCGCGTCAAGAACAACCTGCAGGTGATCTCCAGTCTGCTCAATCTGCAGTCTGCCAGCATCAAGGATCAGCAGATCGCGCAGTTGTTCAAGGAATGCCAGACACGTATCACGTCCATCGCCCTGCTGCACGAAACCTTGCATCGCTCGCAGGACCTCTCGCAGATCAAGATGGGCGACTATATCCGGACGCTGACCGGGCATCTCTTCCGCTCGTACGGCGTGGATCCCCGCCAGATTGTCCTCGACCTCAACGTCGAAGACATGGAGTTCGATCTTGATACGGGCATGACCTGCGGTTTGATCATCGACGAACTGGTCGCCAACTGCCTGAAGCACGCGTTTCAGCCCGGCAGGCAGGGGCATATTCAAATCGACCTGGTCGCCAACCCGGATGACACGTACACACTGCGGGTCAGCGACAACGGGGCCGGATTGCCGAAGGACGGGGTCTTGCGGAACCCGGACTCGTTGGGGCTCGAGCTGGTCGGTCTGTTGGCGGAGAAGTTGGAAGGGACCGTCGAATTGCAAAGCGGCAACGGCACGGAGTGGCGGATCACGTTCCGGACCCTGAATTATCAGGAACGCATGTAAGGGGTGTTTTTATGGAACAAGCGAGAATTCTGGTGGTGGAAGATGAGCCGATCGTGGCAAGGGACATCCAGCTCAGTCTCGAGCGGCTGGGGTACGAGGTGCCGGCCACGGCGTCGTCCGGAGAGGCGATCCGAAAAGCGGCGGAGACGCGACCCGATCTCGTCGTGATGGACATCGTGTTGAAGGGTAAGATGGACGGCGTCCAGACCGCTCAGCATCTCAAAGACCGGCTGAACGTGCCGGTCATCTATTTGACGGCCTTCGCCGACGATCAGACCCTTGAACGGGCCAAAACAACGGCCCCGGCCGGCTACATGCTCAAGCCCTATCAGCCGCACGAGCTGCGAACGAGCATCGAGATCGCGCTTTATCGGAGCCAGTCGGAACGAGGCCTGCGCGAAAGCCTGCGCTGGCTGGCCACCACCGTGCGTGTGATGGGCGACGCCGTGTTGACCACCAGCCGAGGCGGCCGTCTCACTTACATGAGTCCCGCCGCGGAGGCGCTGACCGGATGGACTCAGAAAGAGGCCTTGGGCGCTGGCCTGCGGGCGGTCCTGTGCATCGAAGAACAGGGGCAGATGCATGAGATCGAGGATCCGGCCATGATGGCGATGGAAGAATGCCGGGTCGTCGATCTGTCGGAGGTCACGCTTGTGACCAAAGACTATCGGAAACGACCGATCGAAGGCCGCGCCGCCCCTGTCGTGGATGACGCCGGCGTCGTCATCGGCGCGGTGGTGGTGTTCCGGGACGCGCATGTGCCCGGCCGCTCGGAACAGGAACGGGAAATCGACGAGCATCTGAGCCGGGCGAAGGGAGTCATCAACCTCTGCGCCTGGTGCAAGAAGGTGCCGGACGAAGAAGGCCATTGGTGGGATCTGGAGACGTTCATCACGGACCATTCCTGCATCCGCTTCAACGGAGGCCTGTGCCCGGACTGTATGGAGAGGTGCTTCCCGAGAGAGGGGTGATTCCTGCTGCTCTGAAAATGCGGCTCCTGTCGCCGACCACCCCGTCCGGTCCGGCCGCCTCACCGACTCGGCGGCGCGCACAGACGTGGTCCGACTTATTCGTCGGACCGTGCGCCCTCGCACCCCGCCCGGTGTGGGGACCCCGCTGCGGGGGTACCCGTTGCCAGGGCACCCATGGCTTCATTTTGCAATGGGTCGCGTGCAACGGGTCAGGGGGTCCCTGGTCGGTGCCACCCGCATGTTCATCTTGCAGGGCCTGCCTGTCGGCAGACAGGTGAGCCGAAGGCTCATGACAGTGAAAATCCCCTCATCTTCCCCTCTCCCCCGGGATGGGGGAGAGGATAACAGTGAGGGGGCGTTTTCATCCTGCCGGGTAGCCCGAAGCGCCGTAACGACTGGTTGACAACAGCAATCGGAAAGAGCCAACATATTGTCAGTGTGCGGCCCGGAGGCCTGAAATGGGACCGGGGTAGGTAAGCTCGGAAAGGCATTCCAAACGCCGCGCGAAGCACGACGCCGTCAGCGAGCGCCCGTGGGGAAAACTGTGCAGCCTCACGGGCGCTTTTCTTTTGTGGAGAGGAGATAGCTAGCTAACAAGGAGGTGGACCATGAAGCGGATGGTCGGGTTCTTGTCCCTTCTGTTTCTGCTCTTCTCACCGGTCATGGCATTTGCCGAAGGAGTCAGCGGGTATTCCAGAGGCAACGCGATCCTGTACTACTCCGCCATTGCGGCGGTCCTGATTTACGGCATCTACGACATCTTCCATAAAAAATGGCTGACGTGGATCAGTGCCATCCTGATTCCCGTCGTGCTGTACTTGAATTTGCCGGCGAAATAGGCCATCGGCCAGCCGCGCCCTACCTGAGAAAAGAACGGATGGACTGGGCGGTGGGGACCCCCCTACGGTCTCTCCCGCTTCGTGCAGGGTTAGGTCGTCACCGCGCCTTCCGACGCCGACGACACGTGCCGCGCGTATTTGGCCATCACGCCGGCGGTGTAGCGGGGCGCCGGGTGTTTCACCTTCTTCAGGCGGGCGGCCAGTTCTTTCTGCGTCAGCTCGACGTCCAGCCGGCGCTTCGGGACGTCGAAGACGATCATGTCGCCGTTCTTGACGGCGGCGATGGGACCCCCTTTGACGGCTTCCGGTGAGACGTGGCCGGCCATCAAGCCGTGAGTGGCGCCGGAAAAACGGCCGTCGGTGAGGAGAGCGACGGAGTCGCCGAGACCTTCCCCCACGATGGCGGCGGTCACGCCCAGCATCTCGCGCATGCCGGGCCCGCCCGCCGGGCCTTCATACCGAATCACCACCACGTCACCGGCCTTGATCTGACAGGCTTTCACCGCGGCGAAGGCGTCTTCCTCACGATCGAAGACTTTGGCCGGCCCGCGGAACTTCAGGATCGAGTGTCCCGCGACTTTCACCACGCAGCCGTCCGGCGCCAGATTGCCTTTCAGAATGACCAGTCCGCCGGTCGGTTTGATCGGGTTCGAGAGGGGCCTCACGACCTGCTGTCCGACCGTTTCTTTCGCCTGCCTGGCTTCCTCTCCGATCGTGCGGCCGGTCACGGTTGGTTGGTCGGGGTGCAGCACGCCCGCATCCAGCAACCGCTTGGCGACAAGTGTCGTCCCGCCCGCCGCATAGAGATCGGCTGCCATGAACCGGCCGCCCGGCTTGAGATCGGCCAGCAACGGGACTTTCCGGTTGATCCTGTCGAAGTCGTCGAGGGCGAGCCGCACACCCGCTTCCCGGGCCACCGCCAACAGATGCAACACCGCGTTGGTCGACCCGCCTGTCGTCGTGACGGCCGCGATCGCGTTCTCCAAGGACTTGCGTGTAATGATCCGGCGCGGGCGGAGGTCCTGTTTCAGCAACTCCATCACCAGCTTGCCGCATTCAAAGGCCATGTCGTCCTTGCGCGGGTCCATCGCCGGCACGCCATTCCAGCCCATCGGCGAGATGCCGAGAAACTCGAAGGCGATCGCCATGGTGTTGGCCGTGAATTGGCCACCGCAGGCGCCGGGTCCCGGACAGGCATGGTCTTCCAGATCCTTGAGCTCGGCGTCGGTCATCGTGTGGGCCGCGTGCTTGCCCACCGCTTCAAACACGTCCTGAATCGTCACGGCGTGACCCTGGAACGTGCCGGGCATGATCGAGCCTCCGTAGAGCATCAGCGACGGCAAATCCAATCGGGCCAGCGCCATCACCGTGCCGGGGATGGTCTTGTCGCATCCGGACAGGGCTACGACCGCGTCGAAGAGGTGTCCGCGCGCGACCAATTCCACCGAGTCGGCGATGACCTCGCGGCTGATGAGCGAGGCCTTCATGCCCTCCGTGCCCATTGAGATGCCGTCCGAGATCGCGATCGTGTTGTATTCGATCGGCGTCCCGCCGGCTGCGCGGATGCCGGCCTTGACGCGCTCGGCCAACCGCCGCAGATGGTAGTTGCAGGGCATCACCTCGATCCAGGTGTTGGCCACGCCGACCAGCGGGCGGGACAAATCCTCATCGGTAAACCCCACGGCTTTCAACATGGCCCGGGCCGGCGCACGGTCGGGACCTTGGAGCAGGGCGAGACTCTTCCGCTTCAGTTCGGATGGCATAGCACTCCTTTTCGCTAGGAACACGCGTGGCCGCAGCGCACCGTCCTCACGAGACGACCGGGACGCGGAGCGGTGGACCGGCTGCGTCCGGGGAATGTCTCACAGAAGGGGAAGGCTGGTCAATCGGGGGGGCTGCGCGCGTAGCCCTCCGATCGGTCGGAGACCATCGGAGGGCATTAACGAAGACGATCACCCGCGCGGCGACTGCGTCGGCGGAATGGCGATGTCGCCGACTTTGTCTTCGTTGTCGAGCAACAGGATGACCTGGTCGCCCGGCCGGACCTGTTTCAATTTTTCCTGGATGAACGGCCTGATTTCGTAGAACTTTTCCTGGCCGTGAGCAGTCCGGATCGATATCCAGTTCGTGGGCTTCACGATCGTGCCTTCGATCCGCTGATAGGCGGACTTGGGAGGAGATTTTTGCCAAGCTGCGGCAGCCTGCTGCAAGACACGATCGCTGCCGAACGTTGCGTCGATGAGTTTGTTCGTCTGGTCGAGCAGGAAAACGGCCTGAACATGAAGAGGAATAGCCGCGACCTTACTCCGCGCCAAGGGACGAATCTCATAGGTTTGCTCTGTTCCGTCCTCGGACTTGATGACCGCCCATCCATGGCCGACCGGGAGTGGCTGAGTCAATTGCCCTTTCACAATGCGATACCACGTCGGCTGGCCGAGTAAATGATAATCGATGACCAGGTTTTGGTCGTTGACCGCGATCTCCAGCCGGTCGCCTTTCTTAGGCACCCCAACGCCTTTCTCCTTGGCTTCTTTGATCGAGAGGAACCGCGGCTCGACTTCACCGGTGTTCACGCGGATCATCTCGCCGATCACCTGCTCAACGGTTCCTTGGAGAATCCGATCGCCGGGCAACAGGACCACCGGGGGAATAGGCTCGGTGCCGAGGGTGACCGAGTTGCTGGAAGGTAACGCCGTCGCGCCCGCGTTCGGAACGAATGTCGACGTGCCAAAGAGGAACGCCACCATCGCAGCAACGATCCATACCGGTGTGCGAATGACGGTGTTGACTCTCTGCATGTGCAACCTCCTTTCCTGAACAAGAGCAGCCAACCAGATAACGCAGCTTGTCGGCAAGTCAAGGGAAGCAACGACAGGCAAGCAGATCGGATGGACTAGAGAGATGGGACCAAAGACTCACTCGTCAGAAGACTCGCCTGTGTCGTCGTAGTATTTCTCGCGGTAGATGGGACAGAGGCCCTTCTTGTTGATGAGGGCGGAGACGTCCTCGATCATGCCGCTGTTGCCGCACAGATAGACCGCCAGATTCTTCACCGAGGTCAGTCGGTCCACCACGAGCGTCGTCACACGCCCGACCGGACCGGTCCATTGTCCCTGCGGTCGGGACAATGTGAGGACATAGCTGAAGTTCGGATGGCGCCTGGCCAAGACGTCCAGTTCTTCCTGATAGTACACATCGCGTTCGCTTCGCAGTCCCCAGTAGAGCGTGATGCGCCGGGCGAAGCCTCGCTCCAGCCGATCCTCGAGCATCGAGCGGATCGGCGCGATACCAGTGCCGGTCGCGACGAAGAGCAGATCCCTGGCCGGATCGTCCCGCACGTAAAATGCGCCGGCCGGGCCTTTGAACCGCGTCTCATCGCCTGTGCGCAGGCTGAACAGATAGGTGGAGCCGGGACCGCCGGGAACCAGGTTGAGCAGCAGCGTAATGACGTCCCGCCGGCTTGGCGGGGACACGATGGAGTAGGGGCGCGTCACCGACCGGTGCAGTTTCGGATGCATGACCTCGAACGACACGAACTGTCCCGCTTTGAAGTCGATCTTGGGTGGGTCAAGCAGGCGGAGAGCCAGTTCCCGTACGTCGTGCGTCAGGTCACGGATCTGCTCGACGTGGGCATGGAAAAGGTGAATAGCCATGGGCAAGGGCGCCTTCCCGAGCGGCCGGTGTCGGTCTGTACTTGATTTTCGGCCGAATCAGGTTATGTAACTCAATCGAGAGAAAGACGGCTCGATGCGCGACGACACTGTCCGACACGCGTTGTTTTTGTTATCGACGACCGCGGGGTTCGTCCCGTTGCCGGCATGGGCGGCGGAGTGGCCGTCGGAAGCGGATGCCTTCTCCGCGGTTGTAGCGGGGCTGGTCTTTGTCGTCTTTTGTCTCAGCGCGGCGTTCTCGCTTTGGGAGGAGAAGCGGCGGAGTTCAGTTTCCAAGATCGCTCGCAATTGGTTCCGCAAGGCTGCCTGAGCGACCAGGGAGCGCCGCTTGCGCGGCGCAAAACCCTGTCGCCGGGCGACTCCCGTTATTTGCCCTTCTCTTTGCCTTTCTTCTTCTCGCCTTTCTTCTCGCCCTTCTTTTCTTCGGTATCGATCACGTCGCCCGTTGCGGCGTCGATATGGACTTCGGTGACTTGGTTATCGGCGCCGACGATCTCCACCTCCCATACCGTCTTGCCATGTTTCTTTTCCAATTCGGCTTCGACCACCGTGCCCTGCACTTTCTCCGAGGCCGTCTTGATCGCCTGGTCGATGGTGACCTTGGCGTCTTTCACAAGTTCCGAGACCTTGGACTCTTCTTTGCCCTTCTTGCCCTTTTCATCGCTCCAGGCCGGCGTGTTGAACGCCAGCATCAAGCCCACGACGGTCACTGCAATGATGCCGAACCTGCGCATGCTGCACCTCCTGTCGAATGATTAGTCTTTCTTTCCGTCGTCCTTCTTGGGCTCCCCCTTGGGGCTCCCGTGACCGCGGCCGGCGCTCTTATGCTCTCGCATCATTTTTTCGTGAATACCCTTTTCCTTTTCCCGTTGTTCGGGTGTCAACAGCCCGAGCGCCTCGCGCCGAGCCTTGATGGCGGCCAGGCGAAGCCCGACTTGCAACTCCTCGCTTTGCTTCAGCTTGGCCTCGATGGCGCCGAGGTCCGACTTGTCGTCTTCGACCAAGGCCCGCAGTTCGCGCTCTGCGATCTGAATGTCCGCCTCGCTCTTGATGCGGATCTTGTCCAGGTTGAGCTGCAACTCCTTGAGCTTGCCGACCTGCTCGTCGTTCAACCCGATGTCCTTCTGGTGTCTCAGGAGGTGGCGGATGAGGTGGGCGGTGCTGCCGTGCATCATCATGCCCATCCCCAGACCGTGGCCGCCGTAGCCTTCTTTGCCGTAGCCATCCCTGCCGTGTTTGTCGGCCGGCGGATCGGCCCATGCGGGCTGTAAGGTGAACGCCAAGAGAGCCAGAATTGCCAAGCCCATCGAAAAGACAGTAACCGCGAGTCTCTTCATCACACCCTCCTTGTGTTGAGTGGCCGTCGTTCGCATGTGCCCCGAGTGGTTCGCCTTCATCCCGCCGACGGGCGACGGCGAACCGGGACGATCATCCGCGGCGCGCAGCCGCGAGCAGGTCCGCGCGCGGATCGGGATGCGGGAATCGGCTGAGTTGCTCGTACAGTTTGCGTTCTTCTTCGGTCAGCGTCGACGGCATCACGACCTGCAGCGTCAAGAACAGATCGCCGTGGCCGCCCGACGCGGTGGGAAGGCCTTTGCCTTTGAGCCGGAGCTTCGCCCCGGCCTTGCTGCCGGGCGGGACTTTGACCTTCACCGGCTCCGCCAGGGTCGGCGCCAACACTTCCGCCCCCAACGCCGCTTCCCACGGCCATACGGGAAGCGTCACGTGCACGTCGCTGCCCTGTTTCCGAAAGACGCCGTCCTCGGCGATGTGGATCCGCAGGTAGAGGTCGCCCGGCTTGCCGCCGTTTACGCCGGGGTGGCCCTTCCCCGCCACGCGCACCCTTGTACCCTCCTGCACGCCGGCCGGAATTCTCACTTCGATGGTGCGCGTCTCCTGTCGCGCGCCGGAGCCCAGGCAGGTCGGGCAGGGCCGCCCCCGCGCCATCCCCGTGCCGCCGCACGCGGAGCAAGGGATTGTTTCCGACAGCGTGAGGCGCCGTGTGACGCCGGTCAGGACTTCGCGGAGCGAAAGATGGACGTCGGTTTCCAGGTCCTCGCCCTGGACCGCGAATCCGCGCGCTGTGCCCGTGCCGCGCCCCCGCCGGCCGAAGAATGTCTCGAAGATGTCGCTGAACGCCTCCGCATCGCCGAACGAGAACTCCGGCCCCGTTCCGGCGCGCGCTTGCGCCTCTTGTCTGGCACGCTCATAGGCTTCCGCTTGCTCCCAGTTGTGCCCGTACCGGTCGTATTTCTTGCGCTTGTCCGGATCGGAGAGGATCTCGTGCGCCTCGTTCAGTTCCTTGAACTTTCTCTCCATCTCCGCCTTGCGGCTGCCGCTGTGCAAGTCAGGATGGTACTGGCGCGCGAGCCGGCGGTAGGCCCTCTTGATCTCGTCTTGCGTGGCCGTGCGCGGCACACCGAGCACTTCGTAATAATCTCGTTGAACCGTGGCCATGGCTCGTTAGGTGTCAAAGAGAAAAAAATCGTGACTGAGCGAAGTGACCAGTCATCGAATCACCCCCTCCCGCGAGACCCTCCCCCCTTTGAAAAGGGGGAGGGGAGGGTGGGGGTAAAGCTGACGGCTATTGGCTGCTCGCTGTTGGCCATTCTCACCGCAGCTTACGGGGTCGCGCAGTTCTATTCAAGTGGTGAGCAGGCAGCCAAGAAGGAGCAGCGGGCAGCGAAGAGCCCGGAGATCTTGTCTTTTACCGCCCGCTGTCGGCTATGAGCTTTCGCTATTGACTCACTTTCGCGCGCGCCATCATTTTGCAATAGGAACAGATCTCGGCCGTCGTCGGCTGGCCGCAGGTAGCGCAAGGACGGAGCGAGGCCCGGTCTTTTTCGGTCATGGAGGACACCGCCGGCTGCGGCTTTGCTTGCCGCTCCAGGAAGCCCCAATAGAATCGCTGCTTCGTGCCGGGAGATTCCGTCTCCAGCCGGTTCAATACGTCCTTGTAGAGGAGCATTTTGGAGCCCTTGGCCATCGGGCATTCCTCCACGATGTACTCGATCTTGTTCAGCACCGCATAGGCGGCGATCTCACGCTCGGCCAAACGATAGAGCGGCTTCACCTTCTTGGCGAACCCTTCCACCGAGGCTGGCAGGCTGGGGCCCTGCTTGTCCAAATACTCGTCCTGCCAGTGGAGCACGTTGCCGAGCAGTCTGGCCGCTTCGTCATCGAGGTTGTGGCCCGTGGCCATTACGTCGTAGCCTCGTTCGATCGCCGCGCGGTTGAACTGATAGCGTTTGATCGTCCCACACGTCGAGCATGTTGGCCTGTGAACCAGATCGGCTAATTCGCGGATGCCCGCGCCTTCCTCCTGTTCGACCGTGTGGATATGGAGCGTCGCGCCGTGCGCGGCCCCGACGGTATCGGCGAAGGTCTGCACTTTCTGCTGCGACCGCTCCGAGTAGCTCCCAATACCGAGGTTGACGTAGAGCGCGTCGGCGCGATAGCCGAGCTTGAGCAGGATGTCCCACAGCGCAAGACTGTCCTTGCCGCCGGAGACGGCGACCAGGATACGGTCCTGCTTTCCGAACATCCGCTCGGCCTTGATCGCGCGCGAAACCTGGTCGTGGACGAACTCGTTGAAGCAGGGCTTGCAGAAGGCCGCATTGTGCCGCGGGAGGCCGATGACCGCTTTGGTTTGGCATTTGATGCAGCGCATGTGAACAGGCTATCGGCAATCGGCGATAGGCGATAGGCAAGGGACTTGGGTCGACAGCGCATCACACGTATCGCCCATTGCCCATAGCCCATAACTGGAGGCGATCGAGCCACCCGAAATGACGGGTCGTACTTCCACGCTGTCGGTGTCGGCCAGGATTTCGTCCTCAGTAACCAGGTCGTTGCCGCGGATCACGAGATGCGCTTCCGCTACCAG
>JBBIOW010000065.1:0-14565 GCA_037443165.1 Nitrospiraceae bacterium | reverse complement strand
GCCGGCCGCCTATTGAGATCAGGAGTCGCAAAATCGCCTCCGACTTGCTTTTGCGCACCCCGTGGGTTACAGTGAAGCCGCTTCGCTGTAATGGGCCCGGCAGTGGGGCGTGGAGAGCAGCAGGGCCTGAACCGATGTTGTTTTGGTAGTGTCCGGGATCTGATTGGAAGCCAGACCTAAGTCGCCGCAGTGGTCGCGTCTTCGGGCCGTTCCTTCCTTGGTTCGTTCTCGCATCCAAGACAATATCGCTTTTGCAAAGGAGGAACCCAATGGGTTCGAAGATCTATGTTGGGGGGTTGCCGTATTCCACGACCGAGCAGCAGTTGAGCGATTTGTTCGCTGCGCACGGGAACGTGCAATCGGCGCGAATTATCACCGATAAATTTACCGGTCAGTCGCGGGGCTTCGGCTTCGTGGAAATGGCCACGGACGAAGAAGCCAAGACCGCGATCGCCGCTCTGAACGGCACCCAACTCGGAGGCCGCACCCTGACGGTCAACGAAGCGCGTCCCCAGGAGCCGCGCTCGGGCGGCGGCCGGATGGGCGCGAACGCCGGCGGCAGACGCTGATCGGAGACGGTTCTCGCAACCTCCGGGGCCGCCCTCCGTGTGGGAGGGCGGCCCCGTTTTTCTTTCACGCGTTCTGACCGGGAGAGAGTGGAACGGATGAAACGGGCGGTCTGGGGATTGCTCGGCGTCGGTTTTCTGGGGCTATTTCCTTGGGGCAGTTGTGTCCGCGCCGAAGAGGACTTGGCCGTCGCCGACGGGTTCGTGGTCACCTTGGAATACACGCTGACGCTGCCGGATCAGACGGTGGTCGATTCAAACGTGGGGAAAGACCCGCTCATGTTTACTCAGGGCGCGCATCAGATTCTCACCGGACTGGAAAAGGCGCTGGTCGGTATGAGAGCCGGACAGAGCAAGCGGGTGGAGGTGTCGGCGATGGAAGGATTCGGCCCGTACAGCATGCGGGCTAGGATCGAGGTCGAGAAAAGTCACGTGCCGGCCGATGTGAAGCCCGGCATGATGCTCCAGTCCGCCGACGGCAGGCCGGCAAAAGTCCTGCGAGTGGATGAGAAGACGGTCGTCCTGGACCTCAACCATCCACTCGCCGGGAAGAACCTCGTCTTCGACGTCAAAGTCCTCAAGGTGGAGAAGCTACCGGAATCCTCCGCAGAAAAGAAGCCATGATGACGGCAAAATGAGCCCGGCGTTATGGACCTGGAGGGCCTGGTGTGGTCGATGCAGGGCCGGGGCCGCAGGAGGCTGCGATTCGCCTTGAGCGCAAGGCGGAGCGCTGACTAGGGCGAGGCGCCCCAGCTTCACCGAGCCCGCCCGCTGACAGCGTTTCAAGACCTGCATGAGCAGGTCGGTCAGCGTGGCCAGATGCTGCTTGTGGACGTCACTGATCATCTGGAAGTCCGGCCGCTGGTTCGCGGCCAGCCCACGAAAGGCCACATGCTCGTCCAGCTCGCGGGCAACTGGCGCGAGGCCGGAATGCCCACCGCGTACGCAGGGGGCAGAATCTTGACCAGCATCCGAGGATCATAGGGTGTATTGCCGCGCCTCACCCCGCCATGGGTCTTGAGGACCGCCGTCAGATCCAGTTCGGTGACCACATCCGAGATGGTGGTCCTCCGGCAGCCAATCCCCCAGCGACGGGGGCAACAACAGCAGTTGGTCAGGCTTATACAGGCGGAAGGTGCGGTCCAGCATCGACTGGCCTCCAAGTCATGAGGTCGTGTCTTCCACGACGTTCACGAAGCGGATGCCTGGACGAGCTCGCACCAGTTGGTGGTGTAAGCCGGCGAGCGGTGGGCAAACCTCGCCTGCCAGCGTTGAGACAATCTGGCGGCGGCATAGCGGATTGTTCCCGCCCCCATCTGTTTATTCAGGCGATCGAGCGCCTGCATGAGGCGGCGGGACGCATCCCGGTCTGTCGGGTCGAACAGGTCGATCTGTCGTCGATCCGCCGGCGTCAGCTCCGTCAGCACCACGCCGGCTTTCTTGTACCGGCATCCGGCTTTAAAGGTGCGTCTGGCTCCGCGTAAGGCGTGATGAATGAGATCGCCGGTATCGTCGGTGGGAACAGGCAGCTCGAGAAACACAGACTTCGAGTCGCACGACTCGTCGATGAACCGGTTCGTCATCAGGAAAACCCACAATCCTTTGGCGAGCAAGCGTTCCCGACGCAACTTTTCCCCGGCCCGCGCCGTGTAGGCCGCGACAGCTTCGCACAGCTCCTCCAAGGATTCGACGGGCCGTCCGAACATGCGGGAGACGGCGATGCCCTGTTTGGGCGGAGGAACGCTCTCCACCGAAAAACAGGACAGCCCACGCAATTCGCGCACAAGCCTGAGACCGACGACGCCCAGGTGTTTCCCAATCCAGCGTTCGTCCGCGTCGCGCAACTGCAAGGCCGTACAGATACCGTGGGATTCCAGTAGGCGAGCCATGCTTTCCCCCAGCCCCCAAATGTCCCCAACCGTCGTCGCGGCGAGAATATGCTCGCGATTCGGCGTATCGGTGAGGTCCAGCACTCCGGCGGGTTCGGCCGACCGTTTTGCGAGCCGGTTGGCTAACTTGGCCAGCGTTTTCGTTTCCGCGATGCCGACCGAAACCGGCAGGCCCGTCCATTGCTTCACTGTCGCGCGAATCCGGCGGCCGTAGTCGGTCAGATTGATCCGGGAAAATCCGGCAAGGTTCAGGAACGCTTCGTCGATCGAATAGACCTCGACCGACGGGCTGAATTGTTCCAGTGTTTCCATCACCCTTCGGGACATGTCTCCATACAAGGCGTAGTTGGAAGACAAGAGTCTCACCCCGTGTGTCCGGATCAGCGCGCGGATCTGATAGACCGGAACGCCGACCGTAATGCCCAAAGCCTTCGCTTCATCGGACCGAGACACGACGCATCCGTCGTTGTTCGACAGCACCACGATGGGGCGGCCTTCGAGCGACGGGTCGAAGACACGTTCGCACGAGACGTAGAAGTTATTGCAGTCGACTAGGGCAAAGACCGGTTGCATCGAGGTTCAGACCTTGTGGATGACGTAGGTCACCACGCCCCAAATCTCGAACTCTTGGTTCTCGCGCGGCCGGATCGGAGGATAGTGTCGATTGTCTGCGACCAGGACCGGTTTGGCGTTGACCCGCTGCAGGCGCTTGACCGTCAGCTCACCGTCCAGCACCGCGATCACGACGTTGCCCTCGGCCGGAGTCAGCGCCCGGTCCACAATCAAGAGGTCGCCGGGATGGATGCCGGCATCGATCATCGAATCGCCGGTCACGCGGACAAAGAACGTCGCAGCCGGATGTTTGATCAAGTGCTGATGAAGGTCGAGCGTTCCCTCGACGTAATCATCTGCCGGCGAAGGGAATCCCGCGGGAACCGCGGCGACGAACAACGGCCGTTCGAAGGCAAGGGAGCGGTCTCGTTCAGACATGGATCGTCCTCTCCGGCGACAGGGATCGACTGGGTGCGCTGCGATTCACGAATGGTACGCGGAACGGCGAGGGGATGTCCAGCCGGGCGCGGCGGGTGCCGCTAAAGGTTGCGGGGGTGAAACACAGTACCCTATAGTGAGCCAGGCGGTGCGCAGGCGATGAGACGGATGTTGACCGGTTTGCGCAGCGGGCACTGGCCGTCGCTGGTCGGAGCTTGGCTGCACTTCGAAGTCAGCTTCATGACCTGGCTCCTGATCGGCGCCCTCGGCGTGCTGATCGCGGAGGAGTTCGCGCTGTCGCCGACGCAGAAAGGGTTGCTCGTCGCGGTTCCTTTGCTCGGAGGCGCGCTGCTTCGGGTCATCGTGGGATTCTGCAGCGACCGATACGGAACAAAGCGGACCGGGCTTGCGCTGCTGGCCTGCGAGCTGATCGCGGTGAGCGGGGGCTGGTTGGGAGTGGCCGGCTATGAGCAGGTCTTGGCGGTCGGGCTGCTCTTGGGCGTGGCCGGAGCCAGCTTCGCGGTGGCCTTGCCCATTGCTAGCCGCGCCTATCCGCCTGCGCACCAGGGGTTGGCGATGGGCGTGGCGGCCTCCGCCAACAGCGGCACCGTGCTGGCCATGCTGTTCGCGCCGAGGTTGGCGGAAGTGGTCGGCTGGCGCGGGGTGTTCGGGGTCATGATCGCGCCCATCCTGCTCACGCTGGTCCTGTTCGCGGCGTTGGTGCGGAACGATAATGTGAGCCCATCGCGGGTCGAGCGTCAGTGGCAGTGGTGGGCGCCGATGGCCGAACTGCTCCGGCGGCCGTCGATGTATTGGCTGTGCTTCGTCTATGCCGTGACGTTCGGCGGATTCGTGGGGTTCTGCAGCGTCTTTCCCATCTTCCTGCACGATCAATATGGATTGAACCCCGTGACGGCCGGTTCGGTGACGGCCCTGTGCGGGCTGGTCGGGAGCGTGATCCGGCCGTTCGGCGGGTACGTTGCGGATCGCATCGGCGGGCTTCGCGTCCTGCGCGCGACGTTTCTGGTTATTGCCGGACTCGTCGCCGGCGTCGGGGAACTGCCCGCCTTGACATGGGCCGTGCCCCTCGCGGTTCTGGCTGTGGCCGGCATGGGATTCGGGAACGGCGTGGTGTTCCAGGTCGTCTCGGACCGATTCCCCAAGCAGATCGGTCTGGCGTCCGGATTGATCGGCGCGGCCGGCGGCTTGGGGGGATTTCTGTTGCCGGTCTGGTTGGGGCTTTTGAAAGATATGACAGGGACCTTTCAGCCGGGACTGTGGCTCTTTGCAGTCCTGGCCGCCGGGGCGGCGGCGAGTGTGACAAGGGTCATCAGACGAAATCGGACGGCCGCCCGGCCGTGAGGCGATCCGGGGCGATTTCCCATTGACAGGGGCACCGTAAAGAAGGTTACTTGGGGGCCGCATTTCTGGTAAGGTATTGATTGCAACTCACAATTCAGAACTCAGCATTCAGAATGAGGCTTCGGTCATGCCGTCTCCCTTCGATACCATTGAACAGGCGATCAAAGAGATCAAGAAAGGCCGCTTTGTCATTCTGGTCGACGACGAGGACCGGGAGAACGAAGGCGACCTCGTCATCGCGGCCGAAAAGGTCACGCCCCAGGCCATCAACTTCATGGCCAAACATGCGCGCGGGTTGATCTGTCTCGCCTTGACACCCGAGCGCGTCGAGGAGCTCCAGCTTCCGCCTCAGTCCCCAGAGAACACGGCGACTTTCGGCACGGCCTTCACGGTTTCGATCGATGCGCGGCGGGATATTACCACAGGCATCTCAGCGGCCGACCGCGCGACCACCATTCATGTGGCGATCGATCCCAGGACGAAGCCGTCCGATCTGGCCAGGCCGGGCCACATTTTTCCGTTGAAGGCGCAGAAGGGCGGCGTGCTCAAGCGGGCCGGACAGACCGAGGGCTCGGTCGATCTGGCGCGTCTCGCGGGACTGTATCCGGCCGCGGTGATCTGCGAAATCATGAACGAGGACGGCACTATGGCGCGGGTGCCAGAGCTGGCCAAGTTCGCCAAGGCTCACAAGATCAAGATGGTGACGATCAAGGCGCTGATCGAATACCGTCTGCGCCGCGAAACGTTCGTGAAGCGGGTCGCCAGCGCGCGGTTGCCGACGGTGTTCGGAGAGTTCGAAGCGGTCGCGTTCGAGAACGAAATCGACGGCGGGAACCACATCGCACTCGTGAAGGGCCAGGTGGACGACGGGGCGCCGACCTTGGTTCGGGTCCACTCCGGATGTTTGACCGCGGACGTGTTCGGCTCGCTGCGCTGCGACTGCCGCGATCAGCTTCACCGCGCGATGGAGATCATCGAGAAAGAGGGGCGCGGCGTGCTGCTCTATCTCAACCAGGAAGGGCGCGGCATCGGGCTGCTCAACAAGATCAGGGCCTACCATCTGCAGGACCAAGGGAGTGATACCGTCGAAGCCAACCTCAAGCTCGGGTTTAAAGCCGATCTGCGCGACTACGGCATCGGCGCCCAGATCCTCGTCAACCTGGGTCTTCGGCAAATCCGGCTCATCACGAACAATCCGCGCAAGATCGTTGGCATCGAGGGCTACGGCCTTCGCGTGGTCGAGCGGGTGCCGATCGAAATTCCGCCGCGGGCGCACAATGAACGCTACCTCCGCACCAAGAAGGCGAAGTTGGGGCATATCTTAAAGAAGGTCTAACGCGCATTATTCATGAACGCTTCTACTGCAATCGCACAGTCGCTGCTGCGACAAGCTGGACCGCGCTTTTCGCGCGGCCCAGCGGGCGGACTCGCCGCTCAGTCGGTCAACGTGCTGCAGGGAGCACGCCTCTCTCCTTCGCAGCTCCACGCGCCCGTCTCACAACGCGACTGTACGATTTCGTCACGAACCGTCATGAATAATGCGCGCTAATGCTTCGAGACCAGCGGCAGGAGGCTGTGGGAAAGAGGATCGCGGAACGTCTCGTCCGTCGAACCTATTGCCTCTCGCCTTGTGCCCTCATGCCCGCGCGATATGAAACTTCGTAAAGGCTCGCACGATGCGACCGGCCTGCGCTTCGCGATCGTCGTCAGCAGGTTCAACAAATTCGTGACCAGCCGGTTGCTGACGTCCTGCGTGCAGGCGCTGACGAAGGCGGGAGCGAAGGAAGAGACGATCGAGGTGGTACGGGTGCCGGGGGCGTTCGAGATTCCCTTGGCGGCTCGGACCATGGCGAAGTCCGGTCGGTTTGATGCGGTGATTTGCCTTGGCGCCGTCATCCGAGGCGACACGCCCCATTTCGACTACATCAGCTCGGAAACCAGCCGGGGGATTATGCAGGCCGGTCTCGATACCGATGTGCCGGTGGTGTTCGGCGTGCTGACGACGGATACGGTGGCGCAGGCGATCGAGCGCGCCGATCCGGATAAGCACAACCGCGGTGCGGAGGCTGCGAAGACGGCCATTGAAATGGCGACGGTGATGCGACAGCTCAAAGGCGACGGCCGGCCTGCGGTCCATAAGCCGTCGGGCGCGCGCGTCGCATCACGCCATCGAAGGGGCTGATCCAGCGTATGGGTTCCCGGCGTAAGGCCCGCGAGCGGGCTATTCAAGTGCTGTTCCAATATGACATTCACGGCAAGGGCGGCGAGTGGCTGGACGAATTCTGGAAACTGTATCCCGAGGATGAGAATGTCCGGGCATTCGCCGAGCAATTGATCGAGGGCGTGCGGAGTCATCAGGAGGAGTTGGACGCGCTCATCGGGTCCTACGCCACCAACTGGAAGGTCAGCCGAATGCCGATCGTGGATCGGAATATTCTGCGGGCCGGCCTCTTCGAGCTGCTCTGGTTGCCCGACGTGCCGGCCAAAGTGACCCTGAACGAGGCGATCGAACTGGCCAAGAGTTTCGCCGACGAGGAGGCCTCGAAGTTCGTCAACGGCATTCTGGATCAGGTCCTGAACAAGGAGCCGCGTCTCGAAGCCAAGCGCGTCGAAGCAGCCGCCGCTGCGGCCAAGCGTGAAATGTAAAGCGTAAAACGTCATGCGTTTAGCATTCTCGCCTTCGCACGCATCACGCATCACCTATCACGCCTCACGAGGGTTCCGTGATTGACCGCTACACGTTGCCGCGCATGAAGGCCGTCTGGGACCTCCAGCACAAGTATGAGATCTGGCTGGAGGTCGAGCTGCAGGCCTGCGAAGCCCTGGAACGGGCCGGCCGGGTGCCGCGCGGTGTCGCCGCCCGTATCCGCCGGACCGCACGGATCGATCCGGAACGGATCGCGGAGATCGAGCAGGTCACCAAACACGACGTCATCGCCTTTTTGGAGTCGCTCGCCGATTCGGTGGGATCGGAAGCCCGGTTCCTGCACATGGGCCTGACCTCGTCCGACATCGTGGATACGTCCCTGGCTGTTCAGATGACCGAGGCGCTGGACATCATTTTGGAGGACGTGGCCGCGCTGCTGGACGTGTTGAAGACGCGGGCGCAGGAGCATCGGGATACGATCATGATCGGGCGCTCGCACGGCATTCACGGCGAGCCGATCTCCTTCGGCTTCAAACTCGCCATCTGGTACCAAGAGGTCAGCCGCCATCGGGATCGTCTGAAGGCGGTCCGCGAGGGCATCGCGGTGGGGAAACTATCCGGCGCGATGGGGACCTTCGCCCATCTCGGGCCGGAGGTGGAGGAGTTCGTCTGCAAGCGGCTCGGGCTCAAGCCGGACCCGGTGTCCAACCAGGTGGTCCAGCGGGACCGGCACGCGGCCTACGTGTCGGCGCTGGCGCTGCTTGCGGCGAGCATCGAAAAGTTCGCGACGGAGATCCGGCATCTGCAACGGACCGAAGTGCTGGAGGCCGAGGAATTCTTCTCGGAGGGGCAGAAGGGATCTTCGGCCATGCCGCACAAGCGCAACCCCATCGCGTCCGAGAACCTCTGCGGCTTGGCGCGCGTCGTGCGGGCCAACAGCCTGGCGGCGATGGAGAACGTGGCGCTCTGGCACGAGCGGGACATCAGCCACTCGTCGGTCGAACGGGTCATCGTGCCGGACAGCACGATCCTCGTGGACTATATGCTGGTCCGGATCACCGATCTCATCAAGCATTTGCTCGTCTATCCCGATCGCATGCGGCGGAATCTCGATCTGACCGGGGGGTTGGTGTATTCGCAGCGGCTGCTGTTGGCGCTCGTGGACAAAGGAGTGCAACGGAAGGACGCCTACGAGGCCGTGCAACGCAACGCGATGGAGGGGTGGAAAGGCGGGGCAAGCTTTCAGGACCTGGTCGGCAAAGATCCCTTTATTACGAAGTATCTCAGCCAGGCCGACATCAAGGCCTGTTTTGATCCCGCCTATTACTTGCGGCATCTGGATCAGGTGTACCGGCGGGTGTTCGGACCGGCTTCGACACGGCGGCCCAGTCGGAAAAAACGGCGCGCATAGGGCGGGGAAGACATGATCACGAAGGGCGAATTGATCTACGAAGGGAAAGCCAAAAAGTTGTTTGCGGCAGATCACCCGGATCGCGTGATCCACTACTTCAAGGACGACGCCACGGCCTTCAACGCGCAGAAACGCGGCACGATCGTCGAGAAGGGCGTGGTCAACAACAAGGTCTCAGAGCGGCTGTTCCGGTTGCTGGAGGACGCTGGCGTGCCGACGCACTTCGTCGAGCGGCTCAGCGATCGCGAGATGCTGACCAAGCGGGTCATGATCGTGCCGATCGAGGTGGTGGTGCGGAACGTCGTCGCCGGCAGCCTCGCGAAACGGCTGGGGTTGAAAGAAGGCGACGCGATCGAGCCGCCGCTCGTCGAGTTCTATTACAAGAACGACGCGCTCGGCGATCCGTTGATTACTGACGACCACGTCAGGCTGCTCAAGTTGGCGACGCCGGCGGTCGTGCGGGACCTCAAGGACCTGGCGCTCAAGGCCAACCGCATTTTGACGCCGTTCTTCAAAGAACGGAAGATGCTGCTGGTGGACTTCAAGCTGGAGTTCGGCGTGTACCACAACAAGCTGATCCTCGCCGACGAGATTTCGCCGGACACCTGCCGGTTCTGGGACATGGCCACGGGGGAGTCCATGGACAAGGATCGGTTCAGGAAGGATTTGGGGAGGATTGAGGAGGCGTATCAAGAGGTGTTGCGGCGAGTGTGCGGATGAAGCGGCTCTTGAAGAGCCGAGGGCGGCTAGGTGGCCTCCGTGCTCGCAGAACGCGCACTCAATTCAAGGGGATTCTTATCGAATAAGTTGGAGTGTTCGTTCGATGCGCGCAGTACACCCTAGCCGCCCTCATAACTCTTCCCTTTCTCAATCCGCTCCTTGGTCAGAGGGAATAGAAAGGGAGAAGAGAGAGAGAAGGTGAAGCGGGTTCTTGAGCTGTTCCTGAATTATGGCCTGATAGCTGCGGTTCTCGTCTGGGCCGGGGTGGTCGGCCTGATGGCCTATCATCTGACCGACTCGACGTGGCGGTGGGCGTTCGTTGCGCTTTCGTTGGGCGGGCTCGCGACCGTTGGGGGGATTCTCTGGATTCGTCGGTACATCAACGCGCTCACCAAAGCGTCTGAGCAGGAGAGCAAACTGTGAAAGCGAAGATTCATGTCACGTTGAAGCCGGGCATTCTCGATCCGCAAGGGAAGGCGATCGAGCATGCGTTGGAGACCTTGGGCTTCAAGTCGGCGAGCAACGTGCGGGTCGGGAAGTACATGGAATTGGAGCTGGACGAGAAGGATAGGGCCAAGGCGGAGGCCGATGTGAAGGCCATGTGCGAGAAGTTGTTGGCGAACACGATCATTGAGGAGTATCGGTACGAGCTGAGCGCGTGATACAGCGCGCAATTAGAAATGTGAAATGTGGAATGAGAAATGGTGGGTCCACAATTTCTCATTCCTAATTCCTCATTTGGGCATGAATATCGGCGTCGTCGTCTTTCCTGGCTCGAACTGCGATCACGATTGCGCGCACGTCATCGGCGATGTGCTGGGGCAATCCGTGACGATGGTCTGGCACAAGGAGACCTCGCTGGCCGGCCTCGATGCGGTGATTTTGCCCGGCGGGTTTTCGTACGGAGACTATCTGCGGACCGGCGCGATTGCTCGCTTCTCGCCGGTCATGGGAGCGGTCAAGGACTTCGCCAAGAGCGGCGGCTTGGTGCTCGGTATCTGCAACGGGTTCCAGATCCTGCTGGAGGCGGGATTGCTGCCCGGCGCGATGCTGCGGAATACGTCGCTCAACTTTATTTGCAGGGATGTGTACGTCCGGGTCGAGAACGCGGCCACGCCGTTTACCGGTCGCTGCGAACCGGGCCAGATCTTGAAGATTCCAATCGCCCACGCCGACGGCAATTACTACACCGATCCCGTCACGCTCGCCGCCTTACAGGCCAACGCGCAGATCGTCTTTCGCTACTGCACGCCGGACGGTAGGGTGACGGCGGAGGCGAACCCGAACGGCTCGCTCGACAACATCGCCGGCATCCGCAATTCCGACGGCAACGTGCTGGGCATGATGCCGCACCCGGAGCGCTGCGCCGAAGCGGCGCTCGGCAGCGACGACGGCCGGCTGATCTTCTTGTCGATGCTGGATGCACTGAAGCAGGCGAAGGGGCAGCGCCACACTATCGTGGCATGACAAACTGGGTCCTCGGACCTTGCTTGCCAGGCCTGAAGATAGCCAGTATAATGGCCATCAAACAGGGTCTCTCCGGAGGTTCCGATGCCACAAGTCGACCAGTTCGTCTCCATTACCGAGGCGAAGAACAAGCTGCTGGATTTGATCCGAGGGTTAAAGGCGCGAGGGGACATCGTCGCGATTACCAGGGACGGGGTCCCGGCCGCCGTGCTGCTCAGCATGGATCAATTTGAGGGATTGATGGAGACGGTCGAGATCCTCAGTGACATGAGTGCCATCCGTTCGCTCAGGCGGTCAATGAAACAGGCTGGCGCCGGACAGTGGGTTACGCACGAGCACGTCTTCGGTCCTGAGGGAGCGTGAAGGCGTACCGCGCCCGCTACACTCCGGAGGCGGCCGGCAGAATTCGCAAACTTCATCCACAGATCAAGCAGGAGATCAAGGACGGCATCCGCATGCTGCTCACTTCCCCATTGGCCGGGCATCAGCTTCAGCTTGAGCTGTCCGGCTACTGGTCCTACCGGGTCCGCACTCATCGGGTCATTTACCAAATCAATGAGGAAGAGACGGCCGTGGATATCGTGTTCGTGGGTCCGCGGCGAAATGTGTACGAAGAGTTGAGAGCCTTGCTTTTGCGACATCGATCCGGCGGTTGATGGGCTTTTCGATCCTTGATGCATTGAAGCAGGCGAAGGGCAGACGAAACCTGGCATGACCAGTTAAGCGCGAAGCCTTGATACACAGGAGTCAATATGACTATCGGGAAGGATGAAGTGTTGAACCTGGTGAATCAGTTTCCTGACAAGTTGATGTCGAAGAACTGGTCTACCGCCTCTACCTTCTGGAGAAGCTGAAAGCAGCCGAGGAGGATATTGCGGCCGGGCGAACGCTCTCTCCCGAAGAAGTGCGCGCGCGGGCGGCATCGTGGCGGCGGTAAGGTGGACTGAGCGTGCGAGCAGTGATCTGCAAGAGATTCATGATTTCATCGCTCGAGATTCTCTTCAAGCCGCGGACGTTCTTGTTGAGCGGATTATTGCAGCCAGTGAGCGGTTGGCCTCGCTGCCGCAGAGCGGCCGTATAGTCCCTGAATTCCCCCAATTGGGTTACCGAGTGATTATCGTCTCGAGTTATCGGGTGCTGTACAGGATAGAATCCGAAAGTGTCTAGATTGTTGCCGTCGTCCACGGGCGAAGGCTTCTTGGCGCGGAACAGATTGGGACGTAGCAGATATGGCCGAGCGAACGGTGAGGATCTGGCTTGATCCCGATGGAGACTACCTTGGGGTCATCTTCGATCAGAAACCTGGTTACTTCAGAGAAACGGCAAGTGATCAGGTCATGGAGAAGGTGGATGAGGCCGGGAATATTCTGGGTTTCTCGGGGCTCAAGGTCAGTTCATTGAAGCAGGCCCCGCTGGAGGAGGCGCTTTGACGATTTTGACACTCGAGCGGCGCGCGGAGGATGTGTTCAGCAACGACGACGGCCGGCTGATCTTTTCTCGATGCCGGATGCGCTGAAGAAGGCGAAGCTACAGCCGAAGATGGTGGGGCGTGGCGGCCAAGGCCTGTCCTGCTCAACACTACGGCTCGACCGCACTACGCTTCACGGTTGCTCGGCTGCGCAACTCGTTCTGCCCCAACCGGAGCTTGAGCGGAACTTCGAACAGTGCCCGCCGTCCGCTTCGCGGACCGCATCCGTTCAGCAAGTGCGGTGGCCAGAGCCTCATGTCTATCTGGAATATTGCCACCAAGAAGTTGTGTCTCGTTTAGAAAGGCCCTTTGAAGGTGACTGCACCAGCCATCACCAAATCCCTCCTCGCGCAGGATAATCTCATCGACAACAGGTACAAGAAGATCGTCGTGAGCGCGTCGACAAAGATGGATTGGTGATGATGAATTGACCCGTCATGCGGCCACAGTTGTTCGAGAACGAGGCATCAAGAGGGAAGGGGGAATGGATCGATCGAGTCTTGAAACTTCCGAAGAAAACGGAACCCGACAAGAAAGATCCTGAGTTGCTTCATGCACTGGCGCCGATCAGCGAGCATGGTGATTGGGTATTGCGAGTGATCTATAATGCCAACAAACCGGCAGTGCTCTCTTCTCAGAGACGTTCTCAATGCGAAAGATGTACAAACAGAAGCGACGGACTTGTGCGCTTTGTAAGGCATTCAAGCGCGGTTGGGCCAGGAGGTGGACTGCCAAAGAGACTGCCCGCCTCATCGCGATGGAACGGGAAATCAGGCGGGGCGAATGATGAAGATTGCACAGCAGCCCATCACCAAGGACCTCATCGCGCTGCATGATCCCACCGACGACGAGCACAAGAAGATCGTCCAGATTCTGAGGCAGGGGCCGAATCTCACTGAGCTAGGTGTGTTCTCGGCGATGTGGAGCGAGCGGTTCTCCTCTTGAAGGAAGGACAAGTCATGGGAAACAAGGTCATCACGTGGGATGGCAGCCACGTTCCTGAGGAACTCAAAGAGCTTCCGCCCGGTCGCTATGCGGTCGAGCCGGTTGATCAGGCCGAAGCGTTGACGGCTGGAGAAGAGGAAGGGATTCTCGCTGATCTGGCAACACTCGATGCCGGTGGTGGCATTCATCTGGCCGATGTGCTGCGCGAGATCAGGAGCGGCTTGGGGAGGCCGTAGCTATGGAAATCTTTCCTGGCATCTCGATGGATCCCGGCATCGGGTTTGGGAAGCCGTGTTTGACTGGGACACGGATCGATGTGGCCACTGTGGTGGGAGCGCTAGCCGCCGGCGAGAGTGTCGAGGCGGTGCAGGAAGCTTATGCCATGACGCGCGAGCAGATTCTTGCCGCGCTTCGCTACGCGGCGCACGTGGCCGAGCATGTGCCCCGGTGGTCGAGCCAGCTCCTTGAAGATTTTGGTTGGATAGGCATGTCTTGCTGCCGCTCGATCATCGGCTCCGGTCAGCGGGATATGATGCTGAGCGCATCATCGTCTTTGGTCAACGAGAGATCGACGATTCAGAGCTTCGCGAACGGTTGGTGAGAGACGATATCGTCTTTCTCGCTCCAGACACCGAATTTGAGGCTATCGCTCATGCCTTCGCCACAGTCCGTCCCCAAATCTCTCGTCGCGCAGCATAATCTCACCGACGACGAGTACAAGAAGATCGTCGAGATTCTGGGGCGGGAGCCGAATCTGACCGAACTCGGCATGTTCTCGGTTATGTGGTCGGAGCATTGCTCCTATAAGAGTTCCCGCGTCCATCTGAAGCGTCTGCCGACGACGGGGCCTCGTGTCGTTCAGGGACCCGGCGAGAACGCGGGCGCGGTGGATATCGGAGACGGGCTGTGCGCCGTGTTCAAGATGGAGTCGCACAACCATCCGTCGTTCATCGAGCCCTATCAGGGCGCGGCGACCGGCGTGGGCGGGATTCTGCGCGACATCTTCACGATGGGCGCCCGGCCGATCGCGTTACTGGACTCCCTGCGCTTCGGCTCGCTGGACGATCCCAAGAACCGGCATCTGTTCAAAGGCGTAGTGG
>JBBIOW010000064.1:0-14860 GCA_037443165.1 Nitrospiraceae bacterium | reverse complement strand
CGCCGCCGGCGGGGCGGTGGGGGGCGCGGTGGTCGGCGAGGCAGGAAGCGGCTCCGCCATCGGCGCGGCCAGCGGCGCGGTATGGGGACTCTTCACCGGGTTGTGGCATGCGTTCGCGCACGACGGTGAGCCGAATCAGACCTATCGCCACTTTGTCGATCGGTGCCTCAAGGAAAAAGGGTACGAAGTCGTCGGATGGGAGTAGCAAGTGTCGCGCGAGCGGCGGAATCCGCGAGTCGCGCCCGTCGCCGAACCACCGAAACCTTTCAGCCTCGTGCGCTCAGAACAAAAAGCAGCCGGGAAAGTCGGCCAGAAGACATTGGAGGCGGATGGAGACCCGTTCCAGCCGCGCGATGTCGCCCTCGGACGGTTTGTCAGGGTTCACCCGTTCCAACCATTCCACGTCCCGCTTCAATTTCCAGAGCGAAAGGGCGGACGTGCCGGGAATCTTGCTCTGCTCGTTCGCGGCCAGCGAGATAAGCGGCCGCAAGCTCGCCACTTCGTCGGCGAAGACCAGCCGATCGGCGTCGAATTCATACGGTTCCCGGTCCTGATCGATCAGGTGAAGAAAGGCCTTTAGCCAACCGACCGTTGCGGCCATGCGCTCATAGTGGAGCGTGTCGGGCAGGTCGGACGGCTGGTGATAACGCGGCGTCCGGCCCGCCGAGAGAAACAGGAACGGGACCCCGGCGTTTCGGAACGCGTCATAGTCGCTGAAGGCGACTTGACCCAGCAGCGGGATCTCCTCGACCAGGTGCAGGCCGACGGGAAGAACGGTAAGGGGCGCGTGGCCAGGGACGAGAGGCGAGGGACTCGAATCAATGGCCTCAGGTCTCGCGTCCCGCACCTCGTGCCTGCTCGCCTGTTTCAGGCGAGTGTACAGCGCCGGGCTCTTTTCCGCTCCCGCTGCGAAGACCGTCTCCTGCAACGGCGCCCAGTGCGCACCGCCCATGAGGTCCATGATAATCGCGGCTTGCATGTTGGAGAGGACGCCGATCTCGGGTGGGAGATGGCCGGCGAAGTGTTGCGATCCCATGAGGGACGTGCGGATATAAGGGGGCTCCTCCGTATTGAACGCGGCGAACAGCACCCGGTGTGCCTGGAGAGACGGCAGAGTCCGGGCGGTTTCGATCAGGATCGCCACCCCGGACGCGTTGTCGTCGGCGCCCAGGTATCGGCCGCCTAAGTGGTCGTAGTGCGCCCCGATGAGAATCCACCGAGGCGCCGGATGGTGCGGTGTCGAAGGGTGAACACCGAGGAGGTTGTCTCCCAGCGTTGCCGGGACCGGTTGCCGGTATCCGTGTAAAGACGCCAAGGGGACGAGCCCTGCTTCCCGGAACTGGGCCTCGATGTAGGCGGCCGCCTTCCGATGGCCGAGGGTGCCCGGTTTTCGCCCCGCGAGTTCGGGGCCGGCCAGACGGTCGACATGGGCTTTCAACCGCTTGGCGAGATCGCTGACGACGGGGAGACTTTTGGGATCGACGGCGGCCATGGCGAGCCCGTAGAGTATGAAACAGGCAAGGAGGAGGCGCGGCGCGATTCGGAGCCGAAACACGCTGAGGGTCCTCCCCGCCGCGGCGAAGGGGCGGGATGTTGGTCAAAGGTTCGGCCCAGGCTCGGTGGCGGCGGACATCTGAACCCGGCCGGGCTTGCTCTGCGTTTGTGCCCTATGACGAAGCGCACGGCCTTTGTCCGGAGTCGGGTCGGTGATCAGACCGTAGATCTGCCGGCCTTCGTGGTCCTCCGGGAGGTACTCGGTGATTGGCATGCCGTCCTCCCGCACGAACAGGAGGCAGTGGCAGTACTTATAGATCTGCATTTCGTCGCAGGCGCAAATCCATCGCCGCTGCTTGGCCTCCGCTTGCTTGTCCTGGTAGAAATTGCAGGGGCAAAGCGGCTTTCCCAGTTCGTCCACATGCGCGGCCAGGCCCTTGACGACCGCTTCGGTCACGGCGGGATTGGGATGAAACGTCGTTCCGCTCTTGTCCGCGAACCCCCGCACGAACTTCCACATTTTCTCTAAGCTCTCTTGACGCGGTTCGGGCATTCTGATCCCCCCGGCAATGGTGCATCCAATATAGCTGGCAGACCGACCAGTCCGTGAGAGCGCAGTTTACAAGCGGAAGGGCCTCCTTTACAATCCATCACTTCTTCAAGAAGGCGAGGGACAAGGGGCGGAGGCGGGCCCGTCAAACTCTTCTGCTCGCGCCCGCACACGCTGGTTGCTGAGATGGAACCGAACGAACACTTGACTGAGCGATTGACCGATCAGCTCGGCCGAGCGACCGCCATCGAGCTGGTCGAGGCCTTGGCGAAGTCTGTCCGGCGTTCCGATTCGGTGCAAGCCGCTCTGGTCTTGCTCGATGAGTTGGAGGAAGTCTCGCGGAAGGTCGCGCGGTGCGCGATCGAGGCGTTTCCCGAACTGATGCGCCGCGGCTGCCTCGATCATGCCGTGCCGTGGCTGGATCTCGGGATCGCCATAGCCGGATCCTCCGGCGCGGCGGCGATGAAGTACTTCAAGGAAAGCCCCCTGTTGCTCCATGCCGTTGAACCGGACTCGGCGCGCGCGCATGTGCTCGGGGTCGCGTTGGAGTGGGCCGAACAGGATCCGAACGTGGGGCTGGAATTGTTCAGGGTCGCGCCGGAGCTGACGAGGAGATTGCCGGCTGATCAGTTGGGCGCCTGGGGCGAAATCGGCGCCGAGTTGGCCCGCGTGGATTACGTCGTGGGGATCGAGTTTGTGCGACAAAGCCCGCAGGTCGCCCGCGTGCTTCGGACCGGCGATCTCCGGCCGTGGGTCGCCTTCGGCATGAAGCTGATCGCAAACAACAGCCTCGGCAAGACCGATTACCTAGGCACGCTGGAATTCTTCCGGACCAGCCCGACCATCCTCGGCGCTCTCGACGATTATGCCGTCCGACAGGCCGTGGTCGCGCTGGGCTCGCTGCTCGCCGACCGGGCGCCCGATGCGGCGATCGCGTTTTTGGCGGAGGCTCCGGCGCTGATGCGGCGCCTGCCGGACCCGGACTGGCGCCTGCGGGTCTTGCGGTACGGCACATTGGTTGGAGAACGGGATGCCGAAGCGGCGCTGGCCTATCTGCGCCGTGCGCCCGAGTTGGCGGTGCTGATCGGCGATGTGTCCGACGCCGGGATCAAATTCGAGACCTGGTTCAAAGCCGGCATGGAGGTCTTGGCCTACAGTGTGGAAGGGGGGCGGGCCTACTTCGGCCTGGAGACTGTCAAGGCGCTGGCGTCGGCGGAACAGGCGATAAGCGGGGTGCCGCTCCGGTCCGTGGCCCGGTCGCTGAAGTTGTTCGCGAAAGCGCTCTGCGGGACCGATGTGACGATCCGCGCGTTGGCGGAATCCAGCGGGACCGACAGGGAACCGGTTCGCGCCACTGTGGGGGACGATGGGCGCAGCATCGCCTTGCCGGCGATCCTGCGGCGCTGCGCGGCGCAAGAGGAGAACATCCGGCTGTATCACGTGATGACGGCGCACGAAGCGGGACATCTGGAATTCGGGACCTACAATCTGAATATCCGGGCGCTGGCCGATCTGGTCGAGGAAGTCCACCGACGATATGGGCGCGACTCGCGGGATATACCGGAAGAGTCCGTCGCGCCGGTCCCGCAGAACCTGGGGCAATTTTTCGATCTCTATCCGCAGCCGGGTCTCGTCCGGGACTTGTGGGCGATTCTGGAGGATGCCCGGGTCGAATATTTGCTGCGGCTGGAATATCCGGGACTCAGTCGCGATCTCGCGCGCCTGGCCCGCGAGGCGGCGACGACTCGCTCGCTCCGGCACGGATTGTCGGTCCGCGAATTGGTCGTCGATGCGCTGCTCTTGCTCACCACCGCCGAGCCCGGCACCGTCAGGATTCCCGATCCAGTGGCGCAGATCGTCGAGCGGGCGTGGTGGCTCTGCCAACGCATGCTCAGGCCGGGAGCGACGGCGGAGGACGCCGTCCGGGCGGCGCACCACGTGTACGGGCTCTTGGAGGAGATGGGGGGAACATCTTCCCAACGCGAGGCAGGCGAAGGTTCCGCGCCGCAGCCGGATCGGGGTACAGGACCGCAGGCCTCCGAGGAGATGACGGGCGCCTATCGGCCTGTGACCAACTGGGCGTATCGAGGTGCCATGCCTCCGGATCTGGTGCGAAATCGAAGCGGGGCGGGCGAGGAATCTGCCGACTTCTCGGACAGTTCCGAAGGCAGTGTGGAAATGGCCGTGGGCGGAATCACAGGTTCGGCCGGCCCGGCTGACGCGACCGGACGGGGCCGCTCCTCGGACGCGCCGCGCAGAGAATCCACCGGAGAAGCATTGATGCCCGGTCAGGCCTGGCCGTCAGTGCTGGAGGAGTGGCTGCTGGCCGAGAACGAGCAGAGGGAGCCTCCGGGCGTTCACGCGGCCGGCGGTCGCGTGTTCCGGTATCACGAGTGGGATGCCGCGATTCGGGACTACCGGACGAATTGGTGTCAGATCGTGGAGCGGGAGGCCGCCGAAGGTCCCTCCGATTTTATCGAAGAGACTCTGGCAACCCATCGTGCGGGCGTGACGCTGCTGCGGCGCTATTTTGAAAGCCTCCGCCCGCCCGGGTTGCGTCGCGTGTCGGACCGTGCGGACGGGGACGAAGTCGATCTGGATGCGGCGGTCCGGCGCATGGCCGACGTGGCCGCGGGCGCGGAGCCGTCGGAGCGCGTCTACATGCGGCGAGAAAAGCGGGAGCGGCAGGTCGCCGCCGCGTTCCTGATCGACATGAGCGGGTCGACGAGTCGGCAGCTCGCGGACGGGCGGCGCGTCATCGACGTGGAGAAAGAGAGCCTCGTACTCTTGTGCGAAGCGCTGGAAGCGGTGGGTGACCAGTATGCCGTGTACGGCTATTCCGGACGCGGGCGGTTTCAGGTCGAGTTTTTCGTTCTCAAGGAATTCGGCGAGCCGATCGGCGGACGGGCGGCGCATCGTTTGGGCGGGATCATGCCGCTTCATCAGAATCGAGACGGCGCGGCCATTCGGCATGCCACGCGGAAGCTGTTGGCGCAAGTGGCCAAGACCCGCCTGCTGGTTCTCATCAACGACGGCCGGCCGCTGGACGACGGGTACCGGGACGACTACTCGCTGGAGGATACCAAGGCGGCGCTCCGGGAAGCCCGTGTCCGTGGGGTCGAACCGTTTTGTATTACGGTCGATCGGGAAGCCGACGCCTACGTGCGCCGGCTGTACGGCGACGTGCGGTTTCTGATCATCGACCGTGTCGAAACGCTGCCGGAACGGCTGCCGATGATCTATCGGCGCTTGACCGCGTAGCGGGATTAGGTAAGAGGCGAGAGGCACGAGGCGAGAGGTGTCGATCCGAAGTGCCCTTGGCATACCCCGTGCCCCTTGCCTCGCACCGCTTGCCGTGCAGTTGAGTTCGGGTCACAAATGCCAGACCACTCGGAAAAAACCACTGTCCCCGGCTGGCTCTACAAACTATTTACCGGGCAGCAGTACCCCTATGTCCGGCGGCAGGCCAAGTTTGCGAACCGGGCCGTCAAGCCCGGTGAGGAACGACCGGAGCCGACCCGCGAAGAAATCGACGCGAAGTTCTGGGAAATTTATCCTCGATGCTCGGTGAAAATTCTGCAGGAAGTCAAAACCGGCATGATCGTCAGCTTTGTCGAACTGGGCGAGTACGCACCCGGCACGTATCAGGAACTGATCGACCACCCGGAAGAGTTTTTGGCCAAGACGTACGGCAAGAAAAAGATCAAGGTGAACTTCTACGACGGCGAAAATTTCGTGTGCACGATCAATTTCAAAGTCGGGGGGGGGACGGAGCACGAATGAAATAATAATGTGGGATGAGGAATGTGGAATGGCAGGCTTTGAGCCTTAATTCATCATTCCACATTCCTCGTTCCGCATTGACGGAGGGAGCATGGGACGTCCGAAGATTAGCGTGGTCGGGGCGGGGAACGTCGGGGGGACGGTCGCCCAGCGGCTGGCGGAGAAGAATTGCTATGACATCGTGCTGGTGGATATCGTCGAAGGCGTTCCCCAAGGCAAGGCGCTGGACATCACGCAGGCCGGCCCGGTCTGCGGTTACAACTCCCGCGTCGTCGGCACCAATGGGTATGACGAAACGGCCGGCTCATCCGTCGCGGTGATCACCTCGGGTGTTCCGCGCAAGCCCGGCATGAGCCGCGACGAACTGCTGGCGACCAACACCAAGATCGTGCAATCGGTCGTGCGCGAGATTGCGTTCCGGTCCCCCGACGCGATTCTGGTCATGGTCACCAATCCGCTGGATGTGATGGTGCATGTGGCTCGGCGGGTCAGCGGGTTTCCCAAAAGCCGCGTCCTGGGCATGGCCGGCGTGCTGGATTCGGCGCGGTTGCGATCGTTCATCGCCCAAGAACTGGGCGTCGCCGGGACGGACGTGCAGGCGATGGTCCTGGGCGGGCACGGCGACACGATGGTGCCGTTGCTGCGGTATACGACCGTGGCGGGGCGCCCGGTCACCGAACAGTTGCCCAAGGAGCGATGGGAGGCGTTGATCCGACGGACGCGCGAGGGCGGCGCGGAGATCGTCAATTTGCTGAAGGCCGGCAGCGCCTATTATGCGCCGTCGGCGTCCGTCGTCGAAATGGTCGAAGCGATTCTCAAGGACCAGAAGCGCATCCTGCCCTGCGCCGTGCAGTGTGAAGGTGAATACGGCCTGCAGAACGTGGTGGTCGGGGTGCCGGTCAAGCTCGGGCGAAACGGAGCCGAAGCCATCGTCGAATACGAGCTGACCGCCGAAGAACGCGCGGCGCTGCACGCCTCCGCGACCGCCGTGCGTGAACTCTGCGCGGTCGTCGACCGCCTGATGGCGTGAAGAAATCGTCAACCGTCAAGCGCCAATCCTCAGTCGTGACGTCCTGGGATCTTCTCGATGACGCTTGACGAATGACCGTTGACGATGGACGTGACCGCCGCTTGACATTCCGGCTCGGCTTGCAGTAGACACTTCGGCTTAGCAGTTAACCGAAGGTGGGGACGCTATGACATTCCTCGAAAATCCTTACCAGACGATGGCCGTAGGATTCGCGCTGACGATCGTGTTGGTCGGGATATGGGTGGCGATGGCCGGCATGCCGGACGGCGGAGCCTGGTTCGAGCAGATCTTCCGTTGGCTCCATTTCCTGGCCGGCATCACCTGGATCGGGCTTCTGTACTTCTTCAACTTCATCAACGCGGGGTTCCTCAAATCGCTGGACGCCGGCCAGAAAGGGGTCGTGATCCCGCGATTGATGCCGGCTGCGCTGAACTGGTTCCGTCACGGGGCGACCGTGACCGTGCTGGCTGGGCTAGTGTTGATCTTTTACTTGCACCCGTCCCTTGAGGGCACCGGCGACAAGGCGATATGGATCGGCGGTCTCCTGGGATTGATCATGATGACCAACGTCCATGCGATCATCTGGCCGTGTCAGAAGAAGATCATCCAGTGGACCAAGGAGTCCGCGGAGACCGGCAAGCCGACTCCTCCGGAAATGGCGGCGGTGGCTAAGAAGGCGCTCTATGCCTCGCGGATCAATGTGATGCTGTCGATTCCGATGCTGTTCTTCATGGCGGCCGCCAGCCACTTCAAGTAGGTCCGGCGCGATCATCTCTGTGAGTGACCGGCGGGCGGGTACGGCCGAATCGCGTCGGGTCCGGTCTCGAAGTCTCGTTCGCTGCCTCCGCGGGATTATGCCGCAAGCCGTGACAGGGTTACGGTTCTGATGATGGCCATCCGTAGAACCGCCGCCTGGTGTACGGCCGAAATGCCCATCCGGATCTAGGCCCCTGGCCCTAACTCCTTGAGAATCAGCCCTATTCGCCGGCCCTTGGCTTGACGAGCCGGGTAAGCGGGCCGTATAGTTAGCCTCTCGTTCGATTCTTCCGGAGGAACCTGGTGATGGCTGCGGAACCGCGCGTGCTGCAACAGCTCAACGGGAAGCCGTGGGAGATCGACCCTTACCTGAAAGTGGGGGGCTATGAGGCCTGGCGGAAATGTGTGACTGAGCTGCAGCCGGACGACATTGTCGGGGAAATCAAGCGGTCCGGGCTTCGCGGCCGAGGCGGGGCCGGTTTTCCGACCGGCACCAAGTGGGACAAGGTTCTTCACCACCGCATCAAGGAACGCTACTTCGTCTGTAATGCCGGCGAGCATGAGCCCGGGACGTTCAAGGACCGGTATCTCCTCCAACACACCCCCCATCAACTGCTCGAGGGATGTTTGATCGCTTCGTATGCGGTCAATGCCAAGGCCTCGTTCATCTATATCAACCACGAATATCAGGAGGAGCATGAGAGCCTGAAAAAGGCCATCGCGCAGGCCAGGGAACGCGGGTTTGTGGGCAAGAACATCTTCGGCAAGGGCGTCGACATCGAGATCGAGCTGTTTGCCGGTCATGGGAGTTATGTCGCGGGAGAAGAAACGGCGATGTTGGAGTCGATGCAGGGCCGGCCGGCGATGCCCCGCCAGAAGCCGCCGTTTTATCCGACCGACTTCGGGCTCTACGGCAAGCCGACGTTGGTGAACAACGTGGAGACGCTCTGCAATATTCCGCGCATCCTCCGAAACGGCGCCGACTGGTTCACACAGGTGGGCACGGAAAAATGTCCGGGCACGATGTTGTTCTCGCTCAGCGGGGCTGTGAACCGGCCGGGCGTGTACGAGATGCCGATGGGGACGACGATCCGGCGACTGATCGAGGAGTGCGGAGGCGGGGTGCCGGGCGGGAGAAAGGTGAAAGCTGTGTTTCCAGGCGGCCCGGCGTTTTCGATGGTCACACCCGACCAACTGGATCTACCGATGGATTTCGATTCTCTCAAGAAAGCCGGAACCGGACTGGGCTCGGCCGGCGTGATCGTCGTGGACGATACGACCTGCATGGTGGCCCAGACGCTGAAATTTTCCAATTTCTTCAAGACCGAGAGCTGTGGCCAGTGTCCGCCCTGCCGCATGGGCACGATCAATCTCGCGACGCTCGTCGATAAAGTGGAGCGGGGCGAAGGAACTCAGAAAGATCTCGACAATCTGCTGCAGCTCTGCGGATTCGTGAAAGGGACGGGATACTGCACCTTGGTGACTGGCGCTGCGGTGCTGGTGCAGAGCAGCTTGCGACTGTTCCGGCACGAATATGAGGAGCATATCAGGTTGCAGCGGTGCCCCTATCGGCCCGTGGCGGCCGGGATCGGCTCCCATGCGTGAGGAAGTTCGGCGATGCCGCGTGTGACGTTCCTGCACCCCCAGGGGAAGAGCGGCGACGTGGAACCCAATGTCACGCTGCTGGAGGCGGCTCAGATGCTCGGGTTCCCCCTGAATCATGATTGCGGCGGCAACGCCTCCTGCACAACCTGCCGGGTCGAGGTGCAGGCGGGCGGCGAAAATCTCTCCGAGATCGACTTCGACGAGCAGGATCTATTGGATCGGGAGGCGCTGTCAGAGCCATGGCATCGTCTCGGGTGCCAGGCCCGCGTGCTGGGCGACGTGGTCGTACGGGTACCGGAATCGAAATGGGAGTCGCCCTCGTCTCAGGAGCGGGACGCACGGTCGAGCGATCACGAATGCAGCCTTCCATGAAGAAGGTGTGATAGACTACAAGCAATCATAGAGGGAGGAGAACAATGATCACCATTACGCCGGTGGCCGAGCAGAAGATCAAGGAACTGATGGCCGAAGAGAAGGACACGGTCGGTCTGCGGATCTATGTCCGCGGCGGCGGGTGTCACGGGTATCAATACGGCATGGCTTTCGAGTCGAAACTGTCCGATGACGACACCGTCATCGAGAAGGGAGGCGTGAAGGTCATTCTGGATTCGCAGAGCGCGCCGCTGCTGAGCGGGGCGGAAGTGGATTATGTCGACAGCCTGCAGGGGTCCGGTTTTGCCATCAAAAATCCGCAGGCCAAGACCACCTGCGGGTGCGGCAGCTCGTTCAGCGCCTAAGGAGAAACGGTCAGCTCTCGGCATTCAGCCGTCAGCCTGAAGTGAAGAGACACTCGAGAGAGGGGCCGGAGTTGCCTTTCCGCAGGAGGTGCAATTCCGGCCCGATTCTTTTGATCTCGTGGCTGATTGCTCACGACTGATGGCGAGCAAGCGCGTGGTCATGGATCGAGCCAGCGTCACACGGCGGTATCGGTTTTGCGCGCAGCATCGGCTGCACACCGAGCGCCTGTCCGAAGAAGAGAACTGGGCCGTGTTCGGGAAATGCAATAATCCCAACGGCCACGGGCATAATTACGTCGTGCTGGTCACGGTGATGGGCGAGATCGATCCTCAAACCGGCGCCGTGATCGATCTCCGGGAGTTGGACCGTATCGTGATCGACACCATCGTGGAGCGCTTCGACCACCGGGATCTGAATCAAGACCCGGAATTCACCGGCCGCACGACCACCGGCGAGAATCTCGCCATGCTGATCTGGGACTTGCTGGTCGCACGCGTCCCTCAAGGCCGGCTCGAGAAAGTGGGGGTCATCGAGACCCGCGACAACTACTTCGAGTACGCCGGATCGGAAGCGCGCGGGGAGACGATGACCGGAGCAACTCATGGGTAATCGTCTGTCGACGGTGAGACGAGCGGGACGAAGCCGGGCCATTCGCGCCAACGGGCGTCCGGCCGAGATTGGAGAGATCCAGGCCTTGGTTGTGGATCTATTGGCCATGCTCGGCGAGCAGCCGAGGAGAAACGGGCTCCTGAAGACGCCAGAACGGGTGGCGAAAGCCCTGCGGTTCATGACGCAGGGCTATCAGCAGGACATCGAGCGGTTGCTCAACGGCGCCATGTTCCCGATCGACTATGACGAGATGGTGATCGTGAAGGACATCGACTTCTTCAGCCTCTGCGAGCACCATCTTCTGCCGTTCTTCGGAAAGTGCCACGTCGGCTATATCCCCAACAAGAAAGTGGTTGGCCTGAGCAAGATCCCGCGCGTCGTGGACGCCTTCAGCCGGCGGCTCCAGGTGCAGGAACGGCTGACGGTGCAGATCGCGGAGACCCTGCAGTCGAAGCTGAACGCCCACGGGGTCGGGGTGGTGATTGAAGCCCGTCACCTCTGCATGATGATGCGCGGCGTCGAGAAGCAGAATACCGTCGCGGTCACCAGTTCCATGCTGGGGGTCTTCAGAAGCCAGCAGCAGACGCGGGACGAATTCCTCAAGCTCATCCGGCGGGGCAGCGTCGGGGACGCGGATTAAACCGTGTTGAGTCGTCAATACTGAATCGGCACACTGTTACTCCAGAATTCAGAATTCAGAATTCAGAATTCAGAATTCAGAATTTCTTCTCCCCCCAATCCTTTCCACAAACGCGGTCACCGCTCGATTGAAGATTTCCGGTTGCTCCATGTTGCTCAGATGGCCGGCGCCGGGAATGACCTCCAGCCGAGCGCCGGCGATTCCGTCCGCAATGCGCTTGTTCTCCTCCGGCGAGGTCAACGTATCCTGATCGCCGACCAATACCAGTGCAGGACAGATGATGGTGCTCAGAAGCGGCGTGGAGTCCGGCCGTTCCGCGATCGCCATGAGGTCGCCGACGATTCCGCTGATCGGTGTGCTCATGATGATGGCCCGAACCCGCTCGACCAAGCCGGGATTCTTCTGCACGGTGGCCGGGCAGAGGAGTTTGGGAACCATCTCGTCGGCGACCGCCTTCGGCCCTACCTTATAGACGTTCTGAGCCAGATTGAACCGCCAGGTCACTTGGGTCGGCTGGTCGGCTTCAGCCCTCGTGTCCGCAAAGATCAACCCTTGAATCCGGTCGGGATGGCGGCGGTACATGGCGAACAGGATGTACCCTCCCATCGACAGCCCGGCCATGACCGCCTGCCGGATCGAGAGACGGTCCAAGAGCGCGGTGACATCGTCCGCGAACTGGTCCAGTGTGTACCGCCACAGCGGCGCGTCCGATTCACCATGTCCGCGCAGGTCCACGGTGATGACACGAAACCGCTTCGACAGGGCACCCGCTTGAGTCGCCCACATGGTCCGGTTCAAGGGGAACGCATGGAGAAACACAATGGGCGTCCCCGTGCCTCGGTCGTCGTAGGCGAGATGGACGCCGTTGACTTCAACAATCATTGGTCTGCTCTTTCGTTGATCGTGAACGGTCGCTCTTGCGCGGTGTTTCCCCTATCAAGAGATCGTTATCTCGTCAAGAGGCCAAGGCGCATAATTCATGACGGCTCGTCGCGTTGCCCCCGTTGCTTGGGCCCATTGCAGCCGGAAGAGCAATGGGCGCCCTGAGCAACGGGTGGACAGTACGTTGAGGCCGCGCGGGGCGAGCCTGCCCGCCGGCATGCCGTTCAGGCGCATGCCGGCTTGCCTGCCTGCGCCAAGCCACGCGCGGCAGGCAGGTCGCAGCGGTGAATCGGGGTGCCCATTGCTCTTTTGTAGCAATGGGCCTAGGCAGCAGAAGTGTTCATGAATTATGCGCGCCAAGACCGAAACAGGCGCTCCCGAGTCTGTCAACGCCATTTACGGGTGTTATTCCAAAAGTATACAATTTGCCCGCTCATCGTGTGAACCTATGGCCAATCCATGGCATCAGGAAGGCGATCTTTTTTCCGGTTCGGCTGAGCGGCACGTCGTGCGGGCGCCCCTCGCCGAACGGATGCGCCCGCAGGACTTCTCGGACTTCGTCGGCCAGGAGGAGATCGTCGCGCCGGATCGACCGCTGCGGCGCGCGATCGAGGCAGATCAGCTCTCGTCCGTCATTTTCTGGGGGCCTCCGGGGTCCGGGAAAACCTCGCTCGCGCATCTCATCGCCCGCCACACGAAGGCGGAATTCGTTCCGTTTTCCGCGGTCACCAGCGGGATTCCGGAACTGCGGGAAATCATCCGTGCCGCGGAACAGCGGCGCACGCTCCAGGGCCGGCGCACCATTCTGTTCGTCGACGAAATCCATCGTTTCAACAAGGCCCAGCAGGATGCCTTTCTCCCACACGTGGAGCGCGGGACGATCATTCTGGTCGGCGCCACCACGGAAAACCCGTCGTTCGAAGTGATCGCGCCCCTCCTCTCGCGTTCCCTGGTCGTCGTCCTCAAACCCCTGTCGGATGACGCGATGGCCCGCATCCTGGATCGGGCCCTGGCCGATGAGGAACAAGGTCTTGGAAAGCTCAAGATCGACATGACGCCGGAAGCCAAGCGGCGGTTGATTGGATTCGGGAACGGCGATGCCCGGTCCTTGCTCACGGCGTTGGAATTCGTGGCGACCCAGACGCCGCCAGATCCGGGCGGACGCCGGCTGCTCGACGAGCACGGGTTGGAGTCGGCGCTGCTCAAGAAATCGCTCCGCTACGATAAGGCCGGGGAAGAACACTACAACCTCATCTCGGCTTTTATTAAAAGCTTGCGGGATTCGGACCCGGACGGAGCCCTCTATTGGTTGGCGCGAATGCTCGAGGGGGGCGAAGACCCCAAGTTCATCGCCCGGCGCATGGTGATCTTCGCGTCGGAAGATGTCGGTAATGCCAACCCCCTGGCCGTGGTCGTGGCCACGGCGGTCTTCCAGGCGGTGGAGTTCGTCGGCTTGCCGGAGGCTCAGATCAATCTGGCCCAGGGGGCCACGTACTTGGCTTCCTGTTCGAAGGACAACGCCTCGTACATCGGCCTGGTTGAAGCCCTTCGGGACGCGCGGGAATTCGGCAATTTAAGCGTCCCGCTCCACTTGCGGAACGCGGTGACCTCGCTGATGCGGGATCTCGGGTATGGGCAGGGATACCGGTACGTGCACAGCGATCCGGCAGCCAAAAGCGAGCAGGCTCATCTGCCGGAACGGCTCCGCGGCAGGCACTATTACCGGCCCAAACCGCCTTGACCGCGGTCCGAAATTGGCTGTGGACAAACGATCCTGTTCAGTTATACTTAAGGGCAACGCCGAGGAGTAAAGACGATGGGATCGGTCGCGACACCTAATGAACGACGGAAATACGTCCGGGCCACGCTGGTGGGGTCCGCCCACATCACGCCCAGGAGCGGAGGCAAGGGCGTCACCGCTGTCCTGGACAATGTCAATAAGATTGGCGCCGGGCTGCACGCCAAGGAAAAGTTGCCGGTCAATGAGAAGGTGACCGTTTCGTTGGCGTTTCTGGACCCTGATCGGGTGGAGCAGCAGGAAAGGCTCGCCGGAAGCGTGGCGTGGGTCAAGCCATGGGAAAAAGGCTTCTTGATCGGTGTGGTCTGGGATGAATTGGTGACGAAAGAGAAAAACCGCTGGCTGTACCATTATCTTGAGGAAACCCTCAAGGAAGCGCCGTAGCCTTACGCCCCCAGCGTCTGCTTGACCCAGTCGAGTTCCTCGGACAGCTTTTCCCACCGAGCTGTCAGTCGCTCCAAATCCTTCCTCCAGGTTTCCTGTTCCAGATGCAGATCGTGCCACCGGGTGAAATCCTGATAGAGGACCGGATCGGCTAGTTCCTGATCGCGCGTCCGGATTTTTCGCTCGATCTCCGCAATCTCCGCCTCCGCGCGCGCAACCTGTTTCTCCAGTCTGGCCTGAGTCTTGAACAGTTCGCGGCGGTCCCTGGCGTTGGATTTCGGCGCCGTGGCTGCCGTGACGCCGGTCGCTTCCGATCGAGTCCGTCCCGTGTCCTGCTCTTCGAGTTCTTCGCGCGTTTCCTTGATCGATTCCAGCTCCTGCGCTTTCTTCCAGAGGTAGTACTCGTAGTCGCCGAAATAGCTCTTGGCTTGACCGTCTTCGATTTCGACCACCCGCGTTGCGACGCGGGTCAGGAACGTTGGGTCATGGGAGATGAAGATGATAGTCCCAGGGAACTCCGTGAGGGCGTCGGTCAGTACGTCCACCGAGGCCGGGTCCAGGTGGTTTGTCGGCTCATCCAGCAACAGCGTA
>JBBIOW010000063.1:0-15038 GCA_037443165.1 Nitrospiraceae bacterium | reverse complement strand
CGGGGGGCTTGTCCATATGAAGCTGTTCGAGACGGAGATCCGCGAGTTGTCCGAGCTGCTCAAAACCGGCCCTTCGGAGTTGGTCGCGAAGACCCGCAAGCTGACGGCGCAATTGAAGGAGAAGGAGCGTGAACTGGAAGAATTGAAACTCAAGGTGGCTGGCGGGTCGGCGCTCGACGCGCAGGTCAGAACCGTGAGCGGTGTCCGGGTGCACGTCCAGCGGACCGACGGTCTGGATGTCGCCGGCATGCGCGCGTTGGCCGATCAACTGCGGGACAAGCTGCGGAGCGGCGTGATCGCGTTGGGGGCGGTCAATGAAGGTAAAGCGTCATTGCTGGTGGTGGTCACCAAAGATTTGACAGCGCGTCTCAAGGCTGGCGACTTGATCCGCGACCTGGCGGCTGAGGTAGGGGGGACCGGTGGCGGGCGGCCCGAGATGGCGCAGGCCGGCGGCAAGCATCCCGAACGGCTCGGGGCGGCGCTGGAAAAAGTGTTTGGGCTGGTGCAAAAGGCGCTGGAGCGGTAAGCTGATGGCTGGAACGCGCATCATGGCTCTGGATCACGGCACCAAGCGCATCGGCGTGGCCTTGAGCGATGAGTTGAGATGGATCGCGCAACCGCTCGAAACGTTCGAACGGCGCAGTCTCGACGTTGATATCGCGCACATCCAGCATCTCGTGCGGACGCATGAAGTCGGCACGGTGGTGATGGGGATTCCGCTTCGGCTGGACGGCGAGGTCGGGCCGGCCGCGCAGGCGGTGAACCAGTTCATCGAGCGGTTGACGCAGGTCCTCAACGTTCCGGTGGTCACCTGGGATGAACGGATGACCACCAAGTCCGCCGAACAGCTCCTGGTCGCCGCCGACGTCAGCCGGAAGAAGAGAAAGGGAGCGGTGGACCGCGTGGCTGCTGCTCTCTTGCTCCAAAGTTATCTCGAGAACCTGGCCTCGACGGTCCATCGCGGCGAAGCGAGGCGGGAGGAAGAAGCGACGGACGGTTCCGGCGACTAACGACGTCGCGCAGCCGAGATCGGAATGATGACCACCCGACTGATTCCCTGGCTGATCGTCGCCTCGCTCGGCGTGGGCGGCATAGCCGGGTATCAGGTGATGCAATGGGCGGCCGCTCCAGCCGCTTCTCACTCCGATACACCTTCCACCAAAATCGTGCTTGTCCCTGAAGGAGCGTCGTTCCAACAGGTGGCGGCGTTATTGGAGCGGGAGCAGCTCATCAAGAGCCGCTCGGCGTTTCTTCTCCTGGGTAAAGCCAATGACGCCGACCGCAAGATCCATCCGGGGGAGTATGAACTCAACGCGGGCATGCTGCCCGCAGAGATTTTGGCCAAGCTCGTCTCGGGTCGCGTGGTCCTGCATCAGGTCACGATTCCGGAAGGATTCACCATGACCCAGATTGCGGAGACACTTGGAGCGCGGGGGGTGGTCGATCAGGCCGAGTTCCTTCGTCTAGCACAGGATCGCGAGTTCATTCGGACTCTGGGCATCGAAGCAGACAGCCTGGAGGGTTATCTCTTCCCCGATACGTACCGATTCGCCCGTCGCACCAAGGCCAGAGATGTCCTCCGTGTATTGGCGGACAATCTATGGCAAGCGTTCACGCCGGAATTGCGCGAGCGGGCGAAGCAGGTCAACCTGAGCATCCACGAAGTCCTGACCCTGGCCTCCGTGATCGAGAAGGAGACCAGCGTGGACGAGGAGCGCCCGCTCATTTCGGCGGTCTTCCACAACCGCCTACGCAAAAACATCCCGCTCCAGAGCGACCCCACCGTGATTTATGGATTGGCGGCGTCGTTCGACGGCAATCTGCGAAGGCAGGACCTGGACAACAAGAGCCCCTACAACACCTATCGGGTGAAGGGACTGCCTCCCGGACCGATCGCCAGTCCGGGCGCGCGATCGATCCGGGCGGCGCTGTATCCGGCGCCGGTGCCGTATCTCTATTTCGTCTCGCGCAATGACGGCACGCACCAGTTCTCCTCCACACTGGAGGAACATAATCGGGCGGTCGAGAAGTATCAGCGTCGACCATTCCACAGAGTGTCGTGACGCATGCTGATCGCCGACCTTCCGGCTCTCATCGACCACACCATCCTGCGGCCTGACGCCACCAAAGCCGACGTGCTCCGTCTGTGCGGAGAAGCGGTGAAGTACGGATTCGGCGTCGTCTTTGTGCCTCCGTGCTATGTCGATGACGCGATGGCCGCGGTCAAAGGCACGGCGATCCGGGTCGGGATTCCCGTCGGGTTCCCGTTGGGTGGCCAGACGACAAAGGTGAAAGTCGCCGAGGCGGCGGAGGCGGCCGGGCGCGGCGCCAGAGAATTGGACATGGTGATCAACATCAGCCGTCTGAAATCCGGCGAGTATAGTTTCGTCCGGTTGGACATTGAAGACGTCGTCAAGGCGACGCCGGGAGTCGGTCACAAGGTGATTCTCGAAACCTGCTATCTGACGCAGGACGAGAAAGCCACGGCTTGTCGGCTGGCGGTCGATGCTGGCGCCGAGTATGTGAAAACCTCGACAGGTTTTGGCCCCGGAGGGGCCACGGTGGAAGATGTACGGCTGATAAAGGCGACAGTTGCGGGGCAAGCCAGAGTGAAGGCCTCGGGCGGGATCAGAGATTGGCGGACGACGCAAGCGCTGTTGGAGGCGGGCGCCGATCGGATCGGCACCAGCGCAAGCGTGAAAATTACGGAGGAATGGTTGGCGGCCGCGAAGCGGCGATGACGCCGGCGATTGATGCCGGGTGGAATGCATCATGATGGCCCTGATCAGCAGGTCGCTTGGTTTCCGGGAACCCAATGCGCGGTGTGATGTGGAAACGGACCGGATGGCTCGTCGCCGCGTGACGAACTGATAAGCTCTTAAGCCCGCAAGTTTTCTCTCAATTCTTCGGCTCGCCCGCGAGTTTCTATCCCCGGTCGGTCACTACTCCGCCTTTCGGACCGAATAGGCTTCTGCTATAGTGCGCGGACCATGGTCAACCGCGTCATCCTCATGGTTCTGGACGGACTCGGCGTCGGCGCGTTACCGGATGCGCCCGACTACGGGGATGCCGATTGCAACACGTTGGCGCATGTCTCGGAAGAGGTCGGCGGGCTGGCCGCGCCAAACCTGGAGGCCTTGGGTCTGGGACATGTCGGCGAGTTCAAAGGCGTGCGTCCGATCGGTCAACCGGACGGATGTTTCGGCAAGCTCGGGTTTCTCTCCAAGGGAAAGGATTCCATGACTGGACACTGGGAACTGGCCGGACTGTCGCTGGATGAGCCGCTGCCCGCCTACCCGGACGGGTTTCCCAAGGAAATCTTAGGCATCGTCGAAGGCGTGAGCGGGCGGAGGATCCTGGGGAATCGCGCGGCCCAGGCGGCGGACATCGTCAATGAACTGGGGCAGGAACACATACGCGGCGGCGCACTGATCCTGTTCACAAGCGGAGGCAGCGACCTTCAGGTTGCCGCCCACGAGACGGTCGTTGCGCCGGAGGCTCTCTACAAGTTGTGTCGAGAGACGAGGAAGGCGCTGAAATCCACGTGCCCAGTGCCTCGGATCGTCGCGCGCCCGTTTGCCGGAAAGGTCGGCGCGTTCGTCCTCACCGAGCGGCGCGATTTTGTTCTGGAGCCGACCGGACAAACGCTGCTCGACACGCTCAATCGGTCTGGGCAGTTGGTGATAGGCATAGGCAAGATCGACGATCTGTTCGCCGGTCGCGGGTTGACCCGATCCGCGCGGGCGGGGACGACCGTCCGGGTGTTTGAGGAGACAGGAAGGATTTTGAGCGAGGTGCCCCGCGGCTTGATCTTTGTGAACGTCGATCTGGCCCGCCGGAACGCCCCCTCCTATGCGACGGCGTTGCAGGAGTTCGACGAGCTGTTGCCGGGGCTTCAGGAGAAGCTCCGTCCCGGCGACCTCCTCTGCCTAACCGCCGATCATGGGGCCGATCCGATCGGCATTGGGCGGATCCATTCACGCGAGTATGCGCCGTTGCTGATCAGCGGGCCGAAGCTTGCACGCGGGGTGGATCTGGGAACGCATCCGACCGCCGCCGACCTGGGGCAGACGATCGCGGAAGCCTTGGGGGCCCCGCGGCTGGCGTGCGGCGAGAGTTTTTTAGACGCGTTGCGGCCGGGATGAGAAGACGTGGCGCGTGAAACGTCAAGCGTCGCTCGTCCGAAATGACAGGCCTCCTCGAAAGATGTAAGATCCGCTTGACGCACAAGGGACCGGCAGTGTCGTTTGAAGAGCGATTGAGGCAACTCGGCATCGAACTCCCGCCTCCGCCCAAGCCGGTCGCGACCTATGTGCCGGCGGTTCAGGCGGGCGACCTACTATTCTTGAGCGGTGTGATCCCGTTCCGCGACGGGCAGGTGGCGTTGACAGGCAAACTGGGCCGGGAATTGACGGTCGAGCGGGGAATCGAGGCGGCCCGGATTGCCCTGTTGAATGCGCTGGCGATCATTCGGAGTGAATTGGGAACGTTGGATCGGGTGAAGCGCGTCGTGCGCATGGTCGGACACGTGGCGTCGGCCGAAGGGTTCGTTCAGCATCCGACGGTGATCAACGGCGCGTCCGATCTGCTCGTGGCCCTGTTTGGTGAAGCGGGCCGTCACGCGCGCGTCGCGCTGGGCGCCGCCGAATTGCCGCTCCATGCGCCGGTCGAGCTGGAGATCATCGTGCAAGTGACCGGGCAGCCGGAGCAGACTTGACTCCGAGCGGCGCGGCGATTTTCAATGTCCGTATCCGCATTGGGTGCGGAACGTCACGTATGGCTGCGAGAACACTGTTGTTGGCGGCCGTGTTGGCGCTGGGTGCGGTCGAAAACGCACACGCAGTTGATGTAAACGAACGGGTTCTGGCGGATGCCGAATACGCGCAGATCGCAGAGGCCAAGTCCGTCTATATCGACCTGACCTTTTTCACCTGGCATCCGCGAGGACGAACCCTCTCGCAGATTGGGCCCGCTTTGAAAATCAAGCTGACAAACGCGGGATTCACGGTGGTCCCCAGGGCCAGCGATCCGCACGATCTGACGCTCAAGGTACGATACCGTGAGGAACGGGGACAGCAGTATAAGTTCGATACATACGGGACAGAGATTACGTGCGAGGTCAAGTTGGAGCATGCCTCGGTGGGGTCGTTGCTGGACCTGACGATTCGGGAGACGTCTGGAGCGTATGATTCCGGGACGCCGCCGTATCTCGAAGCCTTGGAGCGGTTCGATACGAATCCGTACTTTTATTTTCTCGGAGAGATCGTATCCTCCAGAACGCGATCGCGCTCGGATGTGACGGAGGCGCTGATTCGCAGTCTGCAGCAAATGATTCAGGCCGAAACGCCGAAAACCGAGCAGTTGCAGGATGCGCACGGTTTTTTACCTGTAGAATCTATCTATCCTGCTCTGGTTCGAGAAAACACGATCAGGGAACTCGGCCGGTTACGGGACGGCCGGGCGGTGCCGGTGCTGACGGCGCTGCTGGGACATGCGAGCAGACAGACCAGGCTGGCCTCCATCGAAGCCTTGACGCCGTTGCGGGATTCAGCCGAAGTGCGGTCGGCTCTGGAACGGATGGCTACGGGCGATCGAGACCCGGAGATCCGAAGAGCGGCCGCATCGGCCCTCAGCGCCTCGACTCCTGTGTCTCCGGTGAACTGATCTCATGGGTCTTGCCCTTGCTTGACAAGGAAAAAACGCGGTTGTTATAGTCCGCACTGTCCCTTCGCTTCACGGTGTGTCCCCGTCTCGGCCTCATGCCTCAGTTGCGCGGGGTTTCAGGTCTGCGCGCAGGGTCAAATTTTCGAATCAGGACGACATATGAACGTTTCACGACATGTCCGTCTCCTCCGTTCGCAGCAGATCGGCGACAGTCCCCGCCCGGATTCAGGTCCTGGCGGTATTGTCCGCTTTGCGGCTGCGCTGAAGCTTGTCGGTCTGCTCGCGATCGTGTCGCTCACTGTGGCGTCGGATTCCCAAGCCTTCGCTGCGGTCCGGATCACGATCACGCCGGAGTCTGCGACGCCCGGCGCCACGGTCGCGATTGCAGGCGCCGGGTTCGGTGCATTCAAATCCGCGCAGGCCAACCGGGTGCTGTTCAACGGCGTTGCCGCTTTGATTCAGCGCTGGGAGCCGGATCTGATCGAGGTAAAGGTGCCTTTCAGGGCCACCGATGGACCGGTTGAAGTGATCGCGGGCAGGAAGAAAGTTAAGGCGGGGATGTTCAAGGTCGTGCGGCCAACGATCCATTCCGTGACGCCGTCCGAAGCGGAACCGGGGACCCTGCTTCGTATTCACGGGGCGCATTTTGGCAACACCGCCGGGTCCCGCGATCGTAATACGATGTTCGGCGTCAACGATGTGTTGATCGGTGGGGTGCCTGTGCGGGCGCGCCGCTGGCGGGACGACACTATCGAAGTGGAGATCCCGGCCAATGCGGCGTCGGGGGATGTGGTCGTGCGGCTTGCATCCTCGGACCCGTTGCCCGATGGCTCTTGTTGCGCCCCGGTCGAATACACGGTCAGCAACGCCGCGCCTGTAACGCTCATCCCTTCGGTGCGCGTCGATCCGCTCAGCGGACCGGTTGGAACCAAAGTTGTGCTGTTCGGGAAGGGATTCGGCCAGACCAAATCCCCGCAGGACGGCGTGTTCTTTAACGGGAGGCCGGCGACGGTGGCGAAGTGGGCCGATAATTTGATCGTCGTCCATGTGCCGCTTGATGCGTCCAGCGGGCCGGTTGTCCTCAAACACGGCGGGGCAGAACGGGTGGTCGGGAGCTTCACGGTCCAGGTGCCCAAGGCGTCGGCGGTCACGCCCGCGAGCGCGCCGATCGGGACACTCATCAAAATCACGGGCGAGCATTTCGGACTGTACTCGGAGAGCGGCTCGACGCCGTTCGCCTTCGCCGATTTTAATAAGGGTGAAAACAGCGTCGAGATCGGCGGGGTGCCGGCCATCATTTATCGCTGGCACGATGACCGAATCGACGCCTGGGTGCCGTTTAGCGCCAAGAGCGGTCCGGTGGTGGTGAAGCGTGGGGGCACCAAGCCGAACCCGGACGGGTCCTGCTGCGCCGAGCGTGGGATCGTGTCCACGGAGGCCGGGACGTTCACGGTGATCTCGCCGAAGATCGAGTCTTACTCCCCGACAGCGGCCGGCGCCGACGAGATTGTGACGATCAAAGGGTCGGGGTTCGGTACGTTCCTGAAGACGACTGAAGCGACGCAGCCCGGACTGAACGAAGGGGGGCATGACAGCGCCCCCATCGATCTCGGCGAGAATGTGTCCAGGACCGAGGTGCTGTTCAACAATATCGCCGCAATGGTAGTGTCGTGGACGGATACCGAGATCAAAGTCCGTGTCCCTCGCCGAAACGTCTTCGGCGTCGGCAAGAAGGGGGAGTTTAATCCCGATCTGTCGACCGGTCCGTTGGTGGTGCGCCGAGGTTCGTGGGATTTGCTGCCGGACGGAAGCTGTTGCACGCCGAAAAAATGGCTGACCTTGGAGGCCGGACCGTTCACGATTAAAGCGAAGGGATTGCCGGATCAGCGTTACTTCAACGATACGAGTCCGGAAGCGAGCACGACTCAGTAATCTCATCCTTCATGAACCCCGCCGTTTTCCCGCCCCGACCGGTCGCCACGGTCTTTCTCTTGAGCTTGTGGCTCGTTCACCCGTCCAGTATGCTTCCGGCTGCCGAACTCCCGCGCGTGCTGGTGGCGCAGCAGAAGAGCGGCACCGAGGTCACGCTGATGGGCGTCTATTTCCACGATACCCGGCTTGGTTGGTCGGTGGGGGACGGCGGCGCGATCCTCAAGACCGTCGACGGCGGAAAGCGATGGAAGAAAGTGGCCAGCGGGACGACGGCGCGGCTGACCGGCGTGTTTTTCGTGGATTCCCGGCGCGGCTGGGTCGTCGGGGCCAACGGAACGATCCGCCACTCAAAAGACGGGGGCGAAAGTTGGGTTCCTCAGTCGTCCGGGGTGCAGGTCCCCTTGTACGGTCTCTATTTCGTGTCGCCCACGCATGGGTGGGTCGTGGGGGGATCAGGCACGATTCTGTACACAGAGGACAGCGGCATCCACTGGTCGGACCAGATAAGCGGGACCAACGCCGCGCTCTATGCGGTGCATTTCGTGGATTCTCGGCGGGGAACGGCGGTCGGGGCGCTGGGCACCATTCTCTCGACCGTAGACGGCGGCGCAGCCTGGATCCCCCAGGAAGCGCCCAGCTCGGTGACGTTCTTCGATGTGTTTTTCAACGATCCGTCGAACGGCTGGGCCGTGGGCAACGCTGGTGCGATGTTTCAGACGACTGATGCGGGCAATCGCTGGATCGACCGGACCCTGCCCTGCACGAGGTCCTGCACGAGAGTAACCGATCTCATCCGTATCCGGTTCACCAGTCCTCAGGCGGGTTGGATCGTGGGCGAACGGGGCAGCGTCTTCCGAACCACCGACGCGGGCTTCACATGGGTGGAGGAGAAGAACGACGCTAAGGTGTCCCTGTTCGGACTCTCCTTTCCCGATCCTTCTCATGGCTGGGCCAGCGGCGAGCGGGGAACCATCGTGCACATCGCCGCTGCGCCGTGAAGGGACGGGGCGAAGCGGGAGTGCTGAGTGTTGAGTGAAGAATTCTGAGTTGTCGGAAAGAACAACACCGTCACTCAACGCTCAGAACTCAGCACTCGTAACTTTCAGCTTCATCCCAACTCCCCCAGTCGGCTTTGCAGGACACTGAGTCCCGCCAGAGCGGCGGTCTCGGCTCTGAGGATTCGGTTTCCCAGGGTAACGAAACTGAAACCGAGAGCGCGGGCCTGTTCGAGTTCTTCGGGCGCCCACCCTCCTTCCGGTCCCACTACCAGGACGATTGGCCTCGTAGCATCTTCGGGCAAAGGGACGGCGAGCAGACTGCACCCGTCCGCGCGCTCACACAAGATGAGCCTGCCGTGCGTGTCGGGCTGTCGCGGCACAAACTCGTCGAAGTCGCGGGGACCCTCAAGAGTCGGGATGTCCCAGCGTTCGGACTGCTGGGCTGCTTCGAGAGCGATACGCTCCCAGCGAAGTCTCTGGTGAGGAATGCGCGTCGCCTGCGGTCGGACCACCGAATAGCGCGTGATCAGCGGGACGATCGAGGAGACTCCGAGTTCGGTGGCCTTTTGGACCAGCCAATCCATCCGGTCGCCCTTGAGCAAGGCTGGAGCGAGAATGAGGGGGGGACTCCGGCGGTCCGGTTCCTGTTCTTCCTGCACAATCCGGCCGACCAGTTCATGTCGGCCTATTCTGGTGATTGAAATCCGATAACGCCGGCGCTGTTCGTCGCCCACCCGGATTTCCTCGCCCGCTTGCACCCGCAAGCTGGCGCGCAGATGATCGAGGAGCGGGCCGGTGATCGTCACGGTCCCGTTTTGAACCTGTGCCGCGGTAATAAAGAAAACAGGCATAGGTGATGGGCTCGATGGTTGGTTGGAGCGAGAGGCGAGGCGGGAAGTGGACGAAAAAGACTATTCGAAGAAGGTCTTCATCTTGTCGAAGAAACTGTCTCCCTCGTTGTCCAGCGTCATCCCGCTTTCTTTGGCGAATTCGGTCAGCAGTTCTTTCTGCCTGGGCGTCAGCTTGGTCGGAATGTGTATTTTGATCGCGCACAACTGATCGCCTGTCTGGTGCCCTTTCAGACTAGGCACCCCCAGACCCTTCAGGCGCAACACCTTGTCGTGCTGCGTGCCCGGAGGAATCTTGATGACTGTCTTGCCCTTCAGCGTGGGCACTTCCACTTTCCCGCCCAGCGCAGCCGTCACGAAGCTGACAGGGACGTCGCACAGGATGTCGTTACCTTTGCGTGAAAAGATCGGATGAGGCTTGACGGTCACGGCGACGTACAGGTCGCCGGGGGGGCCGCCGTTGACGCCGTGCTCGCCTTCGTTGGCCAGTCGCAATCGCATGCCCGATTCGATCCCGGCGGGAATGTGCACGGACAGGGTCCGCTCCCGGTAGACACGTTGACGGCCTTGGCAGGTGCCGCAGGGCTCCGCGATAATGTGACCGCTGCCGTCGCATTGGCCGCATGGCCGGCTGACGCTGAAGAAGCCCTGCTGGAATCGGAGTTGTCCGGAACCCTTGCAACTGGGGCAGACTTTGATCGAGGAAGCCGACCGGGCGCCGCTGCCTTTGCATTCCGAACAGACTTCCCACCGCGGAATCTTGAGCTTGGCTTCTTTCCCGTACACTGCTTCTTCGAAGGACAACTCCAGGTTGTATTGGAGATCCGATCCGCGTTCGGCTCTCGCCCGCCCACGCGGGCCGCCAAAGAAATCTTCGAAAATATCGTTGAAGATGTCGCCAAATCCGCCACGGCCGAAGTCGAAGCCCTCAAATCCGCCGGCGCCCTGCTGCGCACCGGCGTGGCCGAACATGTCGTAACGCCGGCGTTTCTCTTGGTCGCTGAGGATTTCGTAGGCTTCGTTGATCTCTTTGAATCTTTCTTCTGCGGCTTTTTTTTGCTGTTCAGTGCTTTGGAGATCGGGATGGTATTGGCGCGCCAGCTTTCGGTAGGCTTTCTTGATGTCTTCCTCGGAGGCGTTTCGATCGACTCCGAGCGTCTCGTAATAGTCACGTTTGGCCACGGAAGCCATAACTTTCTATGTCGAACAAAGACCGAGCCCCGCGCGAGCGGAACTCGGTCCGGATGCGCCATATTGTATTTTACTTTTTCTCTTTGTCCACTTCTTCGAATTCGGCGTCCACGACCTTCTCGTCCGACTTGCCCTGGGTGCTCCCGTCCCCCTGCGTGCCGGTCTGGCCTGTGCCTGCGGACGCCTTCTTGTACATCTCCTCGGCCAGCCTGTGGGACGCGCTGGTCAGCGCTTGTACCGCCGACTCGATAGCTGCAACGTCGTTGCCTTCCATCGCCTTGCGAACCGTCGCGATCGCATCCTTGATCTTGTTCTTGTCCTCCTCGCTGATCTTGTCGCCATGCTCGGTCAGATTTTTCTCGGTGCTGTAAATCAGCGAGTCGGCCTGGTTGCGCGCCTCGGCGAGTTTGCGCCGCTTCTTGTCCTCTTCGGTGTGGGCCTGGGCTTCTTTGACCAGCTTCTCGACCTCCTCCTTGCTGAGTCCGCTAGAGGCCGTGATCTTGATCGACTGTTCTTTGCCGGTTCCCAGATCCTTCGCGGATACATGCACGATGCCGTTGGCATCGATGTCGAACGTCACCTCGATCTGGGGTACGCCGCGCGGAGCCGGCGGAATACCAACCAGGTCGAACTGCCCCAGCAGCTTGTTGTCCGCCGCCATTTCGCGCTCGCCCTGGAAGACCCGGATCGTCACCGCAGTTTGGTTGTCGGCCGCCGTGGAAAAGATCTGGCTCTTCTTGGTCGGGATAGTCGTGTTGCGCTCGATCAGGTGCGTGAAGATGCCGCCCAGGGTCTCGATACCCAGGGTGAGCGGCGTCACGTCCAGGAGCAGCACGTCCTTGACTTCGCCCTTCAACACGCCGCCCTGAATGGCCGCGCCGACCGCCACGACTTCGTCGGGGTTGACGCCACGATGCGGTTCCTTGCCGAAAAATTCGCGGACGACCTGGATGACCTTGGGCATCCGGGTCATGCCGCCGACCAGCACCACTTCGTTGATGTCCCTGGATGTCATGCCCGCATCGGCCAAGGCCTTCTTGCAAGGTTCGATGGTCCGTTGGATCAGATCATCGACGAGCTGTTCCAGCTTGGCCCGCGTCAGCTTGGTCACCAGGTGCTTCGGCCCGCTGGCGTCCGCGGTGATGAAGGGCAGGTTGATCTCGGTCTCCTGCGAAGACGACAACTCGATTTTCGCCCGCTCGGCCGCTTCTTTGAGTCGCTGAAGGGCCATCCGGTCCTTACGCAGATCAATCCCTTGGTCTTTTTTGAACTCCTCGACCAGCCAGTCCATGATCCGCAGATCGAAGTCGTCGCCGCCGAGGTAGGTATCTCCATTGGTGGACTTGACTTCGAAGACGCCGTCGCCGATCTCCAGGATGGAGATATCGAACGTTCCGCCGCCGAGGTCGTAGACCGCGATGCGTTCGTCCTTTTTCTTGTCGAGACCGTAGGCCAACGAAGCGGCCGTCGGTTCGTTAATGATGCGAAGCACGTTAAGCCCAGCGATCTGCCCCGCGTCCTTGGTGGCCTGGCGCTGGCTGTCGTTGAAGTACGCCGGCACGGTGATGACCGCCTCAGTGACCTTCTCGCCCAGATAATCCTCCGCCGTCTGCTTCATTTTCTGGAGAATCATCGCCGAGATTTCAGGCGGGCTATACCGTTTACCGCGTAGCTCGACGTGCGCGTCGCCGTTCTCTGCCTCGATGATTTTGTAGGGGAGCCGCTTGATCGCTTCCTGCACTTCACGCGAACGGTACTTGCGCCCCATGAGCCGCTTGACGGAGAAAATGGTGTTTTCAGGGTTGGTGATGGCCTGACGCTTGGCGATTTGGCCGACCAGCCGTTCTCCTTTGTCCGTGATGGCGACAACTGATGGAGTCGTTCGGCTGCCTTCCGCGTTGGCTATGACGACCGGGTCTCCACCGCTCATGATTGCGACGCAGGAGTTGGTGGTTCCGAGATCGATACCGATGACCTTACCCATGTGCGTCTCCTTCCTTGTTCAACAATTCATTGCATCCGTCGATGCCACTCCTATGACGCGGAATCCTCAGGCTTGTCCGCTGTCCCTATGGATACGCTGACCATGGCGGGCCGCAGCAATCGATCGTGCAGCAGATAGCCTTTTTGAAATTCTTCCACCACGGTGTTAGCCGCAACGGCGGCCGACTCGACTTGAGCCACAGCCTGATGGCAGGTCGGGTCGAACGGCTCTCCGACGCTTGCAATCGGACGGACCCCAAACTTTGCCAACGCTTCCGTCAGTTGCTTCAAGGTCAATTCGACGCCCCGAACGAGGGCTTCGCCTCCGCCATTCTCTTTGGCCGAGCGAATCGCACGTTCCAAGTTGTCGATCACCGGCAACAGTTCCCGTAAAATTTGCTCGTTCCCGAAGCGGATCTGCTCCCGTTGCTCCCGCTGCGTCACGCGCTTGTAATTCTCGAACTCTGCCGCCAGCCGGAGATACTTGTCCTGAAGCGCTTGACATTCCGCGGTCTTGGAAGAGAGCGCGTGCCTGAGTTCAGCAGCCGGTCCCGTTTCTTCCTGTGACTCTTCCGACGAAGAAGGGACTTCCTGAGTTTTCGCTTCTAACTCTTCGATTGTATTAGTGTTCTTCTCGTCTTGATCCACTGGTGTACCTATACAGGCAGCCAGATAGCCACCAAGACCTTAAAGTCAACAGGTCTCAAGAGATTTGTTTCGTCGGGGATCTACCCGTGTGGGTGAAGAAGGCCAGGGTGGTGCGTGTGCGGAGAAGCGACTTCAACCTTCGCCTCGACTTCGCCGGTAGAGCAGTTCTAGGCCATCCAAGGTCAGCAGGGGACGCACTTCTCGAATCGTTCGAGATTCGGGAGCGATGATCGTGGACAGTCCGCCGGTCGCGACCACCAGGGAAGAATGACCCATGCAGGAGCCCCGCATAGCCGTAGACCAGGCCGGATTGGATGCTGCTCGCCGTGTCCCGGCCGATCACGGACTTGGGACGAACCAGTTCCACCTTGGGTAATTGGGCCGTACGGGAAAACAGCGCATCCGCAGAGATGCCCAGACCCGGCGCAATGACGCCGCCGAGGTATTCACCGGCCTTGGTGACAGCGCAGAAGGTAGTCGCGGTGCCGAAGTCGACGATGATGAGGTCGGCTCGGTATCGCTCGTACGCGGCAGCCGCATTGACCAACCGGTCGCTGCCGATCTCTTTCGGGTTGGCGTAGCGCAAGGTGAGGCCGGTGTCCGTGTCACAGGAGATTACCAACGGAACTTGGCCGAAAAACGTCTGGGCCATGGTCTCGAAGGGTCGGGTCAAGATGGGGACGACGCTGGAAATGACCGCGCCCGAGATCTGTTCCGGCTTCACTCCCACCGTCGCCAGAAGGTTCGAGAACAGAATCCCGTACTCGTCGGAAGTCTTTCTGGGATCGGTTGCCAACCGCCAATGGCCCTTCAGGGTCCGACGGTCGAACAGCCCCCAGACGATGTTGGAATTTCCGATGTCGATGGCCAGCAACATAAGTTAAATTTTACCCTGTCATCGTCCGGAGTTGCCATCATCTCAGGTGGAGGACATCCCCGGCGTGAATTTCCAACAGCTTCGGATGTGGGATGGCGGACGGTGTGCCGCTGTGAATGATTCTCAGGCAGCCGTTCTCGCCGATCGAATCGGCCACACCCTCGATCTGTTCGCCCTGTGCCAGGGTGACGAGGACCCTGCGTCCGAGGGTCGCGCAACGACCGCTGTATTCCTGTCTCAGCGACTCGATCGGCTCCGATGCGAGCATTTCCAAGCGACACTCAATCTGCTCCAAGAGCCTTGCCAACAACTGCGCGCGATCGATCGAATGTCCTGTCTCCGCCATCAGCGAGGTGGCGCTCCTGCGAAGCTCGTCGGGAAACTGGTCACGATCGATATTGACGTTGAAGCCGATGCCGATGACGACAAACGGGGCGCCGTCCCGCCGGCACGCGCTTTCACAGAGCAAGCCGCCGACTTTCCGGTCATTCACCAGCAGGTCATTGGGCCATTTGAGCCACGGCGTCAACGAAGTCTCCCGTTGAACCGCGTCGGCGCAGGCCAGAGCCGACGCCAGGGGGATCCACGACAACCACTGCGCCCTTCGTTCCCGCGGCGGCTGAAGCAATACGATCACCGAGCAAGACAGATTCAGACCGCGCGGCGAGAACCACGACCGGCCGCGGCGCCCTCTGCCGGCGGTCTGGAATTCCGCGACCACGGTCGTGCCGTCTTCCGCTCCTTGCAGGGCCAACATCGCCGCTGTGGTGTTGGTGGAATCCGTTTCTTCCAGAAGATGGAGCGTGCGGCCGACGGTCTTGGTCGAGAGATGCCTTGTGATCGAGTCGACCGTGAGCGGGAGGGAAAAAGATGAGTGAGGCACGGGTTACGGGGTCC
>JBBIOW010000062.1:0-16172 GCA_037443165.1 Nitrospiraceae bacterium | reverse complement strand
AAACCCGGACATTTCTACTTTGGGAGGAAGAGGACATTTCTAAATTGGGTTGACAGAAGGCCAAAGAACTGCTTGACAAGCTCAGGAGCGCTATGTTACATGCCTGCCCGAATTTTGCCCTCGGCAAATGTCTCACGTCACCGGAACAACCCCCCGTACGAAGCCCGTTGCTCAGCGCGATCATTCCTATTCCATTTCCATGCCGTTTCTATTCGGACGCTTGTGTCCGCAGCACTCGTGGGCCCAGCGACTCGGTGTCGGGGAGCTGTAGAGGAAAGGAGGGTTCTGTGAAAACAAAGGGGACTGTTAAGTGGTTCAACGATCGGAAAGGGTTTGGCTTTATTCGATTGGAAAGCGGGGAAGATGTGTTTGTCCACTATTCAGCCCTTCAAGGCGAGGGCTTCAAGACTCTCAAGGAAGGCGAAAACGTCGAATTCGACATTGTGCAGGGAGCCAAGGGGCCTCAGGCGGCCAATGTGATGAAAACCTGACCTAAGTCTCTGTTGGTTCCCTTTCTGTTCTAACACCGATTCGTGAGGAGACCCCGCTCGCCCGGGCGGGGTCTTTCTGTGTCGAGCACGAATCCGTCCGATCCGGCCCGCGCCAGGCGCGGGCTTTCCGCTCTCTTCCAGCCTTGTCCTTCAGACCGTTTCCTTGACAAAACCCATTGAAACTGCTAGCGTTTGCGTATCGTGGAGGTTCGTGTTGGCGGCCGATCGCAGTACGATCCTGCAGAACGCGCAGCTCTTTGCTTCGCGGGGCCAGTTTGACGCCGCCATCGCTGAATGGAAGAAACTTACCGCTGAATCCTCCACCGACGGTACCATCTACAACGCGATCGGCGATCTCCATCTGAAGCGCAACGCGCCGGGCGACGCGATCGTAGCCTATCTTCAGGCCGCCTCGGCGTTTCGAGCCGAAGGAGCGACGCTCAAGGCGATTGCCGCCTACAAGAAAGTCCTCAAAGTCGATCCCTCACGGTACGAAGTGTACCGTCATCTCGGCGATCTCAATGCGGAGCGAGGGCTGCTGAGCAGCGCGGTCGCCGATTACTTGACACTCGGCAAATACTATCTCAAGGAACGCAAGACTAAGGAAGCGCTGGAGATTTACAAGAAAATCATCAGCCAGGACCCGTCCAACCTCGACGCGCAACAACGCGTCGCTGAACTGTGCCTCCAAGAAAATCTGCAGGATGAAGTCGTCACGATGTACCTGCAGCTCGGGCGTGAACGGTCGGCGCAGCAGCGCTATGACGAGGCCAGGGACGCGTATCTGGCCGTACTCCGAATCGATCCGACCAACAGTGAGGCGGCTCAATACGTTCAGAATTACGACAAGGACGCGGCCGAAGGTATGCGTGGGATCCGGCCGAGCCCGGTTCAGTCGGCGCCGCCCGCGAAAAGTTCGGAGCCGATGAATCTGCTGGCCGAGGCGACCAGGCGTATGGAAGCCGGGCAGTACGCCGGCGCCGAAGCGATCCTCACCCAACTCCTGACCCGCGAACCGGGCAATCCACAACTCTGCCAGTTGCTCGCCCGGCTCCACCTCCAACGAGGGGATCTTCAAGTTGCGCTCAACGAGTATCGGTTTCTCGCTGGGGCAGCCATGCGGGCGCAGGATTACAGGTTGGCCGAGTCCCTCATCAACGAGTACCTGAGCGTCGAACCGACTTGCGTGCCGTTGCTCGAGATGCTGGGTTCCCTGTACGAGGAAAAAGGTGACGGCGCCGCCGCGGCGATCCACTACGGCAAAGCCATCGAGGTTCTATTGGAACATCCGGAGCCCGGTCTGCCGACGTTGCCGGCCGAGCTTTACGCCAAGGTCAAACTCCTGGCACCCGCCAGCCCGGTGATTCAGAAATTCGCTCGTGTATTCGAGCCCGGAGCCATCGCACCTCAACCGCAGGAGATTGAAGGATCTGCGAGCGAAGCCGAGAGGGCCCCTTCTCAGCCGGCGTCCGAGGTATCCGCTCAAATTGGACCATCGTCTGCTTCGCCGCAGGATCCGGCCACGAGCGAGCGCGTCGCTTCAGAGGATACCCAAGGCGAACTCACAGTTTCCGATGAGGCGAGCGTCGGCGGGGTTGTCATCGAGGGGGCGGAGCCGGACGATGCATGGAACACCACGTCCAAAATCAATCTGAAGCAAGATCGGCATTTCCCGTTTCAAAGCGCCAGGGCCGACAGCCGGCCGCCCGTGGAATCCGCACGGGCGAAGGGAACTTCTCGGTCCCAAGATCGTGATGCCGAAGATCGGCTGGATTTGCTCGATCGGGTCCGGACGTTGATCCTCAATCGCCGCTATGTGGCGGCGGAAACGGTTCTCTCCCAGTTGCTGGCCGAGCAGCCCGATGATTGGGAAGCACTCCAACTGATCGGGCGGTTGCTCGAAGAGAAGGGCGACGCAGCGGCCGCCGCGCTGCAGTACGCTAAGGCGCTGGACATTCTGCTTCGGCATCCCGATCAGGGAACGGAATCGCTGCCGGCCGAGCTGTATCACAAGGTGAAAGCGCTGGCGCCGGCCAGTCCTATGGTCGCCGAGTTGGCGTCCCGATTCGAGCCGGTCGTGCAGGAAGAAGCTCCCGTGGCACCGCCGATTTCTTCCGCTGCTGTGGAAATGCAAAATGCTCAAGTTCAGCCGCCCGCGTCGGCCGAGAAGTCGGAAGAAGAGACAGCAGGCGAAGACGAGCATGAGGTCCGGTACACGCTCGGCGTCGCGTATCAAAACATGGGGTTGTTGGATGAAGCGATCGAGGAGTTCCGGCTGTCCATGCAGGGGCCCAAATCGTTTATGGATGCCTCGCTCATGCTGGCCCGCTGTCTGAAGGAACAAGGACAGCACAAAGCGGCCATTGCGCATTTGGAGCAGACCCTGGCCGATCCCCGCTGTGTCGGCGACAAAATGCCGGCGATCCGGTATGAATTAGGACTCCTGTACGAAGCCGAGGGGCGTTTCGACAGCGCGCTGAGGGTGTACGAAACGATTCCGCAGTTTCAGGACGTGCCGCAACGGATCGAATGGGTCAGAGAACAGGGTCGAGCCAGGGCGTCGGTCGCCGACCCGTCCGGACAGGCGAAACCGGAGGCCCAGGGCGGGCGCGAGCAGCCGGTCCATGCTGCATCGGTGCCCCTCCAGCAAGAACGGAAGAAACGCCGGATTTCTTATCTCTAGCCCGCATCGCTCTATGAGCCTCCTCGAATTCTTTCACCTGAAAGAAAGCCCCTTCTCCACCACCGTCGACAGTCGATTCTTCTATAAGACGCAGCAGCATGCCGAAGCGCTCGTCCGACTCAAGTACGCCGCCGAACACATGAAAGGTCTGGCGGTCCTGGTCGGTGACATCGGAACGGGCAAGACGACTCTGGCCACCCGGCTACTGGAGGACTTGGAAACCGGGGACTATGACGCGGCCCTGCTCGTCGTGATCCACGCGGCGGTAACGTCGGAGTGGATGCTCCGAAAGATCGCGCTGCAGCTTGAAATTCCCTCCCCGGCCGACACCAAGACCGAGCTGTTGACCCAACTTTCCCAGCGGCTGCAGGAGATCTTCGAATCGGGGAAGAAAGCGGTGGTGCTGATCGACGAGGCGCAGATGTTGCGCAGCCGGGATCTCATGGAAGATTTTCGCGGGTTGCTCAATATCGAGCTCGACGGTCGAAAGGCGGTCACCTTCATTCTCTTCGGACTTCCCGAACTGGACCAGGTCCTGGCGTTGGATCCGCCGCTCCATCAGCGAGTCGCCATGCGGTATCAATTAATGCCCCTGGACGCCGCCGGTACCGAAGCCTATGTCAACCATCGGCTGCAGGTCGCCGGGGCGAAAAACGCCCTCTTCAAGCCCGCCACGTTCCCATTGATCGCCCGATATTCGCAGGGCATTCCGCGGCTGATCAACACCATCTGTGACAACGCCCTCCTGGAAGGCTATCTGCGCAAGCAGGATCGTATCGAGCCGGATCTGATCAACGAAGTGGCGCGGGACCTCGTGCTTGCGAAGTGACCGCTCGGTTAGGCCACCCGATTGGGGGCCGGTCGCCCTTCCAGCACGGCCTGTACGTTCTCCACGCAGATCATGCCCATCCGGATGCGCGTGTCCAGCGTCGCCGATCCCAGGTGGGGCAGCAGCACGACGTTGGGGAGTTCGCGCAGGCCGGGGTGGAGTTCCGGTTCCCGTTCGTACACGTCGAGCCCGGCACCCGCCGGCCGGCCAGCACGGAGCGCCTCCACCAAAGCAGCTTCGTCCACCACCTGACCGCGCGAAGTGTTGATCAAAAACGCGGTGGGCTTCATGCGTGCAAAGGCCTGCTTGTCGAGCAGGTGGTGCGTGTCGGGCGTCAGCGGGACATGGACCGTGATGAAATCCGATTCGGCCAGCAGATCGTGGAGCGACCTGAATTCCCACCGCGGATCGCCCTGTACCGGATGCCGACCGGCGTACAGCACCGGCATGCTGAAACCGGCGGCGCGGCGCGCCACGGCTTGCCCGATTCGGCCCATCCCAATCACTCCGAGGGTCTTGCCCCAGACGTCGGCGCCCAGCAGGTGGGTCGGCGCCCAGCCCGTCCATTGACGCGCCCGCACCAGCCGGTCGCCCTCGACGACGCGACGGGCCACCGCCAAGATCAGCGCCCACGTCAGGTCGGCGGTCGTGTCGGTCAGCACGTCCGGGGTGTTGGTGACGATGACCCCGCGACCGCGGGCGGCGTCGAGATCGATGTTGTTGTAGCCGACCGCGTAATTGGCCAGGATTTTCAACCGCGGTGCATGGCTCAGGACGGCATCGTCGATCGTTTCCGTCAAGGTGCAGATGGCCGCCTCCGCCTCCCGGAGGCCGTCCATGAGCGCCGGGCGAGACGGGGGCTCGACTGCGGGAGCCGCCGTGAGACGAAACCGCTCGCGAATCGCGGCCATGACCGGATCGGGAAGCAGGCGCGAAACATACAGGGCAGGCAACGTCATCGGCTCGCATCTTAGCGAATCATCCGGTCCACGACAATGCCTCGACAGCCGGAGCCTTGTTCTCTTCGGATCGGTGCGTCTAGAATGGGCCGCACATGCCGCTTATCCTTCCCGAACGAACACGGGCTGTCGCTACGGACCTCAGGCGTCTGGTCGGAACCGACAAAGTCCGTGACGATTTTCCGACCCTGACCGCTTATGCGGTGGACGCCAGCATCTATCGCGTTACCCCGCAAGCTGTCGTGTTGGTCGACTCGGAAGACGATATCCAACGGGTCGTGGACTATGCGGTCGCGCGCGGCGTGCCGATCACCCCGCGTGCGGCCGGCACCAACCTGACCGGCTCGGCCATCGGGTCCGGCGTCATCCTGGATATCTCCCGTCTGAACCACGTGCTCGAACTCAACCGTGAGGAAAAATGGGCGCGCGTCCAGCCGGGCCTTGTCCTGGCTGAACTGAACCAGTACCTCGGGCGGCATGGGTTGCTGTTCGGTCCCGATCCCTCCAGCGGGGAGATGTGCAAGTTGGGGGGCATGCTGGCCAATAATTCCTCCGGACCCCATACGCTGCGGTATGGATCGGTCAAGGATAATGTCTACAGCCTGAGAATCTACCTCGAATCGGGTGGCTGGCTGGATGCGCGAGGCTATCCGCTTGCGCATCCAACATGTGAACGGGTCTGCTCCAGCCATCCGGCGCTCCGCGACGTGCTCGACTTGGTGCGCTGCCACGCGACCGTGATTCAGGCCAAACGCCCAACGGTGAGCAAAAACAGTTGCGGGTACAATCTCTTCGATTTGGCGGACGGATTGGAGCGAGGGCTGCTCGATCTGCCCAAACTCTTCGTCGGGAGCGAAGGGACGTTGGGCGTCATCAGTGAAGCGACGATCCGGGTGGTGGACAAACCCAAGGCGACGCTGACGGCGCTCATTCACTTCCGCCATCTCGAGGATGTCGGAGAGGCGGTGCCGCAGTTGCTCGGTCTCTCGCCGAGCGCCTTGGAAGTCATGGATGCCAACACGCTCGACCTCATCGGCCGACGCGCTCACAGCATTCCAGCCGAGGCCGCCGCGACCTTGCTGGCTGAGGTGGATGCGGACGGGGAGGCGACGGATCTGAAAGAGCAGGCCGAACGAATGGCCGCCATCTGCCGTCGCTACCGGCTGGCGGCAGACCTGACCGTCGCCTTCGACCGCGACCAGCGCGATCAGCTTTGGAAGGCAAGAAAGGCGCTCTATCCGACGCTCTACCGGTTCGACGCCAAAAAGAAGCCGATCAATTTCGTGGACGACGTGGTCGTGCGGGCCGAGCGGATCAGCGAGTTGATCCGCTACCTGGAAGAGTTCTTCCAGGGCCGGCGCGTCCCGGTCGCGATCTTCGGTCATATCGGCAACGGCAACGCGCATATCGTGCCGCTGCTGGATGTGAACGACGAGCGCGATTTCGCGCAGATGGTCGAAAGCTATCACGAAATTCATCGGACCGTCCTCGCGCGGTTCGGCGGCTCGATTTGCGGCGAGCATGGCGACGGGCGCGTGCGTGCCGAATACGTCCGCGCGATGTTCGGTGAAGAACTGTACGAGCTGTTCGTCAGGGTCAAACGTGCACTGGATCCGGCCGGCGTGCTCAATCCAGGCGTCAAGATCAGCGACGTCCCGTTCACTGAGCATATCGATTACGTCCGTCTGTCGAAGCCCTGCGCGACGTGCGCCAAATGCAATTCGGTCTGCCCCGTGTACGATGTCTTCCAGTCTGAGGATATGAGCTCGCGGGGCTGGTTCGAGATCGTTACGTCGAAGGATTATCGCTACCTCAACTCCAAGCGGGTGGTCGAAGCCTGCCTCAACTGCAAGTCTTGCCGGACTATCTGTCCGGCCGGGGTGGACGTCGCCGACTTGATCCTCAAACGCCGAGCCGAGCATCCGAACCGGGCGGCCGGGTTGATCTTCAGGGTGCACGCGCGGCCCTGGTTGTTCGAGCCTCTTCTCAAACTGGCCGCCCGTACCCAATCGCTGTGGGATCGGCCGGTCATGAGGGCATGGCTGGAGCGCCTCTCGCGTCCGTTCATGCGGCTGATCGCAGACCACGCGCGGATTCCGCGCGAGATGGTCCTGCCGAAGCTCGCCCGCCGCCACCTGAGAGATCGTTATCCGGAACTGGTCCAGAGAGGAAGCGGCGCTCAGGGAGGCGTCGCCTACTTTCACGGGTGCGCGGCCAACTATTTCGACGACGGCGTGGGCGATGCCGTCATTGCCGTGCTCCGACGACATGGCGTGGAACCGGCCCTGCCGCCGCAGCGCTGCTCAGGAACGCCGATCGAGACCTACGGCCATGTGGGGTTGGCCAAGGAGGGGGCGCGGTTCAACCTGCAATCCCTCGCACCGTATGACACGATCATCACCGGCTGCGCCTCCTGTACGCTCATGCTGAAGGATTATCCCAAGCTGTTCGCAGGAGAGCCGGAGCAGGAGGCTGCCGAGCAATTGGCCGGGAAGGTCATGCACATCTCGGAGTTTGTGGCGAAGTCCCCGAACGCACCGGCGGTTCGCGCTCCATTAATCGGGCCGCGCCGAGTGACCTATCATTCTTCCTGCCACCTGCGGGCGGCCGGCGTGACCAAAGATCCACGGAAGATTCTGGCGGCGTTGCCCGGCGTCGAGTTCGTCGAAATGCAGGACGCCGATCGCTGCGCGGGCGGGGCGGGCACCTATGTCCTCAAGGACTACGACACGTCTCAGATGATCTTCGAGCGCAAGCGGCGGGCGATCGAGGAGAGCGGTGCGGAGATCGTGGCGACCAGTTGCCCGGCCTGCATGATCCAGTTGAACAACGGCCTGCGAGGACGGATCCAGGTCAAACATGTCGCCCAGGTGCTCAAGGAGGCGTATGACGCGGTGACACAGGCTGATGGAAGACGGGAGTCAGGAGCCTAATGTTCAAAAAAGCGGACTGGATCTTCGTCGCCCTGGCCGTTCTGGTCGTCGTCGGCGTCTCGTTGTTGCCGTCGCCGCGCGATCAGAACCCTCCGGTGCCCGGCACGCCTGACCACCGGGCGTTGACGGTCGAACAGGATTGTCTCCACTGCCACCTCGCCGGCGGTGTCCGGCCCTTGCCCGCGCGGCATCCGAAGCGGCAAGATTGCTTTCGGTGCCACCGGCGGATGGGAGGAGGGGTATCGGGGGACCGGATTAACGGGATCATGAAAGGGGTGGCGGGGCAAGGAATGGGATAGCGGGGCAACGGGATGAGGAGGAGACGGTGAGAGCGGTACCCGGGTAGCTCCCCCCCCCGGTATCTCGTTAACACGATACCTCGTTACCCGATATCGTTGAAGTGGAGCAGAGAGATGGTGACCGTGTTGTTGTTTGGGCTCACGCTGCGCGACAGCGTGGGGGAGTCGGAAGTGGGAGTGGAAATCAGCGGGCCGATGTCCGTGAAGAAGCTCATCGAAGCCAATCAGGACCGATTGGCCGGCCTCATGCCCTTCATGAACAGGGGGGAATTGTTGGTCACCGTCAATAAGAAAGTCGGGACGCTCGATTCCACCGTGAAAGACGGGGATGTCGTCAAGCTCACCCATCAATTCAATCCTTCTTATGAAGGCGCACGCTGGCACAATCCGTAATCGCGGTCCTGGCAAGGGGCAAGAGGCGAGAGGCAAGGGGGAACGGAGCTAAACACGGCGTGTCGTCCGGCTTGTCGGCCTGGCAGCCAACGGATCGTCGGGCCAGTGGTGTTTCGGATACCGACCGCGCAGTTCTTTTCGCACCTCTGGATAAGTTGAGGTCCAGAAGTTCGCGAGATCCTGTGTCACCTGAACCGGCCGGCCGGCGGGGGAGAGCAGGTGCAGCATGACCGGAACCTTGCCGTCTGCGATGCGAGGGGTCTCGAGACAGCCGAACAGCTCCTGTAGCCGGACCGCTAGCACGGGCACGTCGCCGGCGTCGTAATCCAATCGGACACGAGACCCGCTCGGCACGACGAGATGGGTGGGCGCGAGCCGGTCGAGCCGTCGTTGTTGCTCCTGGGTCAGCAACGCCTGCAAGGGACCCGAGAGATCAAGGCGCTGTAGGGCATCGAGTCGGGTCACGCCGTCCAGGAACGGTCCCAGCCAATGTTCCAGGCCGTCAAGCAGCGCTTCGTCGGAAACGTCGGGCCAGCCGGACGCGGCGCCTTCCGTCCGGCGCAGAAACGCGACCCGCGCCCGCCATTGCCGCAGCTCCTTGGTCCAGGGCAAAGAGGCCAGGCCCATCCGGCGGAGACCCAACAGGAGCGCCGCGGTGGTCTGCGAGGGGGCGGGGTTCGAAATCGGCAGGTCCGCGAGCACCAGTTCGCCGAGCCGGCGTTGCCTCCGGGCCTGCACCGCTTGTGTCCGGTCGTCCCACCATAGGGTCTCCACGTCGCGAATCTGGTCAGCGCAGCATGTCTCGAGATCAACCTGCGAAATAGGAGCAGCCAGATCGATCCTAGCCCACTGCGTGTCGGCGTCCAGGTCGGCAATGACGAGATAGTCCTCGGACGCGAGGGGATCCGGCTGCGGGAAACACGCGCCCCGGCCGTTGGCTAACAGGTATCGCCGATCGAGCCCGCGCTGGCGTTGCGCGATCCGGTCGGGGTAGGCGAAGGCCAGCAGCACGCCCAGTCGCTCGAGATCGCCCTCCCTGGAGGCGGGAATCTTGAGTTGTCGCCGCCACTGCTCCGCCACCCGCCACACGCGCTGACAGGCCAACCGGTCCACACCGGCTCTGGTCGGGTGTTCGACGTCTTTCTTCCCCATCGGCCCTTGCCTCTCGCCCCTCGCCTGGACTTCATGCAACACGTCCAGCCGCAGCCGAAGATCCGCGTTGCGCCACCCGGCCTCGTTCCGCAGAAGATCCCGCTCGCTGAGCAAGGCCGCCACCTCGCAGGCGAGGCCGCCGAGATTGAGGGGGATCGTTTTCAGGATCATGTGCGCAAGGCGAGGATGCAGCCCCAGTTCAGCCATTTGCCGGCCATGCGGCGTGATTCGCCCCCGGTCATCCAGCGCGCCCAGTCGTGTGAGCAGGTCCTTCGCCTGAGCGACAGCTCCGGCTGGTGGCGCGTCCAGCCAGGACAGGGCGTAGGGATCGACGGCACCCCAATTCGCCAGTTCCAACATCATCGGCGCGAGGTCGGTATCCAAGATCTCGGGCGGACGCCGTGCGACGAGCGTCTGGTGCTCTGCGGCGGTCCACAGACGGTAGCATACGCCGGGTTCCAGTCGTCCGGCGCGGCCACGGCGCTGCTCGGCCGAGTCCTGGGTCACCCGGATGGTTTCCAGCCGGGTGAGACCTGTGCGTGGATCAAACCGTGGCGTGCGCAGGAAGCCGGCGTCGATGACGACCCGAATCCCGTCGATCGTCAGGCTGGTCTCTGCGATCGAGGTAGCCAGGACGATCTTGCGCGTCCCAGGCAGTGCTGGCCTGATAGCCTGGTCCTGTGCCTCTTGCGGCAGGTCGCTGTGCAAGGGCGCAACGATGGCGGTTGGATCGAGCCGCGACTGCTTGAGCCGCCGTTCCACCCGCCTGATTTCGGCCATGCCGGGCAGGAACACGAGGAGACTGCCCTGTTCCTCTTCGAAAGCACGCACAATGATCCGAACCAGCTCTTGGTCCAGCGGTCCGGAGACAGGGCGATCTAGGTAGCGAGTGACCACCGGGAAGAGGCGTCCTTCGCAGGCGATCACCGCAGCATGGTCGAGCAGGTCTGCGACCCTGTCGCAGTCCAACGTAGCTGACATGACGAGCAGGCGAAGGTCCGGACGAAAGAGGCGCTGCGCTTCGAGACACAGGGCGAGACCGAGGTCCGCGTGCAGGCTTCGCTCATGGAACTCATCGAAGATGACGATTCCGTACTCGGCAAGGGAAGGATCGTGCTGCAACAGACGGGTGAGGATGCCTTCGGTCACGACCTCGATGCGCGTCGTCGGCCCGACCTTCGTATCGAGACGCGTGCGATAGCCGACCGTCCGGCCGACTGCTTCGCCAAGCGTCACGGCCATGAAGTGAGCGGCTGCGCGCGCCGCGAGGCGGCGGGGTTCCAGCATGACGATCCGCCGGCCCTCGAGCCACGGCTCATCAAGCAAGGCCAGCGGCACGCGGGTCGTCTTCCCCGCGCCTGGCGGTGCGGATAGAACTGCGTGACGACTGTGGGCCAACGCGCGGCGGAGACTCGGGAGGCTGCTCTCGATCGGTAGCTGATCCATGAAAGGGATTCGACCACGTTCGGGTCGTTGTGGGCGACTGTACCAAAACTGTCCGCCTTCCCGCCGTTGAGTTGAAGGAGACAGTCTCCGGCAGGACGCTGTCGGCTCTCTTCCAACCCTCTCCCGCCAGAGGAGAGGAAAAACATTCTACCCTCTCCTCGGGAGGGATGCATGGGGGGAATCCGATGGCTGACGGCTGGTCACTGATGGTTATTTCCGCGATGGTCGGGTCAGGGAGATCCAGGTCTTGGGACCGACAATGCCGTCGGGCCTGAGCCCATGCGCCCGCTGAAATCGGATCACGGCGGTCCTGGTCGCTGTTCCGTAAATTCCATCCGCCAGCACGGGCATGTTGCGCTTGCGCAGCCGGTTCTGGACGGCGCGCACGTCGGTCCCGCGCATGGGCGGGGATTGGAGACGCAACAGGCGCGCTCCCGCGAATGCTGCAACCATGCGGCCGGCTCTGATTCCGCCGGAACGAAAGCTGTCTGCGCGGGACGACCGGAGAGAGGCGGGGCGGGTCACCAGGCGATCGGTTTTTGTAGCCAGCGCTTGTTCAAGGGAGGCCACGCGTCGTTGAAGGTCGTGGTTGCGTTGCGCCAGCGTCGCGGCGTAGCGCGTGAGCTCGTGATTGCGGCGATCCGCTTCCCTGAGCCGCCGGTCCAGGTCGTCCCGCTCATCCCAGGCGTCCTTGACCATGCTCCGCAGTTCTTCGATCTGCGCGTGGAGAGTCGGTGGCCAGTAGTCACAGCCGGCAAGCACGGTCAGGAGCGGGACGGCAACCACCAGAGGAAGCCACGAGCGAGCGAACGATCGATGTCTGGGCGACGAAAGTGATCCGCTCCGGCTGATCATCCTAGGCATGCTAGGTACGGACCGGCTCTGTGCCGGACGGATTCGCGGCGGTTGCGACGGCGTTCTTGGTCGGATGGGAACGGGTCGTATAGCGGACAGCGAGGATGGAGGACAGAGGACAGAGGACAGGCGAACCATTCGTCGCCTGCCGGATTTCTCCAGGTGGCGCCGAGCTCGGAAAGTCTGGAGGCGGCACCGCCGCCGAGCACGGTTCTGTCGCCCGCCTTGAACTGGTAGGTGCCGATCTCAAACGAGGATGGTTTGACAGGATGCCAGTTCCCGTCCGCCAACAGCACGGCCGCAATCCGGTCCGCCTCGATCGCCAAACGCTCTCCCATTCTGTCTCTCCCTGACGTGTCGTCGTCATCGTGCCAGCCGCCTCGATCTGGTCGGGAGCAACCCGGTTCGGGTTGGGTGTCTGGTGAGCAACATGCCTGTTCAGGGGGCTCGATCGGCGCCCGGCTCTTCCGGCGGTACAGGATCAAGAGGAGCAAGGCCACGGTGATAATCACGATCACCATGTCAGGAGACCCATGACGGAGACCGGCCGTTGCCGGGGGCTCCCGAAACCGGCCGCTCCGGGATGGCGAGCAATTCCACGTGCAGGATCAGGTCCTTGCCCGCCAGCCGATGGTTCGCGTCGAGGGTCACGGTGTCTCCGTTCAACTCCACGATCCTCATGTGGATCACTTCGCCGTCGGTTCGGCGGATCTCCAGATCCAGCCCGACCTCCGGCTTCACGTCCTGCGCCAGGAGCCACGAGCGTTCGACTCTGTATCGAAGCTCTTCCCGATACGGTCCGTACGCGAGTTGGCAAAGGACCTTTTCGGTTTTGGATTCACCCGGCGTCATGTCGAGCACCAGTTGTTCCAGGCCGGCAAGAACCTTCCCCTGTCCGACGGTAAAGAGCATGGGACCGCTCAGCAAGGACGAATCGACGGCGGTGCCGTCCTCCAACCATCCGGTGTATCCGATTTGCACCGTGTCTCCCCAGTTCACGCGTTGCATGGCCTCCTCCTGTACTCTGGCGACGCCCGGCCCGGATGAATGAACACCCAACAGGCGCGCCGGGCTCAGCATTCCTCTCCTTCGTCCAGGTGGTGCTCGAAACAGGTCTTGTGCCACAGGCGCATAGAGGGCGATGCTCCCGAATCCCCTGTGTTCCGCTCCTCGCTCTCTTCAACCTCTTCAACGGCCGATTGGTCGCCAGGGCTGACAGGCTTTCCGCAAAACACACAGGATCGGAGACGCGCGCGATCCTGGCGCGCGCTGCTGCGACGAGTGGTGATGGCCATCAGGATGCTCCTTCCCCTCCCGGACCGGTGGATTTCAATTGCCGTCTGTGTCGAGCGCCGGACCACGGCACCGGCGACGCAGGCCGGATCACATGGCGGCGATCCGGAGCCGCGACGCCGAACGTTCAGCTACCGTGACCTGCGTGCGAGGTATCGTGACAACCCTCGTCTGGTCTTGGCACCGAGCTGTTTCATCAGACGTGCGATGTATTCGCCGACGGCTTCCGCAGAAAGGTGGAGTTTCTCCGCGATCGTCTTTGCGGAGTACCCCCGGCCGATCAGGCGAAGCAGTTCCTTCTCGCACCCGGGGAACCGTCGCGCCGGCGATCGCGGCGACACGGTCTCCGGTTGAGCATGAACGATCAACCCGCGTCTCCGCCCGGCCAACGAACTGAGATACCGCTGCCCGCTCAACACCGTCTGAACGGCGCAGGGCAACTCGGTCGGAACGGTCGGTTTGACGAGGTAGGCGGACGCTCCTGAGCGGAACGCATCGATGATAAACGCCGGGTCTATCCGCCACGAGGCCACGATGACTTTGGTGTCGTGCGAAGCCGCTCTGAGCCGACGCACGACATCGAGACCGGCACGGGATTGCGCCGGAAGATCCAACACCACGGCGTCGGGGCGTGTTCGGCGTACGGAGGACACCAACGTGTGCTGATCTCCCGGCGCCGAGATCAGATCGTACCGGTCCTCGAACTGAAGACGGACATCTTCCATCAACAGCGGATGCAGACCAGCCACGAGGATCTGTGCGTGTCCCATCACCACGACTCATTGCTCGCACGGAACAAACTGGAGTCATTCTGCTGGAGTCATTGTCTCAGTAACAAGGCCGAAGCGGAACTAGGAACGTCCCTGGAGGATGGTGATCGATTTCCCTAGCGCGCATGGAGCGGCTAGCGCGCATTATTCGTGACGGTTCGTGACGAAATCGGACAGGCGCGTTGTGAGACGGACGCGTGGAGCCGCGAAGGAGGGAGGCGTGCTCCCTGCAGCACGTTGACCGACTGAGCGGCGAGCCCGCCCGCTGGGCTGCGTGAAAAGCGCGGTCCAGCTTGTCGCAGCAGCGACTGTGCGATGGCAGTAGAAGCGTTCATGAATAATGCGCGCTAAGTGGAGACCAGCCCGTGGGCCATCGCGTACCTCGTCAGCTCGGCGGTCGTGCGCAGGCCGAGCTGTTTCATAATCCGCGACTTGTGAAATTCCACGGTCTTGACGGACACGTTGAGCACGGCGGCGATTTCTTTCAGCGAGCGGCCCTCGGCGACGAGTTGAAGCACTTCTCGCTGCCGAAGCGTCAGCTCGCTATGGAGGACCGGCGGCCGCCCGGTGCGCTGCAGCAATGGGTCGAGGATGTCTTTGGCCAGCAGCGGCGACACATAATACTGGTTCCGGAGCACCGTGCGGACCGCCTGGACCAGCTCCGCCGCCGTCGAGCGTTTGAGGACATAGGCGGACGCTCCGGCGCGGAACGCTTCCGTCACGTACGTCGGGTCGGCGTGCATACTGAGGAACACCAGGCACGTATCCGGCACGAGGCGGCGTAACTGCCGCGCGGCGTCGATCCCGTTCAACAGCGGCATGGAGAGGTCCATCAGGATGACGTCGGGACGAAGGCGGGTGGCCGCGTCCAGGAGCGCACGCCCGTCGGCGACCTGGCCGACGAGTTCGAACTCCGGCTCCAACACTTTCTGGATGGCCTCCAGAAACATCGTATGGTCGTCGGCAAGGAGCAGGCGGGCCCGTTTCATGGTCGATCCATCGTCAACGGAAGGCGGACTGACACTTCCGTCCCCTGCCCAGGCCGGGAACGAAGCTCGACCGAGCCGTTGAGCAGCCGTACGCGTTCCGTCATACTGAGCAGTTCCAACCCGCGACTTCGCTGGCGAACAGCCCCGGCGTCCATACCGACGCCGGAGTTGCGAACGGTCAGACGGACGTCGGTGTCCGAGCCGATCAGCTCTAACGTCACGTGGGAGGCCTTGGCGTGGGCCGCGACGTTTCCCAGGCTCTCCTGGGCCACACGATACAGGCACGTGGCGACGTCCTGAGCGAGGGACTCGGGCACGTGGCGTTTGACGAACTGGGCCTTGATGCCGGTCCGCCGGACGAAGTCGTTCATATACCGCTGTAGGGCGACGACCAGCCCCAGGTCCTCCACGATGGTTTGATGAAATTGATAAGCCAGGTGGCGCAGATCGTCGGACAACCGGGTGACCTGTTTATGGATGGCCCGGAGTTGGCGCTTGAACGGCGAGGACGAAGACCGAAGGCTTCCGTATACCGCTTCCAGTTCCAGGCCGATGACGGCCAACCGTTGGCTGACATCGTCGTGGAGGTCGCGCGAGATCCGCCGGCGTTCCTCGTCCTGCACGGTCAGGAGTTTCCCTGCCAGCGCGCGCAATTCCTCCCGGCTCCGCTCCGGTTCGGCGCGACTGGCTTCCAACTCGGCCTCCGCGGCCTTGCGCTTGGTCACGTCCATCCAGAGTCCGGCGAGGCGGCGATCGCCGGCGTCGCTTTCCCGGGTGAAGACGGCCGTATCCAAAAACCAGCGATAGGTTTGGTCCGCCATGAGCCACCGGTACTCGACCGTGCATGCGCCGTCAGGGGGAAGCTTGAGGAACTCGGCCAGCACGCGTTCCCGGTCATCGGGATGGAGGCGGGAGATCCAGAGCCCGGGGTCGGAGGCAAATGCCTCGGGGGCGAAGCCGGTGATGCGCGCCGAATTCTGGCTGACCCAGGGACGGTCAAGCCGTTCGTCGAGTGCGGCGGCGTAGAACACCACGGGCAGCGCGGTCAAGATCAGATCCTGATGTTTGTCGGCTCCGGCG
>JBBIOW010000061.1:0-16325 GCA_037443165.1 Nitrospiraceae bacterium | reverse complement strand
TCTGTTGGTGGTCGCGTTCGGCCTCATCACCGTGGCGTTCTCCTATCGATTGGAGAACGGCCGTCTCATCGAGCTCTATCAGGAACTGCGTGCAGCCTTGGAGAAGCCGTCCGGTCGGGCTGCTACGTCCTGAAGGCATCCAGGAGCCGGTCATACTCCTTCGGAAGGTCAAGGGCCTGTCGCGACCGGGCCAACCCGACGATGATGCCGCGATGCCTCTGATTGAGGCCGGCCGCTGTGAACGCCTCGGCATACCGAGCCCATCGCAACTCGGGATCGGCGGCGATGCGATCTCGTTCCGCGGGCGGCAAAGCCTGGAGAATCGTCGAGAGCTGAAGAACGGCCTTTTCGACACTGTGATAGGGAGGCGCCAGTCTCAACTTCGCATAAAACGTTTCCAGGTGGCGACGAAACTCATCGCGCAGTTGCGGAATGGGATCGCAAGGACGCGGCGCGTTGCGGGTAGCTTCAGACATGAATGATCGGCGTTGGGTTCCTTGAAAAAAGGATATAGCGGCTTGTGCCGGGCAAGCAAGGGGGATGACGAGGTGGGCTATTTGTCGAAAGGAGAGACCAGCATGAAGGCAGTGAAGGGCGTCGCGTTGTTGGCAGTGATGGCGGTGGTCCTCGCAGGGTGCAGCTCCTATCACCAACGGATGGGATACTCCGGCGGCGAGTACGGATGGGAGAAAGCCGCCAAGGACATGACCGCTCTCGTCGACAAGACGATCCAGGACTCGGCCAAGGCCAAGCAGGTGAACGAGATCCTGGGCGAGATCCTGGGTGAGATCAGGCACTCGACCGAGCAAAGCCGGCAGTACCACCAGAAGCTCTATGAGCTGAACGCCAACTACGAAGCCGCGCCCGAGGACTTCACGAAAATCCTCGACGACATGAACAACCACCGCATGCGGGCGGCGTCAAAGATCCTCGGCCTGCGCTTCAAGATGAAGGAAATTCTGACGGCGCAAGAATGGGAGGCGCTCTCCGACGCGATGACATCGTATCGCAGCCGGTACCGACACGGAGGCGAATCGGGTCAAAAAGCCGGGAGCTGAACGAAGCGCTGCGAAATCCTACAGACTCAGGCCGGCGGTCGAGGGGTATAGTTCAGACAGAGCAACTCGGCCGTCCCTTCCGCGAGCCGCAGCGCCGTCAGCGAGGCATGGTCGATCCGCGCCTGGCGCAGGCCGACGAAGTCCAGCCGCAGGTAGTGCGCCAGAACCGATCGGATGACGTCGGCGTGTGACACGAACAAGAACGGTCCGTAGGTTCCGTTGCGGCAGGCCTCCGCGACGGCCGCCACGGCGCGGGCTTGGACCTCGGCCAGAGTTTCGCCGCCCGGCGGCCTGGCTTCGTGCGGTTTGGCGTAATAGTTCTGTTTCACCGGCTCGTCGGCCAGGTCTTCCCAGAATTTTCCCGCCCATTCGCCGACCCCAATTTCCGATAGACCGGGCAGCACGGTGACGCACGCCCCTAAGACCGAAGCCAGAATCTCCGCAGTCTGAACCGCCCGCGTGACAGGGCTCGAATAAACGGTCTGAATTCGACGGTCCTTCAAGCAAGCGGCAAGCTGATGCGCCTGAGCCTCGCCATACTGGTTCAGCGGAATAGGCTGGTCGCCCATGATTTGCCCGCTGCGGTTCCAGTCCGTTTCGCCGTGACGCACGAGCAGGATGATCGGCATGGCTGGCGTCTCTCGTCGTTCAGCCGGGCGCGGCGACCCGAGCTGCGGTTGCTTCGGTCAACGGCACACGGGTCCAGGTCTCGCCGCCGTCGGTCGAGCGGTAGAGCCCGCTGCCGTTCGTGCCAGCGAACAGGAGACTCGGATCGCGCGTGCTCATCACGATCGTGCGGATGTTCAACGTCTCGAGCCCGTTGTTCATGGTCCGCCAAGTCGCGCCAGCGTCGTGACTCTTGAAGACGCCGGCACGTCCTCCCACGTACAGCACGTTGTGATCGGTCGGGTGGATCAGCATCGTACTGATGAACTGATCCGGAAGTGAGCGGCCGACCCGTTCCCAGATGTCGCCTCCATTCGTCGTCTTGAACAACCCGTTGGTGGTACCGGCATAGATCGTATCGGGGGTCACCTGGTCCACGACGAGGATATTCACGCCGAGCGACATCGACGCCATGAGCTCTGTTTCCGGGATCAACCCGTTGTTGATCTTGTGCCAGGAAGCCCCGCCGTCGCGGGTCCGATAGACTCCTCCGGTCGTACCCGCGTACAAGATCTGCGGGTTCTTAGGGTTCATGGCGATGGTCACGACGATATGAACTTCTTTCATCCCGTTCATGCGCTCTTCCCATTCTCTGCCGCCGTCCTTGGTATAGAAGGCGCCGACCGTCGTGGCTGCGTAGACGATCTCGGTGCGGGTCGGATGAAACGCGAACTGGTTGACGTAAGAGACGTGCTCTTTGAGGCCCACGTTATGAGGCAGCCAGTGCTGGCCGCCATCGGGGCTTTTGTACACCGCGTCCCCCATTGTGCCGGCATAGACGGTGGCCGGGAGTTGCGGATCGACGGCGACGACCGTGACCCGCCTGGCGCTGAAGTTCGTAAATTTCTCCCAGGTCGTCCCGCCGTTGCGGGTCTTGTATACCGCCTCATTCGTGGCGACATAGATGATGTTCGGATTCGTAGGGTGCAAGGCGATGGACACCACCGCGTCGCTTTGCTTTCCGCAAGCGGAGAGGCTGAGCCACGCGACGGCAAGCGTCAGTCGCAACGCCATGAGATTCGCCAGCGAAACGGGCGTGCTATGCCGCAGAGCAAGCAAGGTGGAGAACCCCACGCTGGCTGATTCCTTGCGGTCGGTGCACGAGACAGACCGCCACACATGTTAGCAAGTCCGCCGGCCGGGTACTTGCTCGGCCGAGGCGACGGCTTTCATGGAACATCGGCAGGCGATGTAGAACCTGTCCATGTCTCCTCGGACGTTTTATTCTCACGGTGACGAAGGCGCTTTTTCAACACTTGCTAATCATACCGGGCGAGTCGAGTCAAGATGCTCGGTCAGGCGCTCAAGGGCAAGGGAGAGCGCAGTTCTCGCGCCCGGTGAGATTGAACATGATTCGACGACCGTGCTAGACTGGCGTGCGGGTGGGCGATTAGCTCAGTGGGAGAGCGCTTCCCTCACACGGAAGAGGCCACTGGTTCGATACCAGTATCGCCCACCATACCGCACCTCGTGTGGTCCGCCCACTCTTCATCGCCTTATATCAACTGTTGCGGGCGACAGAGTCCTCAACCCACAACTCCTATTCCTTGTCCCCTGTCCCCGCTGGCGCCGAGGCGGCGTAACGGGGTCAAAACCTGGACAGAACGCCAACGGTAGGCTACACTTCCGTGTGTAGTATTCGGGCGGGTCTTGAGCTTTCTTGCTGAATGACGGGAGGTGCGGCATGCGGCAAGCACGGTTTCTTGTCGGAATGGCTTTCTCGATCGCAGCGACGTTGTGCCTCGGCGGCTGCGCCAGCACGAACACGGAAGGCTACACTCCACCGACGAGTATTTACGGCGCGATGGACAGCACGTCCCTCGTCTATACGAATCCTATGGCCGCTTCTCCTATCAACGACCATCCGCTCCGCTGGGTCGCGTTTCTGCTGCATCCCGTCGGAGTGGTGATTGACTACGGGATCAACCGGCCTGTGTACGGTCTCTCTTCTCTCAATCCTAACTTGCACGGGTACACGAGCGAAGATGCGATGCTGGACGCTCAGCGGTACCGGTTGGGAACCCGGTGATCCGGAACAAGCTGTTGCCCTTCAGTTCGCTACACGTCATTTCCCTCTTGCCTTTGCCCGTAGCAGTATCTTAGGGTTCTAGGGGCGCCCGGTTGTTCGGCGCCCCTAGAACCCTGAATGAAGCGACATTCAGAGCGACGCTGTCTTATCTTGTTCGGCTTAGCCGTCACGGCTCTTGCCGTCGCCTGTGCGACAGAAGGTCCTCCGTCGAATCTTCCCCCTTCCGCCAGCGACCTTCTCCTCCTGAACTCCGCTGCGCTGTGCGATCACAAAACGGTGTTTCTCCAACGACACAGTTCGGTTCCCATCCAGCGTGAACCCTGGGGCAGCGGGCAAGAGCTGCGGATCCCGGCTGAGCACAGCGCATCCAAAGCTGACGAGTCGTATTTCTTCGACGAGGACGGCGTTCTCGTCGGTGCCCTCTTTACCTACCCTGCCGGGCTTGACTTGGCACCGTATTCCGTCTTGCGTCGGACCCTCTCGCAGCTTAAACCCTCGCTGGAGTTCTATCTCAATGTCGCTAAGCTCGCCAGCCGGGCGAACATGGAGTCCAGCGCTCTCTATGAAACGGGGGACGAGAAAACGACCACCCAATATTTGGTCCTTGGCGATCGCGACCGCCCTATGTTGCTCCAGGCTTCGTTTTCGGTCGATCCCTATGTCAGGCTGTTTTCTCCCTATCGAAAGGAGTTTCTCGACCGTCTCCGCAATCCATCCGGGACCAAGCAGGGCCAGCGCATCGACAGTCAGGGCGCTGAAGACAAGGAGCCGTTCGCATCGCTCCAGCAATTCGCCCGAGGGCAGACGGCGCAACTGGCCTACTGCGGTGTCCAGAACTATGACATCGCGGCGGAGGCCTACCAGAAAGCCATCGCGAACGGTTTTTCCAACAAGGTCTGGTTAGCGGAAGCCCATCATCGACTGGGCGTCGCCTGGGAAAAGAAAGGGGATCTCGAGAAAGCCAAAGCTGAAATGCTGCAGTCCCTCTCGATCAGGCCCAATACACCGGAGGTGCTCAATAATCTCGGGACGGTGTACGCCAAACTGGGAGACAAACAAAACGCCCTCGCCTTCTTCGAAAAAGCGGTCACCCTGCGGCCCAACTACGCCATTGCCCGCTATAACCTGGCGGAAGCCTATGAATCCGTCGACCACAAGCGGGCCATTTCCGAGTACGAAACCTACCTGGCGCTCGTCCAAGGCATCCCCGAGGAGGCTGACCGGGCCGACCTGGCCCGACAAAAACTGAAGACCCTGCGCCGCTAGCCCGCGTTATTCATGACGGTCCATCGCGTTGCACCCATAGCTTTGGCCCGTTGCAGTCGGAAGAGCAATGGGCCGAGGCAGCAGAAACGTTCATGAATAATGCGGGCTAGTGCGACCCATTCGGGCCGGAGGGTTCCATCCATACGGTGTGCGGATTTTTTGAACCACGAGGTTCTGTGCCGCGGGACGAGAGGCGTTACCGGCGGGTTTTCTCTTCTTCTTCCTGGAGGGTCTTGCACGTGATGCAGAGGGTGGTGACAGGGCGGGCTTTGAGTCGCTCGTATGGGATCTCCTCACCGCACCGCTCGCAGATGCCATAGGTGTTGGTGGCGAGGCGGCCGAGCGCGTCGGCGATTTTTTTCAGCAGCTTCCGCTCACGCTCCCTGATCCGCAGCGAGAAGTTCTGGTCCGCCTCCGCCGAGGCCTGATCACTGACGTCGGGGAAACTCTCCAATTTGGCGCGATTGGTCAACACTTCCCCGGCTTCTTCCAGAATGGCGGCGCGTTGCCGTTCAAGGTCGCGACGAATGTCCGGATATTGATCGCCGGACCGGGGACGGGGAGACTTGGCGAGTTTTGTGCGGCCTGGGGCCTTCGCTTTTACCTTGGCTGATGGGCGAGACTTCATCGTACGGGTCAGTGGGCTCCAAGCTTCGGCGGAGCTTAAACTATATCAGTCGGCGACCGAGGGGGTCAATGGGCCGCTGAGGACCATGGCCTTACACCTCTCGTCTTCCTTCGATGGATTTCAGAAGCGTGACCTCGTCGGCATACTCGATATCCATCCCGACCGGAATCCCGTAAGCGATCCGCGAGACGCGTACACCGAATGGCTTCACCAGCTTGGTGAGATAGATCGCCGTCGCTTCTCCTTCGATGGTCGGATTCGTGGCGAGAATCACTTCTTCGGTTCCGCCTGCCTTTAGCCGGTCGACCAATTCCTGCGCACGAATGTCCGAAGGACCGACTCCGTCCAACGGCGAGAGAGATCCTAAGAGAACATGGTACAGCCCGCGATAGCCGCCGGCGCGCTCGATGGCGTAGAGCGTGCTCGGTTCCTCCACCACGAGGATTTTGGTTCGATCACGTTTGGAATCCAAACAAAACTCGCACAATTCGCCTTCCGCGATGTTCCGGCACTGACGGCAGAACGAAAGGCCGTCCTTGACGGCGCGTATTGCGTCGGCCAGCCGCAGGGCTTCCTCGCGTTCCGCTTTGAGCAAGTGAAAGGCCAGGCGCTGGGCGCTTTTCCGGCCGATGCCAGGCAGTCTCACCAGCTCACTGATCAACCGCGCGAGCAACCCTTGTTGATCAACACCCATTACGAAGCCGGTATCGGTGACGGAGTGAATGATGAATCGATGATGCTCCGAACGGCTTCCTTCTTCGCAGCATCATGCATTCAGAACAGTCCGGGGATTCGTAAGCCGCCCGTCAACGCTTTCATTTCCTCGGACACCATGTCGCGCGCCTTGCGCAGCGCTTCGTTCGTCGCCGCCGTAACTAAATCCTGCAGCATGTCCACATCGCCCGACTTGACGACTTCCGGATCGAGGACGACGCTGACGATCTGCATGGCCCCGTTGGCCGTCACCGTGACGATCCCGCCTCCGGCCGTGCCGGTCACGGTCTTCGCCGCCGCTTGTTCCTGGAGCTTAGCCATTTGCTCCTGCATGGCCTGCGCCTGCTTCACCAGATTGGCCATATTGCCGAACGGATTCTTCATGATCGGGCCTCCTGCGACGGGGATGTATGGCGCGCTTCCGCAGCCGAAGTCTCGCGGACCTCGACAAGATCCCCGCCGAACATCTCGAGGGCTTGTTTAACCAAGGGATGGGCACGGACGCGCTCGAACAGCACCAGCCGCTGCTCCCGCTCCTTGGCCGCTCGTATCTCAGCCATGGTCGGTCCCGGCTGATCCGTGTCCCCTAACTCAACCACGCGAAGACGGGCCGGCTGGCCCGCCAGCCGCTGGCAAAGCTCGGTGATGGTCCGCAGATTGTCTTCCCTCTCAATGAACGAACGGGCCACCATTTCCCCCTTGGCGAACCCGATAGTGATCTGATCCCCATCGATCCCGACGAAACGCCCTCGTTCGAGAAACGAGGCAATGCCGGGATGAGCGTTTGTGACCTCTTCCTGAAATTGTTCCCAGTCGAGCCGAAGCGGCGGGGCCGACGCGGTCACGGGTGCAGACAGTGCGGGTTCGTTTTCGACGGACAGTTTGTCGGCCGAAGCGGAACCCAGAACGGGGACCGGCAATTGGCCACAATCCCGAGCCTGGTCTGCCGACGCACGCGCAGCGGTCGACGTGGCGGTGTGCGGCTCTGCGGCGGGCGGTGCCGCCGATGACGGACTCGTTGTCACGGGCCTGCCTGGCGCTGAGTTTCGGACCAATGGAACTTTCGCCGCCCGTGTGGAATGTGAGAATGGGCCAGGTTTGCCGGTTGTTTCCGGCTTCGCTGATGCAGCCGGCATAGCCCTTTCGCGCACGGGGACAGCCGCGTCCCGTGTGCCGGAACCGATCAGCCTGGTGGCCCGTACCGCGGCCACCTCCAGCACGTATCGGGGATGGGCGCTCAGCCGCAGGGCATCTTCGGCTTGGGTCAAGATCAGAAACAATTCCTGCACCTGCTCCGGCGTGAACATCCTGGCATCCGATGCGAGTTGGCGAATGTCCTCCTCGGACGCCTCGATCAGCCCCCGCAGATCCTGTGGCGACGGCACGACCGACGCCACCAGGAGATTCCGCACGTACTCGACAAGATCGGCGCAATAGGCGCGCAGGTCATGACCTTGATCGAGCAGGCGGTGGATCACGCGCAGCGCCGCCGGGCTGTCCTGAGCAATGACGGCCTCGATCATCGCGCGGACGTGTTCCTGCGGCACGGCCCCGAGCAACGCCTCCAGGTCGGCATGGTTGATCGTCTTCCCGCCGAAGGCCACCGCCTGGTCGAGGAGACTGAGCGCATCCCGCATGCTGCCTTCGCTGGCCCGAGCCAGAGCGGTCAGGCTGCGCTCCTCCACCGTAATACCGTCCTGCGCGGCCACGTGACGCAGCCGCTCGATGATTTCGGCCCGGGGAATGCGCCGAAAGTTGTAGTGTTGGCAGCGCGAAAGGATGGTCGGCGGGATCTTATGAATCTCGGTGGTCGCGAAGATGAACACCACGTGCGGCGGCGGCTCTTCCAGCGTTTTGAGCAGCGCGTTGAACGCGGAATTCGACAGCATATGGACTTCGTCGATGATATAGACGCGATAGCCCCCGCGAAACGGCGTGAACTTGGCGTTCTCGCGGATCTCGCGCACATCGTCGACGCTCGTGTTCGATGCGCCGTCGATCTCGATCACGTCCACGGAGGTTCCCTGTGTGATCTCGACGCAATTCGGACAGACGTTGCATGGCGTGCCGGTCGGCCCCTGTTCGCAATTGAGCGCTTTGGCCAGAATCCGCGCGACCGTGGTCTTGCCCACGCCGCGGGTGCCGGAAAACAGGAAGGCCTGTGCGATCCGCCTCGTTTTGATTGCGTTGACCAACGTCTGAACGACGTGCGGCTGCCCGATCACGTCCTCAAACGTGCCGGGCCGGTACTTTCTGGCGGAAACCTGATAATCCAACGTTTCGACGCTCCGAATTAGGAATTATGAAATTGAGCGGATTCAAGCAATTCCCAATTCATAATTCAACATTCCTCGTCTCGAGGTAAGCGGGGCCAGGTGATCCTGCGGCACCCAGACTGGCCTGCTTACCGTTGCTTCCTTCCGGACCTGGCGGGGTTCACAGGATTCTGTTGCACAGGGCCCAGCCCCTATCTTTTGAATGCTGAATTATGAATTTTGAATCAGAAATGAGGAATCAATCTAAAGAGCGTTGCTCGCCAGTGTCGTCTCAAATTCCGCATTCCTCATTCAACATTCTCGAAGGGTATGGCGGAGAGGGTGGGATTCGAACCCACGGTGCCGTTGCCAGCACACGTGCTCTCCAGGCACGCCGATTCGTCCACTCTCGCACCTCTCCACCTCGCTAGCGGAGCCGGGTGCCCTGTGATGGCTCTTGGCACCCGGAGAAACTCCTCAACGGCTTTCAGTTTTCGGGTTCCTTCCTCCTCATCCCTTCGGCAGCCACACCCGCAGCCCCTGGGATAGTTCATGGCAGCCGCAGAACAATGTCTTTGCCGCTTCGCTCCTCCTGCAGCGCTTTGCCGTGTCTTCATCAATGAGTCGAACACCGCCCAGGTTGCCAGCAGAGAGGTGGCATCTTAGCACGCGACCCTATCAGCGGCAAGGTGAAGGGGGCACGTTTATGGCCTGTTTAACCGACCCAAGACAGGTCCGATCCGGTCAGTTCGGATTGCGGAAACCAACACAGCGTCAACTATCCCTGGCACGCAGGAAATATGGTCGCTTGCGTTGACCCTTACGAAGCGGCCTCACTATACTACAACGACAACGAGAGGAGGCGACATGATGAAAGTCCTGGCGGGTCTCGGCATCGTCATTCTTGTGCTGGTGCTCCTGGCCCTCCTCCTTCCGTTCATCATCGATCTCAACAAATACCAGGATCAGTACCGCCCCATCATTGAGGACGCACTGAATCGGAAAATCTCGCTCAAAGACATCCGGCTCACCATTTTCCCCCGGATCGGCGCGCGAATAGCCGAGTTCTCCGTGCTCGACGATCCCGCCTTCGGCTCGAACTCGTTCGCGTCCCTGACCTCGCTCGATATCGGCGTCAAGTTCCTGCCGCTCCTGAGCGGCCGCGTTGAAGTCGAAGAGATCACGTTGCGGGATCCCGCCATCACCGTCATCAAGAATCGCGACGGAGCGTTGAACGTGTCCACCATCGGGAAGAAAGGTCCGGCCGAACCGAAAGCCGTGACCCGCGTGCCGACCCATCCGCCTGAAGGCCCGCTCCGCATTCTGGCCCTGCTGGCCGTTGATCGGGTGTCGCTGACCGGGGGAAAGGTGACATACCGTGATCTCTCGGCGGAGAAGCCGGCCGAATACACGTTGCAGGACCTGACCGTCCGGCTCTCTTCTGTCGGCTTGGGCCAGACGCCGAACTTCCACGTTTCCATGCTCGTGCAGCCGATGAATGTGCCGCTCACGATCGACGGCCGGTTCGGTCCGCTCAAGGAAACCACCGACATCGAAGCGGCGACCGCCACGGTGTCGCTCGGGAACACGCAGTTCGTCCTCACGGGCAGGTCCGTGAACGGCCGTACCTCCGTCAACGTTGCTTCTCCGGCAATCAACACCGCCGACCTCCCCGTGGCATTGCCGCTCAGCAAACCCATCGAGATCAAGAACCTCCAAATCTCCGCCGAACTGCACGATCAGCAGGCGCAGGTGAGTAATCTGGCGTTCGACCTCTTGAACGGACAGGTCAAGGCGCAGGCCGGGTTGACATTGGGAGCCGAAGCGCCTCCGTTTGACGCGCACATGGCCGTTCAGGGACTGCAACTGGGACCGGTGCTCGAAGCCGTCGGCGCGGATGTACTGTCGATCAGCGGGTCCGCCGCCGCGGATCTCGCTGTGCGAGGTCGCGGCTTTTCCATGCCGAATTTCACAAAGGCGCTCGAGGGAGTCGGCCATGTGGCCGTCAAGGACGGCAAACTCGAAGGCGTCAACCTATTGCAGGAGGTGGCGTCCCTGCTCAAAGTGGCTGGTGTCACGACGGACAATGTAAAAGCCACGGTGTTCTCGACGATTGAAGGCGACGTCGTGATCAAGCAGGGCGTGATCACGGTGCAGCGGCTGCTGGTCGAGAGCCACGATTTCCAGGCCGCGGTGGCGGGCACCGTTGGGTTTGACCGGACTTTAAACCTCAAAGCCACCCTCAACCCGTCTGAAGCTTTGAGTCGGAAGATCGCTGCCGCTTCACCGGCGGCCAAGCTGGCCATGGCAGGCGGCCGGATGACCGTGCCGCTGCTTATCACCGGTACCGTACAGGCGCCTGTGTACGGGCTCGACACCAAGGCCATCGGCGCCAAGGTCCAGGAGCAGGTCAAAGAGAAAGTGAAGGAAACGGTCCAAGAGATACTGAAATCCAAGAGCGCGGAAGAGGCGGTCCAGAAAGGCCAAGAGGCGCTGAAGAAACTATTCGGACAGTAGCGGGAACTTCCCTACTTGACCGCGGACGTCACCGTTGAGTCCGTCATCCGCTGCGGGTTCCAGACCTTCGCGGCGCGGCCACCAGCACGGCGGGTGGTACCCTGATCGGCAGTCTGATCGGGAATCTGATGCAGCCGCGGCACCTCTGGATGGTCCTTACCTCTGCTGGCACGTCAACGGCCTTCACTTATGGACCGCTCTGACGACCCGCCGCCCGGCACCGGAAAGCTCGGATACGCTGTATCTGTTCACTGTCGGTCCCAGCTTGTGCACGGGCCTCGCACGTCACAGTAACGATCTCCTGCAATTCACAATTTTATCTGGAGGGCGACCATGCTCGACGAATTCAAAGCGTTCGCCATGCGCGGCAATGTCCTGGATATGGCCGTCGGGATCATCATCGGCGGGGCGTTCGGTAAAATCGTGAGTTCGATGGTTAGCGACATCCTGATGCCGCCGATCGGCCTGCTGGTGGGCAAAGTGGATTTTTCCAGTCTATTCATCAACCTGTCCGGCCAACCTTACCCCTCGCTCACCGCGGCGAAAGCAGCCGACGCGCCGACCATCAACTACGGAGTGTTTCTGCAGGCGGTCCTCGATTTCGTGATCGTGGCGTTTGCGATTTTTTTGCTGGTCAAGCAAGTCAACGCCATGATCAGAAACCCGGAAGCCCCGGCCGCTCCGACGACGAAACCTTGCCCGTACTGCCTTTCCGAGATTCCGCTCAAGGCGACGAAGTGCGCCCACTGCGCCTCAGAGGTGAAGGCTGCCTAACTCATCATCCCGATGAAATCCGCCGTTCAGCATGAAGCGCCTGAGGGATAGGAACACTCGACAAGCCATTGAACGACCCGATGACGCGATAGCCGCATCGCCGGGTAGCCGTCTTCCCACCACAAGGAGGTAGGCCAATGAGACAGATGCTGAGAAGCGCGCTGACCATCGTCATGACTCTCACCTTTACCTCAACCTTCGCGGAGGAACCAGCCCCATCTGCTCCGGCGGCACCGCCAGTCGCTCCGGCGGCTCCAGCTCCAGCCCCGGCACCTGCTCCGGCCGAGCCGGCTCCCGCCGCTCCAGCGGCTTCCGAGGAGCCCAAGGCTGAAGGCGGCAAGAAAGCGGGGAAGGAGATGAAATCGGACCAGAAAAAAAGCGCGGGCTCGAACGGGCCGATGAAGCTGCCGGCGAGCACGGACGGAAGGGGCGGGCTAAGGCGGGGCAGAAGCAAGGACGCTAGGCACAACGGCCGGTCGCAGCCCGAGCTGCGACCGGCCGTCCGTCGCTCAGCGAAGAGCGCATCTCACAATCGACAGGTGTTCTGCTCCATCCCGCCGGCGACCGCATCTCCCGGTACGGTAGCGAGAATCTTGTAATGGCCCAGCCCCAGCTCTTTTCCGTAGGCTTCGCCCACCAGGACATCTTGCACATGCTGATGATCCCAGGCCAGGAAGTAGGAGCGGCCTTCCTTGAGCCCGTCGAACTCGTGGCCCTCCAAGGCCGCGATCACAGCCGCTGTCTCGGTCGTCCAGGCCCTCCGGACCGCTTCCAAGATTTGCATCATCGCCGCGTAGCCGAGGTAACAACGCGACGTCGGCGTATGGTTATATTTGTCGATCACGCCTTGAATAAAGCGCTTCGAGCCCTCGGTATTGATCTTCGGATCCCAGATCAGCCTCCAAACGCCGGCATTGTTCGCATAGCCCAACGGTCGACCGATCTGCTCGCCGCCGATCATCCCCCCGACGCCGATCTTCTCTCTCGCCAGTTTCAGTTTCGTGTAGGCTTTCAGCGCATGAACGAGATCCCAGCCGTAGAGGTTCAGGATGACCGCACCTGGCTTGGCGTTCTTGGCTTCCGTCAGTGGACCGCTGAAATCGGTCGCCCCAAAGGCCGTCGTGACCGACCCGACCACGTCGCCGCCGTGAGCCTTCAGCGCATCGGTCATGGCCTGGAGCGCCGCCTTGCCGTCCATCGTGTCGGCCGTGATCATGAACCACTTGTTGCCGTAAGCCTTGACGATATGAGGCGTCACCGCCTGGGCCAGCATGCGGGCGTTCGGCATGAAGACGAACGTGTGCGAGTTACAGCGGGAGCCGGTCAAGTCCATGATGTGGGCGCCGGTGACCATGAAGAGCTTGTTTTCCTTCTTGGCGAGTTCCGACACGGCGAGCGCCACATCGCCGTTAAACGTGCCCATGAGGAAATCCACGCGATCGTCTTTGATCAGTTTGGTGGTCACCTTGATCGCCGTGTCCACGTTGGATGCGTCATCGGCCTCGATGAGGCCCACCGGACGGCCCAGTACCCCGCCCCGCTTGTTATAGAGGTCCAACGCCACCGTGGCCCCGTGCACGTCGTGGATCGAGGATGTCTTGTAAGGGCTGGACAAGGGATCGATGATGCCGACTTTGCCTCGGCTCGGAAGCCGAGGCGATGTCCCTCTTGCCTGCGAACCCAAAGATTTGGTCCGCCCAGTCGCCTAGAACGAACGCCCCGCCAGCCGCGGCGGAGATTGCAGAAAGCGTCGACGCGAGATCGTGCTCATAGAGCGTCCTCCTTATGGAATAAAAGTGCCGGGAGAGTCTATCACCGCCGTTGATCTCTTCCTCGATGTGCGCGCCGGCGCCGGTCCGGCGGGGTTGAAGGGAGAGGTGCCGAGAACCCGAGCGCGCAAGCTGTGGACGTCGACGGTTTCAATTGTTTGTTCGATTCGGAATTCCACGAGCCGCTCCGCGCCCGGGTAAGCCTCCAGCTCCCCGCGTTCCCATCGAACTCGACCCTCACCGGTCAGTTGAAGCGTGCTCCCTCGATCGAAATCGATGAAAAGCAGCCCGCAACTCGGATTGCAGGTGAGGTTGCCAAGGGTCTGCTACATCCGGTTGCCCGGATAGTCCGGCCAGACGAGCGTTTTGTCGTCCAACACCATGAGGAATCCCGGATCCCCCGTCGATGCGGGACGTCTGCACCGCCCGCCTTGTGAGAGCTGGTCGGTAACACAGACACATGCCCATGATACATGAAGGAGGTGGGGAGGATCCGCGAGTGGGACGGGGGAAGAAGGGCACGAGAAACGTCGGCAGGCCACAAGTCACGAGCCGGACTTGCGGCCTGCCCCGCCTGCTTCTCCACACTGCAGGCGCTTAGCTGTACTGATCTTCGGTGTAAACCTGTTTAATAGCCCAGAATACCGCTTCCTTGAGTTTCTTGATCAAGGGATCCGGAGGATCGCTCCGAATCTTTTGGAGCTTTCGGTCGAGTGCGAACAGCGGCTGGACCGACCGCCGGTCCGGAACCCGCCCCAGTGCCCAGGCGATCTCCGTCTGCACGGTCACGTCGATCCCCGGCGCATCCAGCATTTCGAGAAGCGGAGGCACCACGGAATTGTCACCATACAGGTTCCCCACATCGCCCAAGCCTTTCGCCGCTGCAGCCTGGAGCTCCGGTTGCTTGGAATTTTTTAGAATATCGATCAAGAATGGGATGCCATCTCTGCCGACATTGCCCAAGGCCACGGCCGCCTGCTTGGCCAAGTCCTTGTCCTTAAGTGCCTCCTTGAGCTTGGGCAGCGCCTCGTCCGCCTGCATCTCGCCAAGGACCGAAATCACTTTCAGCCTTCGCAACTGATTCGTGCCTTTGTCATCCAACAGCTTAATGAGTCGATCCGGCTGCCCCCATTCCGCCGTGACGAGGACCGGGAAATCGTACTGCTCCAGCCGCTCCTTGAGCTTGGCCAGCGCAAACGCACCCGGATCTCCGCCGTTTGCCGCCTGCACCGCGTCCTCAAAATCCGTCCGTACTTCCTTCTGCCACTTGATCTTCATGCCGCCCAGCACATATGTCAATTGGCAGGCCGGCCCCTTCCAAAGTCGAGAGGGAGCATCGGGGAGATCGTTGTCTCCTCCGGCCGCTGTCGTGCCTTCCCACGTCTTCCGCTGCTCGCACTTGACCTTGAAGACGACGTCGTGGGGTTTCGCGCCGTCACGGACAACCGTATAGCCGAGTTCGCTCATACGACGCGTAACGACCTCCGCGATCGGCCCGGCGTCGACTGCACCTTTATCCGTGAGGGCGATAGCTTCCACCAGAACTGTCTGAATCTTGGCCAGTTGGGCCTTTTGTTCGGGGCTGAAATAATCTCGATACGCCCAGATGGTCTCCGCCAAGGCCACCGCAGCGAACAAGACCGTTCCAATGATAACCCATCGTTTCATCTGGCACCTCCTTGCGGTGCGCTTCCCGAGAGACATCGCATGCCGCGCGACGGTTAAGGCTTCCGAGTCTGTGTCAAGGAAGAAAGACCCGATCAACCGGCGAGAGCGTTGGGAGTTGAACACCGAGACGCCACCGGCCAAGTCCGTGAAGATCCGGAAACCTTCCCGAGTGTTTCGGTTCACTATTATACCGCCCAACCTTCCCTTGCGCTAGCTCGTCTACCCGGGAGACTCCGACCAGGCCGCGAGGCTTGTCCAGACTCGCCTTGGGTCCGTCGAGCGGAAGCGCGGTCGTCGCCCCCTTGTCGCAGAATCGGTCGCAGTTCTCGAGGAGCCCGAAGCCGCCTGTCGCCTCGGACAATCATGGTTGACAGTGACGCGCGATGGGCTGTACAAGAGAGCCGTGGCGAGGCGACCGAACGGCGCGCGCGACGCGGTGATTGCGCTTCCGCTGCAGGTTGGTAGGGGCGAGAGTGGCGGAACTGGCAGACGCGCGAGACTTAGGATCTCGTGGGCAACCGTGGGGGTTCAAGTCCCCCCTCTCGCACCAACGATCTCGCGAACCGATCTGCAACCCTCAAAACGCGAACTGACACGTTAGTTCCCGACAGAAAGTGGATGCTGCTGGGGTCGTGTTGTCGGCTGGAGTCCATGACACATGAAGATGGAAGTCACCGAACTCGGACCGATGAAGCGGGCGCTCAAGATCGAAGTGCCGGCCGAGGAAGTCAAGCAGCGATTTGTTCAAGCGTACAATGAACTGAACCGCCAGGTCCAAATTCCCGGCTTTCGCCCGGGCAAAGCCCCCCTGGCGTTGCTGGAAAAGCGCTACGCGAGGACAGTGGAGGAAGACGTCATCCGGAGACTTGTGCCGGATTACTACGACCGTGCCATCCAGCAGGCCGGTATTGTCCCCATCCAGGTCGAAATTCCGCCGTTGGAGCGGGTGAAGATCAAGAAAGACGCCGCCTTCACCTTTAC
>JBBIOW010000060.1:13802-16636 GCA_037443165.1 Nitrospiraceae bacterium | reverse complement strand
CAGGATTGGTATCTCCGCTACTGGCTGGCCGGCGTTGATGGGGTTGCCGAGGTCGCGACAGTCGGCGGCTTCGTTCGACAGTATCAAGTGAACCTCGATCCGACGAAGGTCCTGGCGTATCGTCTGTCGATCCCGGACATCATCGAGAAGATCCGCCTGAGCAATAATGACGTCGGCGGTCGCGTGGTCGAGTTCTCCGGGATCGAATACGTCATCCGGGGGCGAGGCTACATCAAAGCGGTGGGCGATGTGGAGAGGATCGCAGTGGGGGTGAACGCGGCCGGGACGCCTATTCTCTTGCGCGATGTAGCGTCCGTGCAGCTGGGACCAGACATGCGGCGCGGCCTCGCCGACTTGAACGGGGAAGGGGAGGTTGTCGGTGGGATCGTCGTCATGCGCTTCGGCGAAAACGCCTTGACCGTTATCGAGCGCGTCAAGGCGAAGCTCAAGGAACTGGAGCCCTCGTTCCCTAAGGGCATCAAAGTCATGCCCGTGTACGATCGTAGCGACCTGATCCGTGAATCTGTGGCCACGGCGAAGGAGAATCTGATTGAGGAGTTGACCGTCGTCAGCGTGCTGATCGTCGGATTTCTTCTGCACCTGCGATCGGCGCTGGTTCCGATCGTGAGCCTCCCTCTCGCTGTGCTCATCTCGTTCATTCCGATCTGGTACTTCAATGTCGGCATGAACATCATGTCGATTGGGGGCATCATCGTGGCGATTGGCGATATGGTTGATGCCTCGATCGTGATGGTGGACAACGACCATCGTCGGCTGGAAGAGTGGGAACGGGCAGGGAGAATCGGCGATCGTACGAAGATCCTGATCGATTCGGCGAAAGAGGTGGGCCCTTCTATCTTCGCCTCGCTCCTGGTGATCGCGATGGCTTTCATGCCTGTCTTCACACTGGAAGCGCAGGAGGGCCGCCTGTTCAAACCGTTGGCCTTTACCAAGAACCTGGCGATCGCGACGAGCGCCGTGGTGGCGATCACGCTTATCCCGGCGCTGTTACCATGGCTCGTTCGTGGGCGGATCATCCCGGAGCATCGCCATCCGATCAGCATGAGTCTGCAACGCCTCTATCGGCCGATCCTCCGCCTCGCCTTGCGATATCGGATCACGGTTATCGCGGGCGCGGTGTCGCTGACGCTCATGACGGTTCCGGCGTTCCTTCGTTTAGGATCCGAGTTCATGCCTCCGCTCTATGAAGGGACGATTCTCTACATGCCGGTGACGCTGCCCGGCATCTCGGTGACGGAGGCGACTCGGTTGCTCCAGATCATGGACCGGAAGCTGCGCGGGTTCCCTGAAGTGGAGTATGTATTCGGGAAAGCGGGGCGTGCCGACACATCGACGGATCCGGCCCCGTTCAGCATGATGGAGGTCGTGGTCGAACTCAAGCCGAAGGACCAGTGGCGCCCTGGGATGACCTACGAGAATCTGGTGGAGGAAATGGACCGGGAGTTGCGGTTCCCAGGCGTGACCAATGCCTGGACCATGCCAATCAAAGCCCGGCTGGACATGCTCACGACGGGTATTCGGACGCCGGTCGGCATCAAGATTTATGGCCCGGATCTCAAGGAGATCGAACGGATCGGCAAGCATCTGGAGGTGGTCCTGAAGGAAGTTCCCGGTACGCGCAGCGTCTATGCGGAACGGGTCTTCAGTGGGTACTTCGTCGACTTTGACATCAATCGGGATGAAATCGCTCGTTATGGCCTCACGATCATGGACGTCGGGAGCATCATCGAATCGGCCATCGGGGGCGAGAACATCACCACCACCATCGAAGGGCGCGAGCGCTATCCCGTCAACGTGCGCTACTTCCGGGAGCTGCGGGATGACCCGGAGAAACTCCGGCGCGTGTTGGTGGACACCCCGACTGGCGCCCAAGTGCCCTTAGCTCAGCTCGCGACGTTGCGGTTTGTCCCGGGACCGCCGATGGTTCGAGACGAGGACGCAATGCTGGTCGGCTATGTTTATGTGGATATGGCCGACCGTGATGTGGGAGGTTATGTCGAAGACTTGAAGCGGGTGGCCCGGGAGAAGGTTGCCTTGCCTCCCGGCTACGCGATCGGCTGGTCCGGCCAGTACGAGTACATGGAGCGGGTGCGGGCGAGGCTGGGCTTCTTCGTTCCGTTAACCATCGCCATCATTTTCGTCCTCTACTACTTCACCTTTCGCACGGTTGCCGAAACCCTGATGGTTATGCTGGGGGTTCCGCTTTCGATGGTGGGGGGCATCTGGGCCCTCTCGCTGCTCGGCTACAACATGAGCATTGCGGTCTGGGTGGGGCTCATTGCCCTAGCCGGCGTCGGGGCCGAGACCAGCGCGGTCATGCTGGCCTATCTGGACGGGGCCTATGAGCGCCGGCGGGCCGCGGGCGCGCTTCGCACGCTCGGCGATCTCGTCGAGGCGGTGCAGCAAGGGGCGCTGGAACGCATCCGTCCCGTTACTATGACATCGTTATCGAACATCCTCGGGTTGATGCCGGTCATGGTGGCGACCGGAACCGGCGCCGACGTGATGAAACGGATCGCGGCACCCATGGTCGGCGGTGTCTTCAGCGCCATGCTGCTCACTCTAGTGGTCGTCCCGGCTTTGTATGTCATCTGGAGGTGGTGGGCTCTGGCCAAGGAAAACGGTTTGTCCCTACCAGCAAAGGAGAGCTAGCGCGACGCGTTGTCGATGGAGCGAACGACGAAATAGCAATAAGCGCAGGAGTATTGCCGCACTTCCCGCATCCGCATACAACTGCCAAAACCTCTCCATTGGTTCGAAGAGAGGCTTTCGCTTTCTCCGTCAGGTGCTCGTGTTCGATTTCTCGTATCCGG
>JBBIOW010000060.1:10947-13792 GCA_037443165.1 Nitrospiraceae bacterium | reverse complement strand
CTGTCGCTTGACTCGGGGGCAGCGTCTCGCTCAAAAGTACGAGGCGCTTTGTGGCGTTGTTCCCCACGAGTTCTTCGATTGCGTGTCCCGTTTCGCAACACTTCTTGCAACGTAAAACTGGTTTTCAGGAATTGCAGCAAACTTTCCATCGATATGCAAGGTTCCTTCAGCGGCATAAAGGTTGCTGGCTGAAGGACCGTAGAATCGCATTGACCCGAGCACGGACAAACTGTCCTGTCACATAGCTGCCGTCGGGCCTGCGCCTTTGAGGATAGGTTGGATGCGACCCGAGAGTTGCTTAGCCGTGAGCATCCGGTCAAACGGAGTTCAATCACTCCCGAGTTATGTGGCCTTGTGGAAATGAGAGAAGAGAACTTTGCATGCAGCAAAGAGATAGTGCGACAGAAGTACGACGATCATTTCTTGGTTGGCTAATCGGAGCGATCGCTGGACTGATCGTAATTGTCACCGGCATTCCTCTGGTGGGCTTTACCGTCCTTCCTGCGCTGAGACGAAGATCGCAGGGATGGGTGCTTGCAGGCTCCGTCGTGTCGCTCGATTCAGGGATCCCGAGGGAGTTCGAAGTGGTGGTGTCCATAGCCGATGGATGGCGCAAAACGACGCGGAAAAAGTCGATCTGGGTTGTCAAGGATCAGAGAGGGGCCATCAGCGCCTATTCGGCGATTTGTCCACACCTGGGATGTGGTTATCGTTGGGAAGCCGAACAGCGGCGATTCCACTGCCCCTGTCACCACAGCTTTTTTGACCTGGACGGAAGAGTTCTTTCCGGTCCTGCGCCCCGTGCCTTGGATACGCTCCCGGTCAAGGTAGAAGATGGACAGCTCCTCGTGATGTACAAGGAGTTCAAAGCTGGAACGTCGGCAAAAATGGAGCTGTGAACCCTGTGACGAGGCGAAGAGCTGATGTGGCAGCGTCTGTATGCATGGCTTGACGAGCGGTTGAAGCTCAGCCCACTAAGGATAGCGCTGCTGGATGAGCCTATTCCGGGCGGAGTCAGTTGGATCTATGTGTTCGGAAGTGTCACACTCTTCTTCTCCCTATTCCAGATGATAACGGGCATGTTCCTGGCCCTCTACTACTCCCCGTCTCTGGAGGATGCCCATGCGAGTATCCGATACCTCATGGAAGAGGTTCCGTTCGGCCGGTTCATCCGTGGGCTACACCACTGGGGTGCCAGCGCCATGATGGTAGCCATTGGACTCCATATGCTCCAGGTCTTCTTGTACGGCGCCTACAAGAGACCGCGCGAGCTCATGTGGATCGTCGGCGTGGTCCTCTTCCTGCTGACTCTAGCCTTCGGTTTCAGCGGTTATCTGCTTCCGTGGGATCAGCGCGCCTACTGGGCAACGCAGGTGGGGATCAATATCGTCGGCACCATTCCGTTCGTAGGTGATGTGTTGGCCCGGATCATCCGCGGTGGCCAGACCTTGGGGGCAATGACGCTGAGCCGCTTTTTCGCACTCCACACGTTGTTTTTGCCGTGGCTGCTGATGCTTCTGATTGGCATCCATCTATTCGTTCTTCGACGCGTGGGGCCGGCGGGGCCCTGGGACGAAGCCCGGGCCCGTGCCTTGGCGGAACCGTTCTGGCCCAAGCAAGTCGCCATGGACGCGGTAGCGATCGGCATTGGGTTTTTCATCGTCGTTGGTCTGGCGGTCGGCCTTTCCGCACCCTTAAGTGATCCAGCTAATCCTTCCGATACCAGTTTCACTCCGGTGCCGGAGTGGTACTTTCTCTTTTACTACCAGATGCTCAAGTATATGGAAGGGCCCTGGGAGATTGCCGGCACCGTGGTCCTGCCGGTCTTGTTCTTCCTCGCGCTCTTTCTCCTTCCTTGGTTGGACCGACAGCCTGAGCGTCGTCCCTTTTCGCGTTTGGTCGTTGTGGGGACGGGAAGCGTCTTCTTGGTGGTTGTTCTCGTTCTCATGTCGATCTCATTGCAGGAGACGGCCTCTCTCAGGCTCGCCGATGCCGCCATGTTGCGTGGAAAAGTCTTGTACAAGGAGCTCGACTGCGCTGGCTGTCATCGTATTCATGGACAGGGCGAAGCGGTGGGACCGGATCTCTCTTATGTGGGCGACAGGCGCGACCGTGATTGGCTGATCAAACATTTTCGTGATCCCCAGGCGGTAGTCCCCGATTCAACCATGCCGGCTTATGGGCTCGATGAGGAGGATCTCAACGACCTGGCGCAGTTTATGTTGAGCCTTAAGCGACGAGAGGAGTGAACACATGGACGGGGCCGTTCTCAAGGATGCTCGATCGGGTCGAGTGCACAGGGCGGGAGGCTTCCTAAAGTTCGCAGGCACCTTGCGGATGACGGCACGATGCAGCTTGGTTCTCGGCCTGATACTGCTTCGGCCGGTAGATGCGCTTTCGATTTTCGAGTTATTCGAGTCGGCTAAGCAAGAATCGAGGCAAGATCGTCCAGCAGAAGTCCCGCCTGAATACAAGGGGAAGCACTTGCCCGCCGGCTGGGGGAGCGATCCGAAAGTGTTGGAGGCTGGCAAGGCAATCTACGAAGGGAAGACCATCCGCGAAGTCAATTGCGCAGATTGCCACGGCCTCGACGGAAAACCAACCAGGAAGGGCAAGGGGGCACAGGACTTGACCGACCTCACATTAGCTAAACAGCCGGATGACGAGCTATTCTGGAAAGTTTCGGAGGGGGTGCCGCGAACCAAGATGCGGGGTTGGAAGAAATATCTGACCGAAGACCAACGGTGGCAGGTGATCGCGTACGTGCGGGCGTTCGCACAAATCCCGCAACGGGAAAGGAGGGGGCCGTGAGAAAGCACACACTAGAGATCGTGCTGATCCTCGC
>JBBIOW010000060.1:0-10937 GCA_037443165.1 Nitrospiraceae bacterium | reverse complement strand
TGATGGTCATGGCCGTAGTGGTGCTTCTCCCGCCGAGACAAGCGTCAGCCATCCCTGCATTCGCGAGGGAGCACGGGCTGAAGTGCAGCGACTGTCATACGGCCTTCCCGCTCTTGAATGAGTTCGGCATGGAGTTCAAACAGCGCGGGTTCCGCCTCCCCGGAGAGGATGGCAAGTACCCCTGGGACTTGAAAAGCCTGCCGGTCTCCGTGATAGGCACGATGCAGTATCTGAACGCCCATAGGAATGATCCAGTGACAAGCGCGCGCCTATCCTCCACTAGCAAGGCTGAAATCGAGGAAGTGGAATTGATGGCGGCTGGTACCGCGGCGCCCAAGATCGGTTTCCTGGCAGAGTTCGCGCAGGAAGTCGCCGATGGCGGAGCCTTTGGTAACGAGCAGATCTGGATACAGTTCAGCGACGTTCTGCCTGCGAGTGTGCTCAACCTCAGAGCTGGCCGTATGCTGAACGAACAGTACTATCTATCGCAGAAACGGCGGCTGACTTTCCAGCAGTATCTGGCCCCGGTGACGTTCAATGTGACTGGCGCAGAGTTGAACGGGTTCTGGTCCGGGTTCCGTTACGCGGCAGGCGTGGTGAATGATGAACGGGAGGAAGGGGAGAATAATGCTCCGGCGGTCAACCTGGATAAGAAACTCCAAGGGGTCTATGCCTGGGGGACTCATGACTTGTGGGGCCACATCATTGGACTGAGATATATCAATACCAAGGCCAATTCCAATCAGCCCGCCCCTATCATTGACGGTCGTACTCGGCAGCAACTAGATGCGACACTCAACCTTCGCTTTGACCGTGGTCAAATCTTGCTCGGCTACTATCACAACTGGGACATCGGCGGTGTGGCAAGGCAAGATCGGCGGAACTATCTCGTCGAGGGTATCCTTGAAGTGCTCCCCGAGAAACTCTTCCTGGACGCTCGCTATGAGATGCAGGATACGGGGCGCGTTTCCGGCAGTCCCAACAATCCAGTGAAGGCCAATGGGACCCTTGTCACCGCGCACGTCTCGTATTACGTCACGGAGAATGTACGAGCAGTGGTGGAATTCACTAAGATAAGCGGCGAGGGGCTTGATGTGCAGAGAATTGGTGAACCCAATGGTGTTGCGACTGGAAGCCAAGAGCGATACTTGGTGGGGATCCACTTCGGGTTTTAACGCGAGGCGGCGTGGGTTATGGATAGTCGCCGGTCAAGGGTCCGAGATGCGGTCAGAAGTGTTTGAGGATTTCTCGCCGCTTCTGCAAATAGTCGTCATCGGTGATCAGCCCCCACTCACGCCAGGTTTTCAAGCGGCGTAGTTTTTCTTCGATCGTCGCAGCCTGACTGCCCGGTTGAGTCTGAAAGGGAGATTCGCGGCTGGGCAACAAGAGCGCAGAGCGCCATGCCCGGTAGTCGACGGTGAGTGCTGGGGCAGAGGTCGCGGCGAGACTTCTCGGGAGGTCTTTCCCGGCCAACGTGGCCTGATAGGCTCCCGGCACAAAGTGAAAATTCACCTCTCCAAATGGGTGAAGAGGAGTGTCCCGGGCGGTCGCCAGCTTTCGTGGCGTTGTGACAGGTTTTCGGACATGAGCCAGCACGATAACAAGTTGATTGTTGCGGATAAGGAGGCCGCCCGTGGTGACTAGCGGAATGTTATCCTCACGGGCTCGCTGGAGGAAAAAGACCGCCGTTTCATCGGGCTGGGCCTTAGCCAATGCGGCCTGGAGATGAGGGGCGAGGAGTTCTGCGTCGTCACCAGGAAACGCCGGTTCAGGCTGGGGCTCTTTTCTCGGGACCCAGTAGCTGAGAAAGCTGATCTCCGGCTGGATCTTTATGGATCGCAATATCTCCGCAAGGTCCTCAGCGGTCAACTCAACGGTGAGCGCAGGGGGCGCACCAGAGACTTCCGCGTGATACAAGGGACTATCCAACCGGACAAGAACGGTCGGGTCTTCGTAGACTGTTCGGGAAAAAACCGGCCCACTCGAACAGCTCGTGGTCAGAGAGACGATCAATACGGCGCCAAAGCTGGAAATGATCGTGCGTGCCTGATCGAAGGAGTTGGTTAGAATTCTCATCAAGCGGCATTATAGCAGATGAATCGGCGGGACATCGGCAGATGAACTCTTCATGGTCTGAGACGACATGAACTTGCGCGAGTGGCATACCCTTGCGCCAGACGCGCTTGAGCCGGTCTTGTGGTTCAATCTGGACAGAGGGTTGACCGAGCGGGAAGCGCAGCAACGCTTGGCTGAACAGGGTCCGAATGAACTTCCCGAGGCTCCTCCGATTTCAGCGCTGAGGCTCCTTCTCAGACGGTTCATCAGCATCATCTGAGTACTGATCGGCACCGCGATCATTTCCAGTCTCCTCGAGGAGTGGGTGGACGCTGGCGCGATTCTGGCCATCGCCCTGCTCAACGGCCTCCTCGGCTTCATCCAGGAAAACCAGGCCGAACGGTCCCTAGCGGCGTTGCACAAACTTTCCCTCGCCACCGCCCGAGCGATTCGCGAGGGGGAGTCCGTTCGTTTCCGGCCCGGGAACCGGAGCGTGGAGATGTCATGCTGATCGAAGCGGGCGATCATGTGCCCACCGACGCGTGGCTTACCTATGCGGCCGCTTTCCGGACCCAGGAAGCGGTGTTGACCGGAGAATCCGCGCCGGTGGATAAGGCATCGGCCGTTGTGGAGGGCAACGATCTCCCGGTCGCCGAACGCTGGGACGTGTGTTCATGGACACGGTCGTTGCGGATAGGTAAGGATGCGCTGGGTGTCGAGGCCGGCAGGCGGACGGAGTTGGGAAAGATTATGGCCACGCTTTATGGACGACTCGGGCCGAGCGCGAGGAGACGCCATTACAGCGCCATCTCGCTCAGCTCGGCTACAGGTTGTTGTGGATGTCGCTCAGCGTCGTGGTGGTGTTTTCTTTCGGGCTGGTGCGTGGCATCGGCCTTATGGGGATGTGCATCACCTCGGTCAGTCTGGCCATCGCCTTCCATTCCGGAAGGGCTTCCTGCAGTCGTCACGATCTCGTTGGCCTTGGGCTTGGCATGGAGGGTCAAGCGCCACGCACTGATCAGAAAGTGACCGGTTGTCGAAACACTGAGCTTTACCACTGTGATTTGCACGGATAAGACCGGGACGCCGACCAAGAATGAGATGACCGTGACGTGCCTATTTACGGCCGGCCGAACGATCGACGTCACCGGCGAGGGGTGCACCCCGGAGGGGGAGCTGCGGGAGCAGGGGCGATCACTCCACCTGGAAGATGAACCGGGCGTGGACCGGACGTGCTCTTGGGGCGATGTGCGCCGCATGTGACGGTAAAAGGAAAGCACTTCCCCTGTCGAAAGAGGCTAAGGAGGCGATTCAGGCCGGCAATGAAGAACTTGCTCAGGAGACGCTATGGGTTCTCGGCTGGGCGGACTGGTCTCTTGCGGGGCTGCTTGAGGCAGGCGCAGGCCAAGGACCTTGAGCTGGACCTAGTCTTTCTTTGCCTGATGGCGATGAAAGACCCCTTGAGGGCGGAAGCGAAAGGGGCTGCCCGCACGTGCAACGAAGCGGGTATCCGAACGGTGATGATCACTGAGGACCATAAAGACACGGCGGTCCCCGTTGCGAACGATCTGAGAAGTATGGGGCCGGATAGGCATGCCATCTCGAGTACGGAACTCAGCCGGCTCTCCGACGACGAATTGTGCAATCGCGTGACAACAACGGCGGTCTATGCCTGTGTCTCGGCCGAAGATAAGCGGCGCGTCGTTCGGGCGCGGAAGCAACAGGGCGCGGTGGTTGGCCTTGAAGGCCGTTCCCTATCTGCTCTCCTGTAACCTCAGCGAGATTCTCGCGAGGCCGCTGGCCACATTGTTCGCCCTGTCGCTTCCGCTGCTGCCCGTGCAGATTCCCTGGATCAATCTTGCAACAGATCTCCTCCCTGCGGTGATGTTCACTGTGGACCCGGCTGACCTGGATCTGATGCACCGTCCGCAGTGGCGGCTACAGGCGCAGGTCTTGAATCAAAGGTGCAGCCTGCTGGATCTGACGGTGCCACATCGACACCTCGCATCCGAACCGTGAAGCGTTGGGCTTCATCCGTCCCTACTTGACCGATACGATGTGACCGTGTTTGCAATGGCGGAGTTCATTCCGCCCAACTTTCCGGTCGCGCGCGTCCAGATCATTCCGCCCGCCATCGGCCCCTTAAGCCTGAAGAACCTGTCGCTGGAAGAGCGACTCGCCAGGCAGATTCTCGACGGGATCGGCATCCGCCTCGATAGCCCATTGATTACCCGGTCGCGCCCTTCGACCCGTGGAAAGATCCGCTTGGGGTCATCGGCGCGTACCGGCTCGCCAGCCGGTAGGTGCCGGGTTTGCGCCTCGCGCTGGGTGGCTTCATGGCTTTGGACGATCCGGAAGGCTGGGAGGTCCACCAACGGATCGCGGCATTCATGCGTTCACGAATCTCACAGGGGGCAGGAACATCGAGGTCAATGGGTTGTCTCGAGACGTGGTGCAGAAATCGATTCACGAAGGGTTCAGCCTCGTCGTGTTGGAAGCTTTGTGGAAGGGCACACCGGTGGTGACGAGGATGGCCGGGGGGATTCCGCTCCGGACGGTGGATAGGGTCGGTGGGGTGCTTGTGGAGAGAGTGGAGGAATGTGTCGGGGCAGTCGTCGATCTCCTTGCTGCATCCTCAGTAAGCCCGAACGCTCGGCGAGCAGGGATGGGGGCGAGTGCGGGAGCATTTCCTGCTTCCCTGGCTGTTGCTCAACGAGCTGGTTTTGATGATCGACGTTCTACGCGAACGGCCGATCACGCGGATCACCGGACAATTGGGCCCACCGCGCAACCCTGTGTGCGGGATGGCCGTTGAGGAACAGACCTCGGCTGTTACAGCGATCAACCGTGAGCAAGAGCATGTGTATTTGCTCTGAGACCTGCTGCGCTCGGTTCATGGAGAATCCTGGGCGGTTCCTGGCAGCTTGGCTCGGGCCGCCTGGTTAGGGTGCTGAATGTCGCTTATTCGACAAGACCGACAACAAAGGAGTGGGTCATCGTCGCCGCGGAGTGCGCCCGGCAGCCGCATGACTTTTGCCGAGCAGGTCCCGCTAACACGGTGATGCCCTATGACCCAAAGTGCCCGTTCTGTCCGGGAAACGAAGGGGCGATGCCCGGGGAGGTGTTCTCCCCGGACAGCACAGAGCGCTAGCCGTGGCGCGTCCAGGTCGTTCCGAACAAGTTCGCCGCGCTGCCCCGCGAGGAGGATCTGCAGCGGCGCGAGACTGGGCCGCTGTTCCATGAGACATGAGATAGGAGGGATCGGATTCCATGAGGTCATCATCGAGACGCTGGTCCACAATCGGGTGATCCTGTTCATGAAGGACGCCAAGGTCGAGGCCATGCTCTCCGCCTATCAACGGTCCTACCGGGTTGTGTGCGATGACCCGGTGGTCAAATAATTAATACAGCGTCATCTTCGAAAATCACGGCGAGAAGGCTGGCACATCGCTGGTGCATCCCCATTCGCAGCTCGTCACGACGCCGACCCGCCCGCCCTCCTGCGCCGGCAATACGGGGTCGCCACCGGTTAGTTCGACGACACCGGGCGATGCCTGTATTGCGACCTGGTCGACGCAGATCTGGAGGCCAGGAAGCGAGTGGTCCCCGTCATGGAGCGGTTCGCCGTGCTCCAGCCCGATCCCACCCGCGTCACGTTCGAGACGTGGGTCGTTCCGCTAGCCCATCAGCCGTCGTTCGGTCGGAGTCAGCCGACGAGTTCGCCGAACTGCCCTTGATCACGAGGTGGATGCTGTGTGGGCTCTACGAGGTGCTCGGCGATCCCGACTACAACGGCATCGTCCACTCCAAGCCCGCCGAGGATGATCACAAGGCGTACTATCCGTGGCACCTCCAGCTTCTTCCCAGGTTCACGACGATGATGCCGGAAGAGGCCGCTGCATTCATGCGAGAATCATTGGAACGGGATCGCTCTGTGGAATGACCTGTGAGTGCCCTCCGATACGAGAGCCCTCACGCGGTCGTTCGGTTACCAAACAGGTGACGCTACAGGTCCACAGACACTTCGTTTGTCAGCCGCCCGATTTAACTGAGCCTCTCCACTTGAGGGCGGCGTCTCCCAACGGCTGCGCTAGACCCTGTTGCATTTCGAAATATCTGCTCTGCATGAACTGCCCCTCTCCGCCCCAACAGCAATCGCGATTCAGACCATAGTTCGTAAGTATTAGTAAGTCTTCGCACATCCAGTGAATTATCAACTCTTTCATCTGGCATTCCACTTGCTGTTTCGATCGATGGGCATGACATCTTGTTGAATCTTCTATCGAGGAGGACACGGTTATGAGACACGGTGGATCGGTCTTGGTTCTGGTGGTTCTTAGCCTAGCATTTGTTTTGCCGGGCTGCGCGGAGGCATCACAGCAGCGCTTGATCACCGCTCATGATCATCCACGTCTGGCCAATTACTATTCGGATCAGGCTCAAGAGCTGCGTGAGAAAGCAAAGTACTGGGAGTTCATGGCGGAGTTCTATGAACAACACCCTGAGCAGGAAGCAAAAGCTGATGCGGCGCAGCATGCGGCCCATTGCCGCACAATCGCCCAAAGCTACCGGAAAGCGGCCGGGGAAGCAGAGGCTTTGGCGGCCGAACATCGGCGGCAACGGCCGCACGGTATGGTCCAGTAAGCCGTGCCTGGCATCCTTCTGTCCCGCGTGTCGGCCGTGAGGAAGGAACCATGTCCCGGCTGGCCCTGACAAGAATCGCGAGTCGGCCAAGGAAATGGTTGGGTGTCGGCCTGGCGTGGGGACTTTCGTCCTGCACCCATACGATTCCGGTCGACGCCACGCCGGTCGAACGGATTCTGGCCGACAAGACGTTGCGTGAACAGCTTGTGCAGCGGGGATCGGCCGACGAGTACTTCGCGCATGAGATCCTGCATCAACTGGGACAGGGGTCAGATGGGGATCAAAGATTTGCTCGGTTGCTGGCCGAGCATCTTAGTCACCACCCGACCACTGCCCGAGCAGTGTTTCAGGCATTGGCGGCCAGCCGAGAATTCGAGGTTTGGATCATAGAACGACTGCGTGACCGGAAGGAAACTCCGTGAGGGGAACCCGGCCTGCCAGAAACGCCACCATTACCCAAGGTTCAACTGTCTGAGCGAAAGGCTGTCATAGGGACCCTATGGCCTTGGTCCATCTTCTCTGTGGCTGTTCTCCTGCATTACCCATGGGAACGGGCACAGGCGCGCCTCTATGTGGGGACCGGTGGGGCTGACATTGCGCCCTGGCTCTGCACTGTGGCGAGTCTGGTGGACGGCGCGCTGGTCTTGCTGATCTACGCGGTCGGCGTGGTTGTGTTCCGTCAGCGAGAGTGGTTTATGATTCCGGGGGTCTCCGGGTATGCCCTCATGGCTGCGGCGGGTTTTCTGATCAGCGTCGGCATTGAATGAATCACCGTGTATGTGACACGACTCTGGGCGTATTTGCCTACTATACCGCTCGTGCCCTGACTCGGGATCGGGGTCGCACCTCTCGCGCAGATGCTGGTGCTTCCGCCTGTCATTTTTCTCATTATTGCCGCGGCGTGGAATCGCCATCACGGCGGTTCCATCTGAGAACGGAATTCTGACAGAAGCACACGGCCGTCCATCATTTCGAATCAAGTTGGTTCTCGGTTATAGAGAAGGTCAGGGGAGCGAAATGGTCGAGGGCAGGCGTTCTCTCGCGGCTGTATGCTGAGGAGGGGCGGCCAGTTGCCGGTACTCATTGCCATCGTGCTCTTTGCAGGCGGACTGGGTGTGATCCTCTACTTTGCCGAGCGCCTGGTCAGAGGGGTCGTTGGAACGTCGGTGGGCTTCGGAGTTTCACCGTTTCTCATTAGTGTGATCTTTATCGGCTTCGACCCGGAAAATCTTGCGGTTGAGACGGTCGGCTCGTTTGAAGGTGCTGCGGGAATCGCCCTCGGTTCCATCATCGGCTCGGCGATGGTCGCCGTTGCGCTCGCCTTTGGCGTCACCGCACTGGTGGTTCCCATGACGTTTGCGACGGTGCCCAAGCCGATCATGGCGGTGCCCGTCATGGCCGTGCTTCTTCTGGGGGTCCTAAGTTGGGACGGCCAGCTTTCCAGGACTGATGGAATGATTTTGCTCCTGGGATTTGTCCTTTCTGTCGTCTCGCTCGCATGGATCAGCAAGAGCGGCCTTGATATCAGACCGGCGGGAGAGCTGGCCGAAGCGCTGGAGACGGCTGACAGGCGGGGCAAATGGAAGTCCTTCGGCCTCCTGGTCATCTCAACGGCTGCGCTGGTCCTCGGCGGCGAGATGGTGGTTGCCGGGGCGACGACCATCATTGCCAACCTTGGACTGTCCGAAACGTTGTTCGGCATGACGATTCTTGCGTTTCTCATCAGCATCGAAGAGCTCGCAAAAGAGCTGCCGGCAGCCATGCAGGGCAGGCCGGAAATCAGTTGCGGGAACGTGGTGGGCTCAATTCTGGCATTTTTTCTGTTTAACGCGGGTCTCATCGCGTTGGTCCGTCCAGTGGCCGTGGACGCGCAGACGCTGCAGTTCTACCTTCCGGTGTGCCTCGGCGCCGTGGTGGCGGTGTCCGCCCTGATCGTGACAAAGCAAGTCACCCGATTAGCCGGCGGCATGCTTGTTCTGTTGTACGGTGTCTTTGTTGCAGGAGGATATTTCAAATGACATGCCCCGTCATTCCGGGCCTAGGGAACGTCCGACCTTGCAACCGGAATTTCCGGGCAGCATGACTCGGGGCAGGTCTTGCAATAACACATCTCGAATCAAGCTGCGTGCGTGGTGTCTTTGTTTAAATTCTGATTCTTTGGCCTCCTTGCAAGGTGACGAGATGTTCTTCTTTCCACATCTGCCCATGCCAGCGTTCGCAGCGTCTGATGCGAAATGGGAAAATGGTAACGCGCTAGGGGCCGGGCTATCCATCAGCTGAAGATGCAGATGGGGCATGAGCCAATTCCCCGAATTGCCGACCAGCGCGAGCCTCTGTCCCACCTTGACTAGTGCCCCCCTGGGCGCGCTTCCATTTCCAACGAATAGGCTTGGAAATGGGACAGGTGGTGCGGTCCGGCACGGTATCGATGGCCTTCACGACCTCGCCATCGAATGGCGCAGAGACCAGCCGACCCCACCTATACCACTCGCTGACCGACGATTCGGCCAATTCGGCGAAAACCATCGTGCATAGCTCGTCGGGACGAACCGCTCCTTCACAGGCCGCCCACGGCGAGACAATCACAGTCTCCATGAGCCTGCGGCTCACCCTGCAGGATGAAAATGCGGGTGGCGCCGACCAGGGACCCCCTGACCCGTTGCACGCGACCCATTGCAAGATGAAGCGATGGGTGCCCCGGCAACGGGTACCCCCCGCAGCGGGGTCCCCACACCGGGCGGGGTGCGAGGGCGCACGGTCCGACGAATAAGTCGGACCACGTCTGTGCGCGCCGCCGAGTCGGTGAGGTGGCCGGACCGGACGGGGTGGTCGGCGACAGGACCCGCATTTTCAAGACAGGCGTGAGCAGGATGGCTGGGCGGATTCATATAATGTGCCATACGCCTCACAATGGAAAGTCCAGGAGCGGTTCACCGGCGCCCCAGCGTCGATCCCATGGTCGTATGAGTTCCACTCGATTGCTGTGGTCGACGGCCTTCTTTCGCTCCGAGGGTTGGGCTAAGGCCGCGGGGTATTTGGGGCCTGGGAGCTTGATGAGTTTGCCCCTTTCTGCCACTGTATTGGCTGACACGTCCCGCCTCCGCTGCGAGATCCGCTAAGAACCTGCCCTCTTCCAAAGGCCATGAATGGCATTGGGCTTGCTTACTTGGTTCCCTGCGTAATTAGGCCATAACGAGAGTCGGATCGCCCTCAATTGGACCTGACTCTTTTCTTCTTGGCGTTGTATCAACGGCATTGCGCGGGCTGCCACGGCCCGCAGGGCCGAGGGGACGGCTACCGGCTACCCGGGCCCGAGCTGGCGAACCTCACCGTGCCTTCGACCCGGAACAAGTCCGATGAAGAATTGCTGAGGACCCTGCACGAAGGCAAACCGAACATGCCGTCGTGGAAACTCCGGCTGTCGGAGGCGGAAAGCCGGGACGTGCTGGCTTATGTCCGGTCGCTGACTCGGTAAACGGCGCATGCGACTCCCCAGCCAACAGGACCTTTCTCGATGCTGACGGCATGGGGAATCTTTGCGCTGAGCGCCGCGACAATCGTGATCGCTGGCACCAAACTCTCGCAGTACGGGGACCGGATCGCCGAGCTGACGGGGTTGGGCCGGCTGTGGATCGGCGTCTTGCTGATGGCCGCCGCCACGTCGTTGCCGGAAGTCTTCACGACCATGAGCGCGAGCCTGATGAAGGCGCCCGATCTGGCCGCCGGTGATCTCTTCGGTGCCGGGATGACCAACATGCTGACCTTGGGGCTGATCGATCTGCTTCAGCGCGGCAAACGGGTCTGGCAGCAGGCGGCCTTCGAACACACACTGGTAGCCTCTCTCGCGATGGTCTTAACCGGGCTGGCGGCGTTTTTCGTGCTGCTGCGGGCCGACGTGGAACACGCAGGCGTCGGTGTGGGCAGTCTCTTGCTGCTGATCATGTATGTATTGGGGATGCGGATTGTCTTCCGGCAGGAGGATGTGAAACGCCGTCAACGTGAACAAGAAACGGTCATTGAAGCGGTTGCCCTGTCCGCGGACGGACCGATTGGCAGGCGCGCGGCGCTTCGACGGGCTTCGGCGGGGTTCGCGGTCGCGGCGCTGGCCTTGCTGATCTCGGCGCCGCTGCTGGCCGGCTCGGCCAGGGAGATCGCCGAGCGGACCGGGGTCAGCGCGACGTTCATCGGCACGTCGCTGGTGGCGATGACCACCTCCATGCCTGAACTGGTCACATCAC
>JBBIOW010000059.1:622-16685 GCA_037443165.1 Nitrospiraceae bacterium | reverse complement strand
TATCAGGGAACCTATGCCGACTGGCGCGATCTCGAGCGGGTCTTCGCCGAAACGGCCGGCAGGGATCTGCGCTGGTTCTTCGCGCAGTGGATCGAGCGGCCCGGCGCCCCGGATGTGAACATCACGCGCGCGACGGCGCGGCCGGCGCCGACAACGCCGGAGCCGGGCGGCTATCGGCTCACCGCCAGGGTCGTGCAGGCGGGCCCCCCCTTCCGATTCCGGGTTCCGTTGCTTGTCCGGTTGGAAGGGAACCGGATGCACCGCGCGGACGTCAGGATCGAGCGGGCCGAGCAGGACGTGACCGTGTTCGTCCCGGCCGAGCCGGTTGCCGTCGAGCTCGATCCCGACCTGGCGGTCTTCCGCCGCCTCGACCGTGCTCGGCTTCCGGCAATGCTGAATCTCTATGTCACCGATCGGCGACGATCGGTGGTGCCGCCGGATGGCGGATCGGAGGTGGCGCACGCGCCGTATCGGGAGCTGGTCGCCCGCATCCTCAAACAAAATCAGTTACGGCCCGCCCACGAACAGACCGACGTCGTGGAAGGAGCGAGGGCAGACGGTGTCTCGGCCGAGGGGTCGGTGCTCGTCTTGGGCGGGCCAGGCGCGAACCGGACCGCCGCATGGGCAGTGCGCGACTGTGAGGGGAACGTGCGGATCAGCGAGGACGGATTTGCCATCGGGGGGAACCGGTATGAAGGACCGCAGGCTGCCCTCTTGGTGTCCTGCCGGCGACCGGACCGGCCGGGGAGCGTCGTGACGCTCTTTTACGGGGTGTCGCCGGAGGCGGCGGCGAAGGTCGCCCGGCTGTTGTTTTTCTACGGGTGGAACAGTTACGTCGTCTTCCGCGACGGCGCCGTCGTAGCCCGCGGAGATTGGGACGAACCGCGAAACGTGGTGGAGGTCGTTCGTGAAGCACCATAGGGCAGTGCTGAGCACGGTGGTGCTCGGGTTCTTGAGCGTGCTGGTCGGGGTGGTCTGGGCGGATGGTCGAAGTTCGACGTTCGGCGTTCGAGGCGTGCCGACCGCCGATCGATCGCCGACCGCGAACCGCGAACCCCAACAGGCGGCCGAACGTCACCTCGCGAACATCCGCCAGCTCACCTTCGGCCGGCAAAACGCCGAGGCGTATTTTTCCTTCGACGGGACCAAGCTCATTTTTCAATCCACCAACAACTGGATGAAGGGCACCTTTGCGGAGACGCTCGCGCCGGCGGAGTCAGGCCTCGGCTGTTACCAAATGTACGTGATGGATCTGGAGACCGGCCACATCCGGCTGGTCAGCACCGGGGCGGGGGCGACCACCTGCGGCTACTTCTTCCCCGGCGATCGGCGCGTGCTCTATTCGTCCACGCATTTGCGGGGGCCCAACTGTCCGCCCAAGCCCAAGCGTGACGGGGCCTACCGCTGGGCCTTGGACGACTACGATATTTTTTCCGTCAGGATCGACGGCCAGCAGATACAGCGTCTGACCCATACGCCGGGCTATGACGCCGAAGCGACCGTCTCGCCGGACGGCAAGACGATCGTCTTCACCTCGGTGCGCGACGGGGATTTGGACATCTACGCCATGAATTTGGACGGCACTCACCTGCGACGGCTCACCGACGAACTCGGCTACGACGGCGGACCCTTCTTCTCGCCGGACAGCAAGCGGATCGTGTATCGGGCGCATCACCCCACGGACCCGGGCGACATCGCCAAGTACAAAGAACTGCTGGCGCAGAACCTGGTCGAACCGAGCCGTCTGGAAATCTTCGTGATGAACGCCGACGGCACAGGCAAACGGCAAGTGACGGCGAACGGCGCGTCCAACTTCGCGCCGTTCTTCCATCCGGACGGCCGGCGCATCATCTTCTCGTCGAATGTGCACGACGTGCTGAACGCGAAGGACGGCGGAGACAGGAAGCCTCCCTCGTTTCATCTCTATCTGATCAACGACGACGGAACCGGCTCGGAGCGCGTCACGTTCGAAGGCTCCTTCAACAGCTTTCCGATGTTCTCACCCGACGGCAAAAAGCTCGTCTGGGTCTCGAACCGCGGCGCGAAGGAACCCGGAGAGTTCAACATCTTCCTCGCCGACTGGGTGCCGTGAAGACAATGGACGATCGGTCGGATCATCGTCCCTCGGACCGAGGGCCGCGCGCCGCGCGCCGACACCCTCTCGCTGAGAGCTTCTTGCCCATCGCCTTCTCTTGCGTCGCCTTGGCCCTCGTGTTCTGGGGGCTCTTCCAACTGGACGTTCCGGTGGCCCGGGCGATGCGCTCGCTCTACCATCCGGCGGGGTATTTGCCGAATCCCTGGCTGGCTTGGTTCAGTGACATCGGAGATGCGCTGGGCCGTGGGCGATCCCTGGTGCTCTTCTCTCTCGCGTTGCTGGCCGTCGGGTTCTCGGCCAAATGGCCGGTCGCGCGAGCGGCGGGGCTCAAGACCTTGATCGCGCACGGAGTGGTCGCGATTGTGTCGAACGGGCTCAAGCACCTGATCGGGCGGCCTCGTCCGAAATTCATGCACGCGGGAACCGAGCAGCTTGGTCCGTCGATGGCCAGCGGCTTCGACTCGTTTCCCTCCGGCCACACGTCCGCCTCCTTTGCCGTCGCCATGGTGCTGGCCAGGCAGTTTCCGAAAGCGACGTGGGTGGCGCTGGGCGTCGCCGTGGTCGTGGCGATGAGCCGGGTCCTGCGGGGGTCGCACTTTCCCACCGACGTGGCGGCCGGCGCTGTCATCGGAGTCCTCGTCGGGGCCGCGGCCGCCGAGCCGTTCAGACAGTGGCCTGCGGCGCTCAGCCGGGCCCTCCTCGGCGTGACCACGTATTTAGCCGTCGCCTTCGCGTTCCTCTGGACGGTCTCGCACGGCTCGGGGTCCTCCTGGAGTCAGGCGATGATGCTGGGCCTGGGAAGCGCCCTGCTGCTCTACGGCGTCGTCAGCCGGGCGTCCACCCGGTATGCGGCAGGACGCGTACGGTGGATGGCGGGAAGATCCGAAGCCAACGTGGCGATCGGAGTCGGACTGGCGGTCACGACGGGATCGCTCCTGGTGACGGGAGTGGCCCTGTGCCTCTGTGCAGCCTGGTGGCTGGTCGGGCACAATTCGCCAGGGGCGGGCCATGACGGGGCGCCGGTCTCGCTGGCCCGGCTCCTTTCGGAAGGGGCGTGGGTGGCCGGAATCGTGCTGGCGTTTCTGATGATCCAGAGCATCAAAGGCGCCATGCCGATCCGGTGAGGATCGGGACGGTCAGTGCCCCGGAATCCTCAACACATCGGGCGGCGGCTGGGTGGAAACTGGCGGGAGCTTCACCATCGGCTCATTGGCGAGAAGAAGATACCCGTAGCGCTGCAGGACGACCGGATAGTCCGCCGTCTCCTCGGGAAGTTTGGATTTCAGTCGGGCCGGCAGCAGGATCATCGTCCGCCCCGGTTGATGCAGATAGGGGCGGATGTTCTCCTCCTCGCCGGGATGGATCACGATGGCTTTCCGTCTCGCGTAGAACACCGAGGACGGGCGGGGCGGCCCGTACAGGATGAGACGATCCTGGGGCCCCAGATTCAGCCCGGCCGTAAAGGCCAGTTCCTGGGGCGGGGCGATGAAATAGTGACTCATGCGCGGCAGGGTCACCTGAATCGCGATCAATCCCACCAGGGCGATCGACGCGCCGGCCGCCCAAAACGCGCCGGCCCGGCGCGTTTCCCATAAGCCGAAATAGCCGACCGATGCCATTCCGATCACGAGCACGGTCGCTGCGGCATAGGGACCGATCCCAAGATTCACCTCCGTCGCCGCGGGAAACTCTTTGGCGATCGTGTCGATGAACGTGGAATACAGCGGGGGCAAAGCGGCAAAGCCCAAGGCCAGCGCGTAGCCCAGTCCCATCATCGCATGGATCGACGCGCGGGCGCCGCGCGTGGCGGGATCAGCCACGCAACGGTGCCAATAGGACGCGGTCAACAACGCGGCGCCCGGGAACAGCGGCGCGATATAGTGCGGAAGCCGCGTGGAGGACAGGGTGAAAAAGAGAAACACCCCGACCACCCAGAGGGCGGCGAACACATCGAGTTCATACGAACTCGAAGCCATCGGGGTCCGAGCCTCAGGCCATGGGGCATCGGTCTCATCTCGGCCCCCTCGGCCCGCGCCATGCGCCTCTCGCCAGCCGCGGAACGCGGCATACACCGCAAACGGCAGCAGCCCGCTCCACGGGAAAAACCCGAAGAACAACACCGGGACGTAGAACAAGATGGAAAAGCCATGTCCTTCCATCGGGTTGAGAAAGCGGCCGACGGTGTTGGCCTGCGCGGAAGCCGTGTACGCCGACCCGTGAATGGCTAGCATGGCCGCGTACCAAGGCAGCGCAAGCAGCGCGAACAGGAACAGGCCCGCTAACGGAAAGCCCTGTCGCCGGAACTGCCCCCATCGCTTGGTGAACGAGAGGTAGAGCGCCGCCGTCAGCAAGGGCACGGCAATGCCGACCGGCCCCTTCGTCAGCGTCGCCAGCGCCATACCGGCATAGAAGCCCCACATCCAATGGCGCGCGCGGCCTTCGCCATGGAGTCCGGACCAGAAGGCGTAGAGCGCCAGCGTGGTGAAGAACATCAGCACGCTGTCCGTCAGCGCCAGGCGTCCCAGGCCGATGATCTCGATGTTGAGCAGCAGCATCAGCCCGCCGAACAGATCGACCGGCGTCCCGCGCCAGCGCCGGAGAAACAGGTACTGCAACAGGATCAGCGCCACGCCGAACAGCGCCGACGGGAACCGCGCGGCGAATTCGCTCACGCCGAACAGCCGGTAGGACAGGCTCATCAGCCAGTAGAGGAACACCGGCTTGGCGTACCGCGGCTCGTAATTGAACGTCGGGCTGATCCAGTCGCCGGTCTCGAACATCTCGCGTCCGGCCTCGGCGTTCCGGCCTTCGTCCCGATCGGTGAGCCCCATGCCGCCGAGATTGAGGAAGAAGAGCAGCCCGGCGAGCGACAGCAGCAGAAGCAGATGGGACCAGGAGGACGCGGCGCGGAGATCGACGGTCGATGTGACGCCGGCCGTGCTCACCAGCGAACCTCGGACAGCGAGCGCTTCCCACTGGCGCGATGGATGAGCATGAGGTTCCGCAGATAGACGACCGCCCCCACGCTTTGTCCGGCGATGAACACCGGATCCATCCGATAGATGGCGTAGGCCAGGGTGATCAGCCCGCCGATCAGGCTCATGTACCAGAACGCGAGCGGCACGCGGCTCTCGGCGTTCCGCTCGGAGACCAGCCACTGGACGACCCAGCGTCCGAAAAAGAGTCCCTGGCCCAGGAAGCCGATGCCGATCCAGATGGTTTCGGTAGGCGTCATAAAAAGCAAGAGGCGAGGGGCTAGGGGCGAGGGGGGCGAAGCCTAGCGCGGATCAGGCTCCCGATCATCTTCCCAAGCCTCTCATACTCGACCTCGAAGCTGTCATACAGCGTCTTTTCCAAATGACCTGCTTCGCAGGCAATTTGAAGTTGAGTGCGCAACTCAGCCACGGAACCTTTGGCGATGAAAAAGAAACGGATCGCGTCCTTGTCGGTGTCCCGCTCATCGCCCTCAGCCAGGTTGCTCGCAACGCTGACAGCACTTCGGCGAATCTGATCGCGGAGCCCGAAGTCCCGATTCAAGGCCCCGTCTTCTGTGACTCGGTACACCTTCACGGCCAGGTCTTTGGCTCTGAGTCAAACTTGCAAGTCCTTGAATCCTTTTCTGCCCAGAGTCTCTCAGGTGTTTTCCTCGCTATCTTTGTCGCGTTTCTTCTCGTCGCGCACTCCCTGCTCATCACCGAGCACTGGCGAGCGCTGGCCACTTGCCCCTAGCCTCGTGCCTCTTGCCTCCGCGATGCGATACCGCAACGCCCGTTTCATCATCCACCGCACCGCGATCAGATCGTACAGGCCTTTGAAGAGCCGGTTGCCGACGCCGTATTTCGAGACGCCGTGGGCGCGGGGATAGTGCCGCACCGGCACTTCCGCCACGGTGAAGCCGTACATCAGCGCCAGCGCGGGGAAGAACCGGTGCATGCCGTCGAAGAGCGGCATCCGATCCACCACGGCGCGCCGGAACACCTTCAGCGAGCAGCCCGTATCGCGGACGCGGTCGCCGGTCACGGCGCTGCGCACGGCGTTAGCGATGCGCGAGGACAGCCGCCGGACCCACGTATCGTGCCGGGTTTGGCGCCAGCCGCACACCAGGTCATACCGATCGATCGACGAAAGGAGCACGCCGATGTCCTCCGGATCGTTCTGGAGATCGCCATCCATCGTGATGATCAGTTCGCCGGTCGAATGCCGGAAGCCCGCGTCGAAGGCGGAGGTTTGCCCGTAGTTCCGATCGAAGTGCAGCGCCGTGACCTGAGGGTAGTGGGCCGCCAGCCGGTCGAGCACGGCGGCGCTGCCGTCCGTGCTCCCATCGTCGACGTAGATGATCTCGAAGGGGGCGGACCTCGACTCTTCGCGCGCGTGGAGCGTCTTCAGCAACCGCTCGGTCAGGGGAACCAGGTTGTCCCGTTCGTCTTTGATCGGGATGACCACCGAGGCCCATGGGCGGGGTGGAACCGTCATGCGGAGCGAAGGGTTCGCAGGAGCCTGGAGATGCGTCGAACCACGCGGGCATTCTACAGAATGGACAGGAGACGGTCAAACACGCGAGCGAAAGCGGGCTGGGATCGACATCAGCCACGCCAACCCCGCTGCGCCCATCGCGCCAGCCAGCCCGAAGGCCCATCCGGAATGCCCGGCCTCGAGCAGGAAACCGACAGAGAAGCTGGAGGCCATGTCGCCGACCGCGTTGGCGCAGGCGAGGACGCCGAAGCCCAGGCTGCGGAGGTCACGCGGCAACATCTCCGCCGCCACGGCTTTTTCTAAGGTTTCTTCCACGGCGATGTACAGGCCGGACAGGATCACGGCGGCAGTCAGCCAGCCCGGCGAGTCGCTGAACCATGCCAGCAGCACGTTGGTGCCCACGCCGATTCCGTAGCCCCAGAGCAACACGCGAAACTTGGAGAGGCGATCGCCCAGACGGCCGATCGGGTAGGCGACACCCGCGCTCACCAGGTTGTGGAGCGTATACAACAGCACGGCGCCGGACACGGCGCCCGTTGCGGGAGCGCCGTTTTCGCCCAGCCCTTCGGCGGCCAGCCAAATGAGAAACGTCCGTGAAAAGTCCCCCAGCCCGAAGAGCAGCACGCCGATCAGAAAAAACCAGAACGCGCGCGGAAACGGCGGGCGCACCTGCGTCGCTGACTGGTCCGGCTGATGCGAATGAGAAGACTCGAGTCGGCGTTCATGAGTCAGAAAGAACAGGGCTCCGGCCGCCAGCAGGCCGGGAACCAGTGTCCAGAGGATGACAGTACGGAATTCCATCCCAGCCCAGACGAACAGCGTCGCCGCCAAGGGGCCGGCCACGGCCCCCAACATATCGCCCGCCCGTTCGAGCCCGTAGGCGCGTCCGTAATGGGTCGGGGCCACCGCGTCCGCAAGAAGAAAGTCCCGCAAGGGGCCCCGAAACCCGCGACCGATCCAGGCTGCGCCGCGCAACGTCAGCACGGATGCCAAGCTGCCGGCCAAACCGATCCCCCAGGTGGCCAGCGCCGTGACCAAGTAGCCCAGTGACGCCCAGGGGCGCTTCGTGCGAACGTGGTGCCCGACGACCCCGCCCAGGAGCTTCGAGAAGCTGACCAGAAAATCCGCGATCCCTTCGATCAGACCCAGCGCGGCGGGCCCCAGGCCCAAGGAGGCCAGGTAGAGCGGCAGCACGGCCGTGCACATCTCGTGGCTCACATCGGAGAAGAACGTCGCCAGCACGATGCCCGCGACGGTCGGCGTGATCCAGGCACAGGACGGCGAAGGGGAGGCGGTCATTTGACCACCAGCACCGTGCACGGTGCGAGCTTGGCCAGGTTTTGTGAGGTGCTTCCCCAGATCCGGCCGAAAATTTTCGAATGACCCATGAACCCGATCACCAGCAGGTCGAAGCCGTGCTCCTTGGCGAACGTGACGATCGTTTCCACCTCGTGGCCCGGCAGCACGTGGGACGAGAGCCGGACCCCCTCTGCCATCGCCGCAAGCTCCGCCTCGGCCGTCACGCGCCGAAAATAGTCGGTCGCCTCTTGTTTCGCTTCCACGACCTCGCCGACGGTGGCCGCATAATGCGGCAGGTGTTCTTCCACGCAGATCTCATGCAACTCGGCGCCGTAGCGCTTCGCCAGATCGATAGCGGCTCGGACGGCTTTCTTCGCGCCCTCGGACCCATCATTCGCGACGAGAATCTTATGAAACATCGGCGGAACCTCCCCGGCTATCGCTGGCGGGAATCGGGATCGGGTGCGGCTCGCTCGAAACACGGTCGGTCGCGCGACGGCTCAAGGTCTCTTCCACCGGCACGCCGCCCGGATCGAACCAGCGCTCGGCGATGAGCGTGGGCACGATGGCGCTCAAAATCACGGTCGTCACGAGGATCGCGTACTGCTCCCGGCTGATGAGGTCATGGGTCAGACCGTACAGCGCCGAGATGGTTCCGAACGTCAATCCCGTGGACATGAGCAGGGTCGTGTACATGGCCTCCCGCCGGCCGAACCGGAAACCGCGTGCCAGGGGCCACACGCCGATGAACTTGGCCGCCATTTTCACCGCCAGGAACGCGCCGATCACGAGGACGCTGGCCGCGACCACCCGTAGATTGACCAAGGCGCCGGCCTTCAGAAAATAGAACGGGGTCAGGACCGAAAAGGCGATGACGCGGATGCGCTGGGCCAACGTCCGGTTGGCCAGAAACAGCGGCGCCAGCACCATGCCGACCAGATAGGCCGGCAGGACCGCCTCGCTCCCTGCTGCGGTCGCCGAGGCGCCCAAGCCGAACAGCACCACGAGGACGAATTTCGTTTCCGGTTCGCTGATCCGCGGTCCGACTGCGGCGAACAACCAGGCGGCGACCGAAGGGAGCTTCCACAGCGTGGCCGCCGCCACGAGCGCAAACGCCAACAGCCACCGGTCATAACGGGCGAAAAGCAAGCCGAGGGCGAGTACCGTGCCGAGATCGGTGACGAAGCAGGCGGCCAGAATCACCTTGCCCAACTCCGTGGCGTTGTGGCCCCGTTCGATCATGACCGCATAAACCACAGCGACCGAGGTGGTGGACAGCGCGATCCCGGCGATTTGGGAAGCCGGCAGCGACCAGCCGGCGATCCAGTACGCATAGCCCCAGGCCCCGAGGAACGGACCTAGGAACGAAGCGATCCCGATAGAGAGCGTTGGCTTCCATTTGTCGCGCACCGCGTCCAGGTCGATCTCGGCGCCGGCCAGGAAGGTCAGCAGCACGCTGCCGATCGCCGCCAGCGCGTTGATCCATTCGGTCGTGCGAAGATCGAGCAGATTCCCGCCCGCCGTCCCGACGCAGATTTCAACCAGGGCAACCGAGATCCCTAGCCGGATCGAGATCAGCGTTGCGAGCAACGCCATGCCGATCCAAAGCGCGGCGATGGGCCAAACGGATTCCATAGGATGCCATTCCTTCAATGCAACAAACGATCGCCCAATCGGACTTTCCGAGCGAGGGCTGGTCGGGTGAACTCTCGCACCCGTTTATCAAGGGCGTGGGCGATCAAAAGCCGTGTTCAGGCAAGACGTCGATGAACCTCGGCGCCAGTGTGCGGCTCTCGACGAACGCGTATCCACGCTCGTAATTGTTTTCATACGTGAGGTTCACCTCGGTGTCAGGGCCGCGCCAATTAAACTGCTGGTTCAACCCGCGCATCATCGAGCCGGGGGTTCGGTCGGCCCGTCCGAATTGCGTTTCAAGATAGGCCAGAATCTGCGCATGGGTCTGAGCGCCGCGATAGCGGACGGCAGCGCGCGCGAATTGCCCGTTGATGGCCGTGAGCCGCACGGAATCAGGGGTGGCGTCGCCTAAGCGAGGGGGGCCGTTCTTGAATTCATACGTTTGAATGCGGTCGCCGGACTCGACCTGAACCAGCCCCGGAACATCGGCGAGCTTGGCGCCCCAGCGGATGCCCAGGAATCCGTTCGGGTCTTGGGCCATCTCGCCGGCCGGTGCGGAGGCCGAGGTGGCGATGAAGACGCACAAGCCGAGACGGATGACCGGGGCGAATCCGGCAAGCGAGGCGGTCATGAGCAACCTCCGAGGCAGCGCGTGCCTCGCCGAAAACAAAAAACTCCTACCGCCCGAACGGCGAGTAGGAGTCATCAGCCGCCTCATCGTACGTTCCCCGGGAGGCGGCGGTTAGGGCGAACTCCATCACCCAGAACACTGGGTGATGAACAGTTCCTACACCAAGCCAGGGAACCTGTCAACCGACGAGGCAAGGCGCCGAAGAACAGCCACGGCAGTCGCCATGGGCAAAAGCCGACATGAAGGCCGAATAGGGTGTAAAATAATAAATATAATAGACCGATCAAGAGCGTGATGATCGATACGAAAGGAGGGCAGCCATGAGACGCTTGCGAACAGTTGGACTAGGGGCGCTGATGCTGGTCTCGGCGGTCGCGGTCGGGTGCGCCACTGCAACCGATCCCGTCGTGGCGCGGTGCGGGTCGGATTATACCTGTCTCCGGGACACGATGTTCCAATACCGCCAACAAGCGGCGGAACTCAGCGCGCTGGCTCAGCGGTATGAGCTGGAGGCGCAGGCCAAGGCCAGGGAGATGGGGCAGAATGCGGAGCAGGTGGTCAAGAGCCGCGAGCTGGCGAAGCAATTGAGGGCCGAAGCCCAACAGGCGGATGAACTGGCGCGCGATGCGCAGCGGCAACTGCCGCACAACATGAAGTATTAACCCGGTTCCCTATGTAGCGCCTACCCTCCGTCGGAATGGACGGAGGGAGAGTCCGCCCGCCGGCAGGTGGTCTCCGAGCGAAGCCGCCGGCAGTTGACGAGCGAAGGGGGCGTGCGATCCGCGAGCTGCAACGGGGCAGCGGCGGAAGCTGCGGAGCGCTCGATCGGGAAATCGGGCTCCGTGTGAAGCGCAAGGAGACGATGCTCGACGATGCACTGCAGCCGGGCCTCCAGAGACTGACCGGTCAGTGAACAGTAGCGCGCGAGCGCCTTGAACAATCTGGCGGAAGCGGCCTCTCGTTCGCGCCGCGCTTCCTGGAACGACTCGTCCGGGTGAAGAGCCCCCGCACAACCTGCCAACAGCACCATCAACAATACCGCGACGGCCGGATTCTTCATGAAGTCGCTCTCCCGGATCAGGCCGTCGCGGGCATAAAAAAACGCCCTTTCGGCCCGTCATGACCAAAAGGACGTCGTTGTCCCGCTCGCGCGACGAGGCAAGACGCCGTTGTCTCTCCCGTCGGCTTGTCCTGTAACGCTCGCCTATTTAGCAAAACAGCCCCGCGGCTGTCAAGAGCACAAGAAAAGGGGTCGGGAGTCTTTTCAGAGGGGCTTAAATAGATATTGTTCAGTCCGGCGGGTCCTCCCAAAAAAGACTCCCGACCCCTTTTCTTGTCCCTGGCGTTCAGTTCGGAGCGGCGGACGGGGTGGAGGTGGCCGTCGTGGAGGCGGCGGGCGCGACGGTGAACCGCATCGTCCCGATCAAAGACACCGGGCTCACTTGCTCGCCGACGTGGATCTCCACTTTATACCGGCCGGGTTTCCAACCCCCTGTGGGCGGAAAGAGCTTGAGGTACCCGCTCTCATCTTCGGTGGTGACGTACACCGTGTCGCGTGTCAACTCGATCTTGGGGTCGAGTCCGGGGACCTCTTCCGGGAAACAGACGCCGATGATCAGGAAGGACTGGTAGTGTTGGTGCAAGCGAAAGACGATGAACACCGGCTTGGAATCCGACCGGTATTCCGTGGTGGGGTTGATCGGGACATATTCATTCTGCCGCCGGAAGCCCAGTTCCTCCTCGAAGCCCTCCGTCATTTCGATCGAGCGGAACATGCCTTCCGGGGGGGCGTCGAAGTTATAGGGTTTGACGTCTTCCAGCCGGTTTTGGAATTGGTCGATCGGCACGTTGCGCGTCAATGGCAGCTCATCTTCCGCCCCGGCCGCCGACGATATCAGAAACGCGATGACCACGAGCAATCCGACCATGTTCCTCGCCTCTCGCCACATGCAATGTGGTACACCCCGTCCACGAGGGCTGTCAAGCAACCAGGGGCACGGGGCACGTGGCGAGGGGCGAGAAGTTGCGGCCGGATTTTCGGGTTTGTTAGAATGCGCCGCCCTCTCGAAGAGGAGAAACGCTCTGAGGTTGCCGGCTGGCGAACGAAGCGATGCCCCTCGCCACGTGCCCCGTGCCTCTGGCCTCGTGATGTATGCTGCAAGACCTCGACGCCCTGCCTCAGCCGATCGGCGAGTATAAGCCGGTCGACCAGTGGCAGGCCCACATTAACGACCTCTTCTATCGCCTCCGGGGCGACCAACTCCGCAACTTCTACCAGACCTTCGCCTCGGCCGACTACCGCCTCGCGCACGCGCTCGCGGCTGATTATTACGAGCGCGTTTTGCAACGCGAAAAGGCCAGGGGCACGAGGCGAGAGGCTAGAGACGCCCCTCGCCTGATCATCCACGAATGGGGCCCCGGTAACGGCAACTTGGCCGCCTGTTTCCTGAGCCACCTGCAACGCCTCGACACAGAAGGCCGCATCTACCCGCGGGTGCGCTACGTGTTGGTCGACACGCATCCGGCGACCCTGGAACAGGCCAAGGCGCATCCCGACCTGGCGCCGCATCGCGAGCGGGTGGACACGCTGTGCGCCGACGTGGCGAACCTGGCTTCGGTGAAGGAGGGCACGGTCGATCGGATCCTCTGCAACGAGTTGTGGAACGATCTGCCCACCAAATTGATGGTCAAGAAGGACGGCGAGATCGAAGAGGAACATCTCCGCCCCAACTTGAGCGAAGCGAAACACGCGGCGATCGCGGACTGGTCGGGATTCGTGCGGGCCTTCGACGCCAGGGACGCCAGCGCCCTGAAGGCGTTTCCCCCTTTCTTCGAGGACCTCGTCTGGGAAAAGGAATACCACAAGGTCGAGTGGAAGGACACGCCCTATCGCAAGACCATCGTCGAGTTCCTCAAGCAGATCGATGAACAGGTCCTCGTGCCCGTCAATCTCGGCGCATTCGCCACGGTGAAGGAAGCCAAGCGGCTCCTGGCGCCGGACGCCGTCGGCTTCAGCAGTTTCGACGCCGGCACTGCCGACATGAAGGTCTTGAACGATCCGGAGAAGCCCTGCTACGGCCAGTTCGGCGGGCAATACAGCTTCATGATCAATTTCCCCTTGATCGAGGCGGTGGCCAAGCAGCTCGGCATTCCATCGGTCGTCGTGGAAGCCCAGCGGGAATTCGTCGGCCGCAGCCTGAACACCAACGTCATGACCCTCATGGATCTCCTGGCGACCCATCCCTCGGCCGGGAAGAAACTGGAGCCCTGGGAGCGGGACCGCTTGGTGATCCGGACGATCCGTGCGCTCAACGAGACGATCGAGAGCCCCTACGAGCGCACCCTCGATTTTCCGATCCGCAAAGAGACGCCGCCCGAAGAGCGGGAGACCCTGCAGGGGATCCTGCTCTCCTTAAAGAAAAACGGCGTGCCCGACACGGTCGCCTACCTCACGGAAGACGAACTCTATCGTGCGATGCCCGACTTGGAAGCGATCGGCTACGACCAGGAATCCATCCGAATGGCGCTCGATGCGCCCCTCAGTGAGATCGAGTATTTCCATCTGTTTTTCATGCTGACATAGCGAAGAGCCCCCTCATCCTCATCCTCATCCTCACCCTCACCCTCACCCTCACCCTCTCCCTCTCCCTCTCTCACGAGGGGAGAGAGCGTACCGTCGCGTCGGGGCACGCGCCGTACTTCCGGTGAGGGAGAAGGTTCCCTCTCCCGCACCGGCGCTTCGCCGACAGCTTCTCTCCCACGGCGGGGAGAGGGATTCAGAAGAAGAATCCCTCTCCCACGGCGGGGAGAGGGAACCCCAGGGATTCCTCCCCCTTGATGGGGGAGGGGAGGGTGGGGGTGAGGTCGACTGCGCCAAAAAACCCGGAACCTCAAGAAACTCCTTGACTATTTGAAAAAACTTTTATAGCCTCAGCCCCGTTCGTGTAGGAAAAGCCCCTCGTTCGCGTGAAGAAACGGACAGTCGCTGACCGACTTGTAAGGGGTGGCGGCTGCGCGACAGGGGGTGATGGAAGACTCGGCGACGACGAGACCAACCGGAGAATAAAGAGTAAAGGCACACGATGTTCGGGTCGTTCGGCTGGATGGAGTTGCTGCTGATCTTGATTATTGTGCTGATCATTTTCGGCGCGGGCAAGATTCCGCAGCTTGGCGAAGGGTTGGGCAAGGCCATCAAGGGCTTCAAGAAGTCCGTCAACGAGCCGGACGCGATCGACGTGACGGCGCAGGCGGACCAGGCGCCACCGGCCCAACCGGCGCAAATCAGCCAAGCGCAGGCCGCGCCGGCGCAGCAGCCCCAAGCGCCGCCGCAACCCGGCGCGTCAACTCCGCAGCCGGCGGAACAACAGAAGCACGGGTGACGCGTTTTCTTCCCTCGCCTCTGGTGGGAGAGGGGACCTTTTTCAATTTCCCTCTCCCCCGTGCGGGAGAGGGGCAGGGTGAGTGGCTCTTCGGAATCCCTCGCCCCTGGCTGGAGCAGGCGCGTGTTCCAATTCCCTCTCCCCTTCGTGGGAGAGGACACTTTTTCCGATGCCCTCTCCCCTGGTGGGAGAGGGGAAGGGTGAGGGGGAGATACCGGGAAAGCGTCAAGCCCCAGGAGGCACGTGCCTCACGCTTCACGTTCTCATGAGTCACGAAGATGTTCGGGTTGGGCGCGGGCGAGATCCTCATCATCTTGATCATCGCCTTTCTCTTGTTCGGGCCCAGGCAGTTGCCTGAAATCGGCCGGCAGGTCGGCAAAGCCGTCAAGGGTTTCAAGGAAACGGCGGACGATCTCCGGAAGACGGTCGAGCCGGAGATCAACCTGATCCAGCAAGAAGTGAAGATGGTCGAGCAGGACTTCGAAGCCTCGATGAAGGAAGCGGAGGAAGAAATCAACGCCGCGACCGATCCGTCAAAGGCGGCGAACAGCGAACAGAAGACGGCGAGTTCGTGAGGGGGCGCGTATCACGGTCGTCACCATGTCCATAGCCACCGCACCGCTGACAGCCGAGGCATTCTGGAAGCTCTGCGGAGACGGGCGGAGCCGGGAACTCGTGGCGGGGGAGGTCGTCGAATTGGCGCCGGGGTCGATCGAGCATGGGAAAGTGACCCTCAGCGCAGCATTCCCCCTGCAAAGTTTTTTGCGAGAGCACCCCCTCGGCGAACTGTGGGGGAACGACACCGGCTTTCTCTTGAGTCGCAACCCCGACACGGTGCGGGGTCCGGATCTCGCGTTTGTGCGCCGGGAGCGCCTGGCGAATCTGCCACGCGAGGGCTTCTTCTCCGGCGCGCCAGATTTGGCGATCGAGGTTGTCTCACCCAACGACTTGGCGCAGGATGTCGAACGGAAAGTGCAAGAGTATCTCGCAGCCGGGGCTGGGATGGTGTGGGTGATCTATCCCGACACCCGACACGTAATGGTGTATCGGCCCGGCGGGCAGGCGCGCGTGTTGAACGAGCATGATCAACTGGACGGTGCCGACGTGCTGCCGAGGTTTTCGTGCACAGTGGCAGAACTATTCGGGAAACGGTAGACAAGCGAGTTCCCTCTCAGACTCCCTCTCCCCTGGTGGGAGAGGGGCAGGGTGAGGGGGAAACTCAGCACTCATCATTCATTCATTACTCTTCAAGAAGGGAGGTGACGCAATCTTGAGGAAGCGAAGAGCGAACAGCAGGTAGCGAACAGCGTTCGGGTTCATGCAACGTGCTACCGGCGATGAGCTATTCGCAGCGAGCTTCTTTGTGGTTCGATGGAACGGAGGCGTGGGCACACTCGCCTCCGAGTGAACAGAACGTCCTTGCCATGACTCTCTTGAGTCCCTTCCCTCCTCGTCGATTCCCTCTCCTCCCCGTGGGAGAGGGGTTCTTCCCAGTTCCCTCTCCCCTGGTGGGAGAGGGGAAGGGTGAGGGATCTTACCAGAATAAACTCT
>JBBIOW010000059.1:0-603 GCA_037443165.1 Nitrospiraceae bacterium | reverse complement strand
GGTTTGGATTTCGATCAAGTGACCCCTCACCCCGGCCTCTCCCACGAGGGGAGAGGATAAAGGTGGGGGGGCGCTATCCAACAAACAGGAGGAACACTATGAGAACCATCCATGGACGGACGCGGTGGTTGCGATATGCGATCGCCGCAGGGGCGGCCATCCTGGCCGCCGGGCTCCAGGGTTTCTTCATCCCTGCCTTCGCCGGCTACGAACTCCCGCCCGGCGAACGTATCACCAACCTTCCGCACATCCCGCGGTCCCTACCGCAAAAGGAAGCCTACGAGATCTACGATCCGGTCATCGGCCGGAACTTCGACTTGAAAAACCTCTGGATGCGCGCCGACCTGCGCGTCCGGCCCGAGTTCCGGAACGGCGTCTGCTTCGGCGGCGGCGCACCGTCAGGCGGGGCCTGTAACAGCTTCGGCGGCGGAACTGCGAGCAACGCCAACTCGGGCCGAGGCGCGAACGATTTTTATGTCCAACAGTGGGTCCGCCTCGGCATCGGGTACGACCTCTCGCCGGATGTGAATTTCTACATGGAACTCATCGACGCGGCGACCTGGGGCGGAAACGGGGCCCCGAACAACGCCGGCAATGGCGGTG
>JBBIOW010000058.1:0-16711 GCA_037443165.1 Nitrospiraceae bacterium | reverse complement strand
AGGCGGCCCACGGAGCGGTACCAGGCTCAGCGAGTTCCCTGCTTGACAGGGTATCAAGCCTCCCATAGGATTGTGGAAACCTCCGCTGGTAACCACAATGTATAGGCTGTTGTTAATTGCGGGGCTCCTGATCCTTTTCTATTTTCTTATTCGAAGCGTGATCAGAGAGCTGACCGGGAGGAGGGATACAGGCGGCAGGCCGCTGATGGAAGACCGCAATAAGATGGTGCAGGATCCGGTCTGTAAGGTCTTTGTCCCCAGGGGAACGGCGGTGACCGCAGAGATCGGGGGCCAGACCTATTTTTTCTGCAGCCGCGACTGCGCGCAGACCTTTCAGAAGCAGTTATCCGGTTAGCAACCGGAATAACTGTAATCGGTGAGTTTCTCTTCCTTATCGAACTTCAGCGTGATCTGACATTCATTCGGAGAGAAATTGAACAGCGGCGGACCGGATTTACCGCCGGCGATACGGTAGTAGGTCCAGGTCTCGCCCCCGAAGAAGCGCGGTGACCTGCCGTCTGGCGCCCCCCAATTTTTCTCGAACCATGCCTTGTCCTTCCCTTGCAACTCAGCAGGTTTCAATGAGGCCTCGAGGTAGGGGTTCCGCCCGCAGGCGATGAACAACAGTGCGATAAGCAAGACGCAGACTGAACGCCGTTTCATGATTCCTCCTCGCACGAGATGTGTTCAACTGTCCTAAGAGAAAGGGCGGATGTACGCGCAGAAAATTGTAACCCCCGTTCCCCTACCTGTCAAACAACCATACCTGGCAGGAAAGGGAATTGCATTGTCCTTGGGATCTTCCTACAATTCGCTAAAGGAGACACGACCGTGACGGAGGCTTCCAGCACGAAAGGAAAGTACCATGCACATCTATCTTGATACCGCGAGCGTGAAGGAGATCCAAGAAGCGGCGAGCCTCGGCCTGCTGGATGGGGTGACAACGAACCCGTCTCTCGTGGCGAAGGAAGGCCGGAGCTTCAAAGACGTGTTGCTGGAAATTTGCAACATCGTGGATGGACCGATCAGTGCCGAAGTAGTCAGTGTCGAAGCGGATGCGATGGTGAAAGAAGGACGCGAGCTGGCCAAGATCCATAAGAACATCGTGGTGAAATGTCCGCTGATCCCCGAAGGCTTGAGGGCGACAAAACGGCTGGCGGCGGAGGGCATTCGTGTGAACGTCACGCTTTGTTTTTCGCCGACTCAGGCCCTTCTTGCGGCTAAGGCGGGTGCTTGGTGCGTGTCTCCGTTCATCGGTCGGCTGGACGATGTCAGCTCAAACGGCATGGAGCTCATCCGCCAGATCGTGACAATCTTCCGCAACTACGCTTTCCCAACAAAAGTCTTGGTCGCCAGTGTCAGGCATCCGCAGCACGTCGTGGAGGCGGCGTTGGCCGGCGGGGATATCTGCACCATGCCCTTCGCGGTCTTTCAACAACTGGTGAAGCATCCGCTCACGGATGTCGGGCTCAAGAAATTTCTGGCCGATTGGGAGGCGCGGGGCAGGAGATAACCGGACTCGTCGGCACCGGGCTCATCGGTGCTCCAGCCGTCTTCGGGCTTGCCGAAAGACGGAGTGAAACATCCTGCGTGTCAGTTTCCCGGTGAAGGTGTTTTGCTGGCTGGGATGATACGACCCGATCAGCGTCACACCCCACGGGAGGAAGTACGACAATCCGTGACCGAATGGAGGGATCGGCGAAGGGATCGTGCGGCCCAGGTCTCGGCAGGTCTTCAAGTAGTGGTCGAAGGCAACCTTCCCCAGGGCAATCACGATGCGCACCCTCGTGAGCAAGCGTAACTCCTCGAACAGATAAGGCCGGCAGTTGTCAAATTCCTCCGGCAAGGGTTTGTTGTTAGGTGGAGCACACCGGACTGTCGCGCCGATGTAACAGTCGCGAAGGCGAAGCCCGTCATCCCGATGGGTCGAGGTTGGCTGATTGGCGAAGCCGAACTTGTACAGCGCCTCATAAAGCCAGTCACCACTGCGGTCGCCGGTAAAGACCCGGCCCGTTCGATTGCCTCCGTGGGCAGCCGGCGCCAGTCCCAACACATAGAGACGGGCGCCAGGATCACCGAAACCCGGGACAGGGCGGCCCCAGTAGGTCCAGTCGCTGAACCGGCGTCGCTTGGCTCGGGCGATCGCCTCACGATAGGCGACCAGCCGAGGGCAGCGGGAGCACTGAACGATCCGTTCGTTTAAGAGATCCAGCGCGCGCATGGGATGCGAGTGTAGCACGAATTGGAAAGGGCGTTCATTCTTGCCCGTCCCACGACTTGCTGCTAGCATGGGCCAGAATACCGACAGGCGAATCAATCCTGGAAGGATTTTCTCCAGCATGCGTCTACACCTCACAGCCTTGCCGGTCTTCTCAACGGCCTTGATCTCCGGCCTCCTGTTCATGTCCGTCGGGACTGAACAGGAACCGGCAGCCGCGAGCGTGACGTTGAAATCTTCCAAGAAAATGGCCGACGCGTTTTCCTCCGCCGGTCACGACCGGCAACAGTCGGCGCAAAGCGTTGCCGACGCCGACCGCGATTCTCCCTCCGAAGGGGCCGCGGAGGAGCTTTCCGATGCGGAAGATCGTCTTGTCATCCTGCCGGAAATCAAGCGGGAAGGCGAACGGTTTTTCCTGAGTTCGTTCAAGCTCCCGGAGAAGCTGACCTTCGCAGGTCAACCGGTGCCGCTGGACAACTGGCAGGTCCGTGAGCGCATCGAGTACGAGTTCTATCAGTTTCTGGAGGATCAGGGCGAGAGCATCATCTTGGCCAAGCGCATGGGCCGGTGTTTCCCGCCGGTGGAAAAGCAGTTGGCGGAGGCGGGCTTGCCGGACGATCTGAAGTACATGTTGCTCGTGGAGAGCAAGTGCATCGCCGCCGCCTATTCTCGAGCGAAGGCGTCCGGCCCCTGGCAATTCATCGGATCGACCGGCAAACGATACAAACTGCACAGCAATAAGTTCTTGGACCAGCGGCGCAATCTGGAGATGTCGACGGAGGCCGCCATCAAGTACCTCCGCTACCTGAAGGATTTCCAGCAAGGCGACTGGTTTCTGGCGATGGCTTCCTACAATGCGGGGGAAGACCGCATCAGGAAATTGCTCAAAGAGCAAAAGGTGAACGATTACTGGAAGCTCCATGGCCCGCGCGAAACCATGCGCTACGTGCCGCGGATCATCGCAGCGAAGGAGATCTACTCCCAACCGGAGAAATATCTCGGGCTGACGAAAAAGGATTTGTACGCGCCGTTGGAGACCGAGCCCGTGACCGTGACGATCAAAGAAGCGCAACGGCATCTCACGGCCATTGCCGAAGAGTTCGGCACCTACTTCCTTGAGCTAAAGATGCTGAACCCGGAAATCAGAAAAGACTTCCTGCCTAAAGGAACCTATCAGATCAAAGTCCCGCGGCAGACATGCCCAAACCACTGCTTCAAGCAGGATAAGACACCGTAAGGCCTCGCTTCATGCGCGTCGGTGTGCCGCAGCCTCGAATCCGCGCGCTTCTTCGGCGGATATGCGCGGCTGCGCTCTTGGCGGCGGACCCGGCCGAGGCGGTCCGCCGTCATGTGAGACGGAAGGGGACGACACTCCAGGTCGGTCGATGCACCTACGACCTCCGGCACGATACCCGTGTCCTTGCGGTCGGGGCCGGCAAGGCGTCCGCAAGGATGGCTTGGGCGCTGGAACGAATTCTTGGCGATCGTCTGGACACCGGCCTGGTGGTTGTGAAATACGGCCACGCGGTCCCCACCAGGAAGATCGAGGTTGTGGAAGCCGGCCATCCGGTTCCCGATCCGGCCGGTGAGCGGGCCGCCTCGAAGCTCCTGGCGCTCGTCAGCGGCCTTGCGTCGAACGACCTGCTCATCGTGCTCCTTTCCGGCGGCGCCTCCAGCCTGCTGCCGGCGCCGGTCTCCGGCCTAAGCCTCACCGATAAGCAAAAGACGACGCGGTTGCTGCTCAAGAGCGGCGCGACCATTCAAGAGATCAACACCGTCAGAAAACACCTCTCCGCGATCAAAGGGGGGCAACTAGCAGCCGCGACGCAGGCGCGGGTCATCAGTCTGATCCTGTCCGATGTGATCGGTGACGATCTGGGCGCCATCGGCTCAGGCCCGACGGCGCCAGATCCGACCACATACGCCGAGGCTTGCGCCATATTGCGGCGCAACCGGATCTGGAAGTCGGTGCCGGCTCCGGTCAGAAGACACCTTGTCGCAGGGACGGAAGGTCTGGTTGCGGAGACACCGAAGCCAGGCGCCTCGATCTTTCACCGCGTGCAGAATCTCCTCATCGGCAACAATCGCGCCGCCGTGGAGGCGGCTGCGGCCGCAGCGAAAACCGCCGGGATTGCTCCGGTGATTTTGACGACGACGCTGACCGGCGAGGCGCGGGAAACGGCGAAAGTCTTCGGAGCCATCGCACGGGAGATCGTGACGAACGACAGGCCGGTTCGACGCCCCTGCTGCTTGATCGCCGGAGGAGAGCTGACCGTCACCGTTCGGGGGAGCGGGCGGGGTGGACGAGCCCAAGAGTTCGCGCTGGCCGCAGCGTTGGAGATCGCCGGGTTGCCCAAGGTGTGGGTCGCAGGCTTCGCCACGGACGGCGCCGATGGGCCGACCGAGGTGGCTGGAGCAGTAGCGGATGGTGAGACGGCCCGGCACGCGGCGCGATCGGGGCTGGATGCGGCGCGCGCGCTGCGCGACAATGATGCCTATCCGTTTTTTCAAAAACTGAGAAGCCACATCGTCACCGGCCCGACCGGCACGAACGTGAACGACGTGTATGTCCTCGTTTCCGTGTAATCCCGTCCCATGACTCATCCCGCCCTCTTGCCTTTGGAAGCCTGTGAAGACCGCGCGCTGGCCGGTGGAAAGGCGGCCGGATTATGCCGCCTGATCCTTCACGGCTTCCGCGTTCCGTCCGGAATCTGCCTGACAACGGCGCTCTACGAAGAAGCGCTCGAACGGATGGAGATTCATCTTCGCGATCGCTGGCGCATGCTTGGCACCCTATCCGACCGTGACCGCCCAGCCATGTTGGCCGCCTGCCGGCGAGCGATCGAGCAGCCGATCCTGCTGCAGCCGATCTTCGAGCGGCTGGCTGCATCGCTGGACGCACTGGAAAGGAATCAGCCGGCCGGCGCGGGCCGGCTCTGGGCGGTACGGTCGTCGGCATCGAGCGAGGATACGGTGGGGAGATCGTTCGCCGGCATCTATCGAACGACGCTTGGCGTGACCCGGGAAGCGATCCCGGCCGCTGTGGTCTTCTGCTGGGCTTCCCTGTGGACCGAGACGGCCTTCGCTTACTCCCGCCGCTGGGGAGTGGAAGCGGACCCGCCGAAGATGGCGGTGATCATTCAGCCGCTTCTCTCTCCCATCGCCTCTGGCGTCGCGTTCTCCCAGGATGTGGCGACGGGTCGAACGGACCGCGTGGTGGTCAATGCCGTCTTTGGTTTGGCCGACTCGCTCGTGGCCGGTCAGATCGTGCCGGACCACTATGTGATCGTCTGCGACGAATCCAAGCGAACACCGGCGGCCACGCTGGTGGAGCGTACGATCGCGGAGAAGGCGAGACGGAGAGTGCCCACGGCGACAGGTCTTCATGACGAGCCGGTCGGCGAAGAAGATCGACGCGCGCCTGCCCTTGACGAATTGCAGGCGCTGGAGCTGGCGATCCTCGTCAAACGGGTTGAGCGGGTGTTGGGTGAACCGGTCGATGTCGAGTGGGCGATCGATCAGCAGGGAATCTGGCTGCTGCAGGCGAGGTCCCTTCCTCCCGCAGACGCGCCGCCAACCGCGGCATCTGGGCCCTGTGAGTGGTCGCGCGCCAATTTCAAGGAGACCATGCCGGAGTTGCCGAGCTCGTTGGGACTTTCCTTCTTGGACCAGTTCATAGATCACCAGATCCTCACGCATTATCGGGAGGCGGGCTGCAAGATCCCGAAAAGCGCAAAGGCGGTGCGGATCGTGCGAGGGCGCCCCTATATCAACGTGACGTTGTTTCAATCGCTCATGGCGCAACTGGGCGGAGACCCGCGAGATGTCGTTGAACAGATGGGTGGGCATGGCGGCGAACCGCCGGTCCGCGTCGAACGGCTGCCCTGGTGGACACTCCTATGGGCGGGAAGCCTGTTCATGTGGAAGATGCGGCAGGCCATGCGGCAGGCGCCCACCTGGTTTGCCGAGATGAAGCGGATGGCAACCGATCTTCATGCGGATTTGCTCAAGGGCTTGAGCATAGCGGAACTGCTTGCGCGAATGGACCGGATCGGAACACGACTGCGGGAACGCGACCTGACCTTCGCGATCGTGGCCGGCGTGGGACAGGCTTTGCGGACCCTCGGGTTCCTCTCGTCTCGGGCGATCGGCGAAGGGTGGCGGGGACTACTGAACGCGTCGTTGCAGGGACAGGGCACGGTCATCAGCGCCAGGCAGATTCTCTGGCTGGCCGAACTCGCGGACCGGGCGAGGCAGGAGCACCCGGCACGGGCGTTTTTTCTCGCCGATCCTTGGACGCCCGTACGGTTCCGGTCCGCCCTTGCCGGCACGCGGTTCCTCGAGGAGTTCGACCGATTTTTGGCGGAATTTGGCCACCGGGCTGTCGGCGAGTCCGACGTGGCTATACCCCGTTTCAGTGAGAACCCGGACTATCTGCTCGGCGTCATCCGGGCGCACCTGCAAGCGCCGGGTGGGAAACCGGTCGAAGAGATCCAACAGCAGCAGGAGTCGGCGCGGGAAGCAGCCCTAAAGGAAATCCGACGACGAATGGGGTGGCGTCTCCACTACTGGCTGGTGTTTCGATGGTGGTACCGGCGACTCTGCCGATTTCTCTCCTTGCGTGAGGCGAACCGCCACCATCTCATGTATTTTTGCGCCGCCACGCGGCATCTGGCCTTGGCGCTGGGAGAACGTCTCTCGGCGGCCGGCGTCGTGGACACCCCGCACGACGTATTCTTCCTCACCACCGAAGAGATCAAAGCCGTCGCGTTGGATCCTTCGCTAGACTGGAAAAGTTTGATCGCCAGACGGCGGGCGGAAAGTGCGGAGCATGCGGCGCACCAGGCGCTGGACACGATACGAGACGACGGGCCTGAACGAGACAGTGCGGAAAAGAGGCAGCCTCCATTGGCAACGGGTCTCACGCTGAGCGGGGTCCCCGTGAGCGTCGGTTATGCGGAAGGACCGGTCTGTGTGCTCCTCTCTCCGGACGATTTCAAAAAAGTCAAACGCGGTGACATCATCGTGGCTCCGGTGATCGACCCCGGCATGGTACCGGTCTTCAGCCTCGCAGCCGGTCTCGTCGTCGAACTGGGCGGCACGCTGTCCCACGGCGCGATCATCGCCCGCGAATATGGCCTGCCGACGGTGGTCAACGTCCCGTCTGTGACGAAGTTCCTCAAGGACGGCGAGCGCATCGCGGTGGACGCGGGGCGAGGCCTCATCCGGCCGCTTGGGCCGTCATAATGTCTCCCCGCCGTTGCCGTCCTGACCGATTGTCCCGGCTCATCGCTTCGGACAGCTCGCCACAGGACGTCGCTTCGCCGGCCTCCTTCCACTCACTGATGCTCCTGCGAGGTGAAGCCGGAACCGGCAGGCTCCGGAAGCTTCGGTACCGGTTGTCCCGCCCAACCGATCTTCGACGCGAAGCCCTGGCCATACCGATCATAAAGCTGGAAGAACTGGTAGGCCTTGCAGTCGGTTAACACTTCTTTGACTTCTTTCAAGTACCGCCCGAACGTGTATTCAAACAATACACCCTGCCCGCCCGTCATGATCACCACGCGCCGCGAAGGGTCGATCGCGGCCTCCTGGTGGAAGACATAGCGATAGTAAAGACTTTCCGGTCCGCCGATGTGCTGAAGAAACTGCGCCCAGGTGGGTGGCCTGTCCATCGAGAGCCGCTCGGCGATGTTCACTCCCTTTATGGGGCCGAAGGGTTCGAAAAATTCTTTGAACATGCTGTCGGTCCAGTGATGTTCGCCGGAGATGTGATGGATCGCGTGCTCGAACGGAACGAGCGTGTGGGTCTCCCAGCGGGAGCCGGGTGCCCAGTGGAAGATCACGCCGTTGGTCGGCCCCTTCCACTCGGTGCCGCCGACCTGCTCGACCTGGTGTTCGATGATCTTGTTCGCCCAGACCCAGAAGACGAAGTCCACAAAGCGGGGATCGTCCGGCGCGATCGTCAGTGCATCGGTGCGAAGCGGGGTTTGAGGGTTGGAGCTGGTGCGGACGTCTTTACAGTGCGCCTGCCACTGGGCATCGGTCCAGGCTGCGCCGCTCACCGGAAAGGCTATACCATGATCAGGCTGGCTGAGTGTCGTGGCGATCACGAGGACAAGCGCCCCGAGGGTAAGACGGAAGGCATCCCGGCGATCCCATTCTCGCATGGCTCCGGCCTCCGAACCGTGATTGCACTGGTCCTATCCTACCTTCCTCAATACCATGATTTCATCTGTCACGAACGAGATCCTTCTCTCAGGGGCGGCGTCTGACAAGTGGCGTCCACGGCTTGACCTTTTTCGATGATTCTCGTAGGCTTGCGCCGCTTTCCCCACACAGTCGGCGTGATTCAGATTCTAGCCTATTGCTGCGCCATGTGGCGGAGGTCGGCCGATGTTTGACGTGACCAGCCTCCTAGTGGGCTTCGCCGTCGGCCTTCTGTTAGGTGCGGCGCTCGCCGGCTTCTGGACCGCGGCGAGGCTCCGCGCACAGACGCACGCGCGCCTGATCGAAGGCGCGGAACGGGCCCAGCGGGCGGAGGCGGCGGTCTCCGAGCTTCGCCGCCAATCCGAGCAGGAACGGGCCGAAGTCCAGCGGTTGAGGCAGGAGCTGGCCGAGGCCCAGCAGGCTCGAGCCTCGGCCGAGACGCGTGCGGAGGAGGCCCTCAAGAATCTTCAGGAACAAAAGACGCTGCTCAGTCAGGCCCGGCAGGATCTGGTCGAGGCCTTCCAGGCGCTCTCCGGTGAAGCCCTCAGACAGAACAACGAGGCCTTTCTGAACCTGGCCAAGACGTCCTTCGAAACCCTGCAAGCGGAGGCCAAGGGCGAACTCGCACAACGCCAACAGGCGATTGACGAACTGGTGAAGCCGCTGCAGGAAGCCCTCAGACGCTACGAAGAACAGCTCCACGCGCTCGAACAATCCCGCCAGTCGGCCTATGGCGGGCTGGACCAGCATCTCAAGCTCCTGGCCGAATCCCAGCAGCGGCTCCAGCAGGAGACCGGCAATCTGGTCAGAGCCTTGCGGGCGCCGACGGTGCGCGGCCGGTGGGGCGAGATTACGCTCAAGCGCGTGGCCGAATTGGCCGGCATGGTCGCCCACTGCGATTTCGTCGAGCAGGACGCGGTCGACGTCGAGCACGGGCGCCTGCGTCCCGACATGGTCGTGCAACTGCCCGGCGGCCGACAGATCGTCGTGGACGCCAAGACGGTACTCTCGGCCTATCTGGAGGCCCACGAGGCGCCCGATGATCCGCAGCGCTTCGAGCAGCTCAGACGGCATGCGGCGCAGGTGCGGGCGCGCATGGACGAATTGAGCCTCAAGGCCTACTGGAGCCAGTTCCCTCAGGCGCCGGAGTTTGTGGTGCTGTTCCTGCCAGGCGAGCAATTTCTCGGCGCGGCGCTCGATCAGGATCCGACGTTGATCGAAGACGGGTTCGCGCGCGGTGTCGTGATCGCGACGCCGACGACCCTTATCGCCCTGCTCCGCGCGGTCGCCTACGGCTGGCGGCAGGAGCAGTTGGCGGCGCATGCCGAGGAGGCGGGCCGCTTGGGCAAGGATCTCTACGAGCGGATGGCCGTGCTGGCCGAGCACCTCAACGACGTGGGGCAGGCGCTGGGGAAAAGCGTGATCGCGTATAACAAGGCGGTCGGCTCGCTGGAGACGAGGATTTTGCCGGCCGCGCGCCGGTTCAAGGAGCTAGGCGTGGCGTCGGACAAGGAGGTCCCTCCGCTGGAGCCGGCCGAGATCGTGCCGCGCAACTGTCTGCCCGTCGAGACCGAGTAGCCTCCTTTTTGGCGCACCGATCCTTCCAATGCAAAACCCCGCTGACATCTCCAGCTGGCAGGGTCTTTCGTAAAAGTCTCCGAAATCGTTCTCAGTGATCCGCAAAGGTTTTATCGCGCCGTATCGCGTTGCCTCGGTAATATCGATCTTTACTTTCCTTGAGAGTTGGTCTAGAGTCAGCGCACCTCAGGTGCCGGAGACGCTACCTCAAGGGCCATCAGCCGGGTGGAGACGAAGATAGTGTCATCGACCACTGAGATCCTTCCGCGAACCTTCGTTCACCTTCCAGGAATTGGCCAGCCAACAGAAAAAGCATTGTGGCAGCACGGGGTCACATCCTGGAAGAAGTTGCTTTCATCATCAGTACCGATCGCAACGTCTCTTCGTTCTCGGAAGGACCTCTCTCGCCTTGTCGAGCAGTCGGCTGCAGCCCTTGAACAAACCGACGTACAATTCTTTGTGCAATATGTGCCTCGCGAGGAATGGTGGAGGCTGTATCCGAGCTTTGAATCGAGAGCGGTCTTTCTTGATATCGAGACCACAGGGCTCTCCCATTACTACGACGACATCACGCTCGTGGGCCTCTATGATGGGCAACGGGTGACAACCCTCATCTCCGGGCACAACCTCCATCGACTCGATGATCTACTCCGTCAATACCAGATTGTCATCACCTTCAACGGCACACTGTTCGACATTCCGTTCCTGAAGACCAAGTTTCCCGCCCTGCAATTGCCGCCGATTCACCTCGATCTCCGTTATTTGCTGAAGAGGCTTGGATACTCAGGAGGACTGAAACAGATTGAGCGGCGCCTCGGACTGAAGAGAAGCAAGGAAGCGGAATCGGTTGACGGGCTGATGGCAACGGTCCTGTGGGCCCGCTATCTTCGCGGCGATCTCAGCGCCCTTGAGCGGCTCGTGAAATACAACACGGCAGATGTGACAAGCCTGAGGAGCCTCATTCGGTTTAGCTGCCGGCAGTTAGCCGGCCGACTCCTCAATAGAACCGGTTTCCCACGGCAAGTGCCTCGTCCGACACGTCCCGAGCCGGTGCGTGTGCAGGTGTCGGTGAACGGGGTAGGCGTTAAGCTGACCGTGGGCGGTCATAGGCTTGTGTTGAAGTCGAAGCCGACAGAGCGGCCAACAGTCACGGTCAGCGATCTTTTGGCGAGAATGCCGGGCACGCTCGGAGTGCCCAAGGTTGTGGGAATCGATCTTCGGGCCTCAGAGGAGCGGCCGACAGGCTGGGCTTCGCTCAAAGGCGAGCGGGCGGAGACACGGCTGCTCAAAACGGATGAGGAACTCGTCCAGAGAACGGTCGAGGAGGCTCCCGACATCATCTCGATCGATTCGCCCCTGGGCATTCCCCTTGGGCGATGCTGTACCGAGGAGTCCTGTCGATGCCGGGCTAAAGGCATCTTGCGCGAATGCGAGCGAATCTTGTGGAGGCGGGGAGTGAAGATCTATCCATGTTTGTTGCCGAGCATGCGGAAACTGACAGAGCGCGGGATGCGCCTCGCGAAAGAATTTCGCAAGCGGGGGTACACCGTGATTGAGAGCTACCCCGGTGCAGCCCAGGACATCATGCGAATCCCTCGGAAGCGAACCAGCCTGGAAGACCTCGCCAAGGGCCTGGAGGCCTTCGGCATTCGTGGCGCGTTTCTCTCGCAATCCTGTAGCCACGATGAGCTCGATGCGATCACGTCAGCGGTGGTCGGGTATTTCTACCTCACTGGAGACTATGAAGCGTTGGGAAACGAGCGCGAAGAGTGCTTGATCGTACCGAAACTGGACAGTCTGCTCGCAGACATCACACCTCAATAGGCTGGCCATGCCCCTCACCGTGGTAGTCGGCGGACAATACGGCTCAGAGGGCAAAGGCAAGATCACGTCCTACCTGGCTCTCCGGGATCACGTCGACATGGTCGTTCGCTGCGGAGGACCGAACTCAGGCCACACGGTCGAAGTCGGCGGGCAGCGTTATGAGCTGCGCCTGCTCCCCTGTGGGTTCATGAATCCCAATAATCCCAATACACGGCTGCTGCTTGGCGTTGGCTCATTGATCGATTGTCTCAGGCGATCGAAAAACTCGGCCACCGATTGGCTGAAAAGGTTACTGCCTTGGGCAAACAGGTGGATAGCCTCAGAGGAACGATCCCGATTCTAAAAGACGGCCATAACCACAGTTTGCCCCTAAGCATTGCTGGCGATGGCTGAGGTGCTACGTGCCGATTGGAATCACCTTTAAACTGTACGGTCTGCTTCGCTTTGGATTCTGATGAATTCATTGGTATTGGTCATAGAGACCGAGTGCATCGAGAAGACTGGTGCATTTCAAGGCTATGAAATCTACCCAGACCGTCGTCTTTCGACGTTCTTAGACCCGCGGAATCATTTCTTTGTGTGTCGTGCTCAGGCTGAAGCTGAGCCGAAATACAAGCAGCTCATCCCATACGTGGCACTTCGTTATCGTGACTCGGTTTTTTCATACGTTCGTGGAAGGAAATCGAGCGAATCACGTCTGGTGGCTATGCGATCGATCGGGGTCGGTGGCCACATCGAGCCAGCCGACCAAAGTCTGTTTTCATCCGATCGCGACATGTACCTGGAGGCCGCGCGCCGCGAGGTGAACGAAGAAGTGAAGATCGACACGCCGTATGTCGAGCATATCGTGGCTCTGATCAACGATGACTCAACCGACGTTGGCAAGGTACATCTTGGCATCATGCACATTTGGGATTTGGCCGAGCCCAAAGTGACTAAGCGGGAGGGCCTGATCACTCAGGCTGGGTTTGTGCCGATCACGAGCTTGAAAACCAAGCTGGACGAGCTCGAAACGTGGTCTCAGATCGCGCTCCAGGTGCTGGGGGACCATCGCATCCCGAGTTGGGAGAAGAACATCACGAGCCTTCAGCGGGTTACGTCCGGGTGTCCTACCCGATCAGCCGAATGAGCGAGAGGCCGCCGATGAAAGGCCCTCATTGCCCCCAGTGCGGGACCCCCTTTGTCCGCGTGACTCACCATCAGGGTCGGCTGGAGTCTTTGCTGAAATGGTTCAGTCTGCATCCGTTTCGCTGTCAAGTCTGCGCTAACCGGTTCGTCGCGCTGCGGCGCGGGATCAAAGATGCCACCCAGTCGTTCGACCGCCGGGAGTACAAACGGCTGCCCACCAACTTCCCTGTCGTCTTTGCCGCGAACCAGCTCTCGCTTGACGAGGTCGTGACCGATCTCTCGATGGGGGGCTGCTCGGTGAGAACCGCCCAGTCTCCGGCTCGTGGGACCTTTGTGGAACTCCTGCTGAAGCCGTCCACCCGCGAACCGGGAATCAAAGTCGAGACGGCGATCGTCTGCTGCGTGCGCCCCTCCGCCGTCGGCGTAAAGTTCCTGGAATTGGAGCCGCAGGAGAAAACCCGCCTCAGTCGGGTCGTCCACAGTCTGCTGCTCAGCCAGACCGCCACTCCTTAAGCGTCGTTCGCCCGCCCGTCCGTTTTTTCGCCGGAACGGTCACAAGCAGATTGTCGATCAGGCGGACCTTGCCGATCCTGATCGCCCCCAGCAGCGAGACTTTTCCCGCCGCGCGCCGGAGCGGTTCGAGCGTCCGGGCGTCGCACATGGCGAGATAGTCGACCTGCGCCAGCGGTTCGGCGGCCACGGTGTCGTGCATGATACGGCTGATCTGATCTCCGGACCGGATGCCGGATCGAATGGCAGCCCATCCCGCCCTCAGGGCCCGATAGAGGACCGGGGCCGCGCGGCGCTGGGCCGTCGTCAGATACACGTTGCGGGAACTGAGCGCGAGGCCGTCGGGTTCGCGCACGGTGGGGTGAACGAGGAGGCGGACACCGAGATTCAGGTCTTCGACGAGGCGCCGGACGAGCACCGCCTGCTGGTAGTCCTTCTGTCCGAAGACCACCACGTCCGGCCGCACGAGGCATAGCAGCTTCGTCACCACGGTCGCCACGCCCTGAAAGTGATGCGGCCGCACGGCCCCTTCCCAGCGTTGCGCCAGTTCGTGGAGGGTGACCACGGTCTGAAACCCAGGCGGATACATGGCCTCTCGGCTCGGGGCGAACAGCACATCGACCCCTTCGTGCGCACACAGGGCCCGGTCCCGCGCAAATGGTCTCGGGTAACGGGCCAGGTCTTCAGCCGGACCGAATTGCCGCGGGTTGACGAAGAGACTGACGACGAGCGCGTCGCAGGACAGGCGGGCCTTTCGGATCAGCGCGCGATGCCCTTCATGCAATGCGCCCATGGTCGGCACAAGGCCGATCGTCACGCCTTCGCGCTGGAGCCGGCGGCTCCACATCGCCATCGCACGAGGGGCTGTGATGATGTTCATGGGATCGGCTCTCGCTCGGACGCGCGCAAGTGACAGGCGAGGCGCGAGCCGTAGCGGGAGCCCGGCGGTGGGTCAAGCAGGCGGACGATCGCCCGGTCGTCCAGACCGTCCAGCAAGGCCTTGACGGTGCAGTTGAACACGGGGTGCACCCAGTCCGGATCCAGTTCGGCGAGCGGCACGAGCGCAAATCGCCGAACATGCACGCGGGGGTGGGGGATGACCAAATCCGGCTCTTGGATGACATGCGCGCCGTAAAACAGGATATCGAGATCGAGCGTCCGCGGTCCGCCTCGATGCGCCTGGTCGCGGCCCAAGGAGGATTCGATCTCCCGACAGACTTCGAGCAGGCTCCGGGCCGTCACGTCGGTTTCCATCCGGACCACGCCGTTCAGGAACCAGCCGGCGCCGGGATCGGTCCCGTCTGCGAGCGGCTCGGTCTCATAGAGCGACGACACGCCGGTGACCCGCGAGTGGGGCAGCAGGCTCAACAACGTCACCGCCCGATCGCAATAATCGAGCCGATCACCCACGTTGGACCCGAATCCGATGAAGGCGGTCTCGCGTGACACGCTCACCTGAGTTCTGAATTCTGAATTCTTAGTTCTGAGTGAAAGAGACCGATCCGAACACTCAGCACTCATCACTCAGCGCTCATGACTCGTCATTAGAATCCCGCCTTGCGAATGCGCTCCACCGCTTCCGCCAACCGCTCCTTGGTCGTACAGAGGGTCATGCGGATATAGCCTTCGCCCGGCGCGCCGAAGCCGTTGCCGGGCGTCGTGACGATGCCCGCCTTCTCCAGCAGGTGCGCGGTAAAGGACGCGGACGTGTACCCTTTCGGGACGGTGATCCACACATAGAACGCCGCCGGCGGGTTTTCGACCTCCAAGCCGAGCTGTTTGAGCCCCGGCACCAGCGTGTCGCGTCGTTCCTGGTAGATCTTGCGCAAGCCGTCGGTGACGGAATCATCCAGCCCCAGCGCCGTGATGCCAGCTTCCTGAACGGCCTGGAAACAGCCGGAATCCAGGTTGCTCTTGATCTTGAGCAGGCCGTTCAGCACCTGCTTGTTGCCGACCGCGAAGCCGATGCGCCAGCCGGTCATGTTGTAGGTCTTGGAGAGCGAATGGAACTCGATGCCGACCTCTTTCGCGCCATCCGCTTCCAGGAAGCTGGCCGGCCGTCTCCTGTCGTAAAAGATCTCCGAATAGGCCGCGTCGTGGCAGACGATGATGTGATTCGCATGGGCGAACTCCACAACACGATTGAAATAGTCCTTGCCCGCGACGACCGAGGTCGGATTGTTCGGCGAGTTGAGGAACATCAGCTTGGCTTTCTTCGCCACGTCCTTCGGGATTGCGTTCAAATCCGGGAGAAAGCCGTTCTGCTTGGTCAACGGCATGATGTGGGAGACGCCGCCTGCGAAGCTCGTCCCGACCGGATAGACCGGATAGCCGGGGCTCGGCACCAGCACGACGTCGCCGGGATCGATGAACGCCAGCGGCACGTGGCCGATGCCTTCTTTGGAGCCGATCAGGGTGAGGACTTCCGACGCCGGGTCCAGCGTGACGGCGAACCGGCGCTTGTACCAGTCGGCCACTGCCCGGCGGAACGACAGCAACCCTTCATAGGACGGGTACTGATGGTTTTTCGGGTCGGCCGCCGCTTGCTTGAGGCGTTCGATGATCGGCGCCGGCGTCGGGAGATCGGGGTCCCCCACTCCCAGGTTGATGATGTCCACCCCCCGCGCGATCGCGTCCTGCTTCATCTTGTCGATCGCGGCAAACAGATACGGGGGCAGGGTCTTGATGCGAGTGGCGTATTCGATCGGGAAACCGGACATGAAAAGAAGCTCCTTTCGTTGAATCAGCTTTCAGCCGTCAGCAGCGATCTTCCACACATCCGACTCTATACTTATGGACTGTGCTCCCCCTCCTCTCCCTCTCCCCGCTGGGGACAGATTGGGCGAGGGGAGGAGCTGTAGGGTACTAGAGGAATGAGTCGGCAATCAACGTCTGGATGGCAGCAGATGACCGACGAGGCGGTCGGCAAACTGATGAAGGACCGGGAGATGAGGGAGTGCAGCGGATCTCACGGCCTGTGCCGTCAGGTTGGCCTTGACGAGATCCGGCGCACATTCTCGGCAGAGCGCCTCAATACCGGCGTCTTCCATCTCCAAATGAAACAAGAGCCCATAGGCACAAACGCCGTAGCGAAAGGCTTGCAGCGGGGCGATGGCAGAACCAGCCAGCGGCACACAATCTTTGGGCAGGTCGAAGACTTCGCCGTGCCATTCAAACACCTCGAATGACTCCGGGAACTGCCCGAACACGGGGTCCTGTTTGCCCTCATCGGTGAGTCGGATC
>JBBIOW010000057.1:0-16837 GCA_037443165.1 Nitrospiraceae bacterium | reverse complement strand
CTAGTTTCATTACCTCGGCTTACCGGTTCCCCGGCTTCTCGGCGCGAAGTTTCGCCTCATCGACCGGTTGCCGCATATCTCCCTCCCGCTACTCGTCGTCCACGGGGATCGCGATGACTTGGTGCCGCTGCAACTCGGCCAACAGGTGTTCGAGGCGGCGAAGGAACCGAAGGCCTTCTATGTTGTCCGAGGCGCCGATCACAACAATGTCCCGTTCATCGGCGGCCCCGCCTATTTCGCCCGGCTCAAAGCCTTCATTCAGAGCGTCTTGGACAGGTGAGCGACGCGGGGCGTGACGGGAACTTCTTGTTTTTCAAGGCCGTCGAAGCGCGAGGCCGACCGGCCGGAGGCTTCGGACAGCGGCGTGCTATCTTTTATAGGAGATTCCCGCGACATCTGGCCGTTCACGTCGATCAACAGGGAGGGCCCAAATATGAAACACGTGGTGCTTTCGGTCGGAGTAGCCCTTGGACTGGCGACCGGAATTGCCGCCTGTGACTCGGGTAGTCTTCCCGGAAGCCAGAACAAAGAAACTGCAACCCCACTTGGGGACGCCCCGATCCTGGCGACCGCCGCGTCACCGGGGCAAGCCGACAACGACGCCGGCGTCGAACACTACAGGGAGCGACGCTGGGACCTCGCCGAGCAGCAGTTCCGCAAAGCCGTTCAAGCCGACGAGAAGCTGGCCGAAGCGCATTACAACCTCGGGTTGACGCTGGACAAGTTGGGCGATCACAAAGGCGCCACGGCGGCCTTCAAAAAGGTCACGGAGCTGTCGCTAAAGAATTCGCCGTTGCGAAACTCGGTAATTCTCAAAGAACACGTCGGGCTGTAGCTCTTCCTGTGCAGAAGGCGTCCGCTCTCGTGGGCGCCGCCTGCGCACGCCTTCCCGCCGCGCGTGCTCCTGCCGCGACACACGTACGTAATTATTTGGCGCTTTCGTCGACATTCTGGTAAAGTGCGCAGGATTTTTCCCTTCGGCGACCGCCGAAGGCAGGGCACCGCTATGAGGCAGACCACGCGTCCTGATGGCGAACGGAAGCAGAAAGGAGGAATTCGTGCGGCGACGGAGCGAAGGGCTGCTGTGGATGTACATGACGGCTGTAGGGATCGGGTTGGGGGGCTGCGCCGACCGGGTCGACCATCGGCTGGACTTCCCCTTCCACGCTCCATCGGCCCCTTCCGAGATGACCCTGAGCCCGGGACCGTCGTTGGACCAGGCGAACGGGCAACCTCCCGTGTCCGTCGCGCTCGGGACGGCTCAACGCGAGCCGGTCCTTGCGCAGACCGAATCTAGACCGCAGGCGGACAAGGATGAGTTCTATGATCCTTTTGCCAAACCCGGGGAAGCTCTGTCCGAACAGGAAGAGTACGATCCTTGGGAGCCGTTCAACAGTGTCATGTTCGAGTTCAATCGCAAAGTTGACAAATATGTGGTGAAACCGGTCGCGCAGGTCTACAACTTCATCTTGCCCGATCGGGTGCAGGTCAGCGTGAGCAACTTCTTTCATAACGTGCGGTTCGCGCCTCGGTTCGCGAACAACCTCTTTCAGGGAAAAGTCAAAGGGGCCGGGTTGGAACTGGGGCGATTTGTCGTGAACACGACCGTGGGCGTCGCGGGGTTCTTCGATGTCGCGAAGGACTGGTTCAATTGGCAGACACCCGATGAGGACTCGGGTCAGACACTCGGCGTGTACGGGGTCGGACCCGGTCCGTATGTGGTATTGCCGCTGCTCCCGCCGTTGACGGTTCGGGATGCCGTCGGGTACGTGGTCGACCTCGCGCTCGATCCGATCAATTGGCTGGTGTTTCCTATCGTCGAAGTGGAGGGGGTTCCGTCGCTGGTCGCTCACAAGAATCGGACGACTTCGACGTTTGCCCAGCTCGGCACCCGTGCCGGCCAGATCGTCAACGAACGGTCGCTGAACCTGGAGACGTTCGAAGGAGTGGAAGAAGCGACGCTCGATCTCTACACCGCCGTGCGCAACGCCTATCTGCAGAAGCGGGCGAAGGCGATCCGGGAATAACAGGAACGTTGGCTTGTTTGTCTCGGTTGTTTCGTCGATCTGGTTGCAAACCAAACAAACCCGACAAATGGAGCGACCAGACAAACCGGCTAACGGATGACGCCCAATTCCCGCCCGACCGTCGCAAAGGCCTGGACGGCGCGTTCGAGCTGCGCCCGCGTATGGGCGGCCGAAATCTGCACGCGAATCCGCGCCTGCCCTTTCGGCACCACCGGGTAGCTGAAGCCCACCACATAGACCCCTTCCCGGAGCAACCGATCCGCCATCTGTGTTGCCAGCTTGGCCTCGCCGAGCATGATCGGGATGATCGGATGGTCGCCAGGGATGAGTGTGAAACCGAGGGCGGTGAGCTGCGAGCGGAAGAACGCCGTGTTCTCCCGGAGCGCGGCCCGCAACGCTTCCCCTTGCGCCACGAGCTTCAACGCCTGGAGCGCGGCGGACGTGATCACCGGCGGCAGGGCGTTCGAAAACAGATACGGCCGCGAGCGCTGTCGGAGCAACTCGACGATCTCGGCCCGCCCGGAGGTGAATCCGCCCGCCGCGCCGCCCAGCGCCTTGCCCAGCGTACTGGTGACAAGGTCGATCCGGTCTGCGACGCCGAAGTGGTCCGGAGTTCCACGTCCCCCCTTGCCGAGCACGCCGGTCGCGTGGCTGTCGTCCACGACAACGGCCGCGTCATACCGCTCCGCCAGGGCCGCGATCTCGTCGAGCTTCGCTAGATCGCCATCCATGGAAAAGACGCCATCGGTGGCGATCAGCCGCAACCGACAAGCAGACGCCTCCTTCAACTTCTCCTCCAGATCGTTCATGTCTGAGTGGGCGTACCGAAACCGCCTGGCCTTGCACAATCGGATGCCGTCGATCAGGCTAGCATGATTCAGCGCATCGCTGATGACGGCGTCCCGTTCGTCCAGCAGGGTTTCGAAGAGACCGGTGTTGGCGTCGAAGCAGGAGCTGTAAAGGATCGTATCGCCGGTCCCCAGGAACGTGCTGATTGCCTGCTCGAGGCGCTTGTGCAGATCCTGCGTCCCGCAAATGAAGCGGACGGACGCCATTCCGTACCCGTGTTGCTTGAGCCCATCGATTGCCGCCTGGCGAACATCGGGGTGGTTCGCCAATCCCAGATAGTTGTTCGCGCAGAGATTGAGGACCTCGCCCTGCACCACCCGGATTTCGGCGCCCTGCGGACCCAGGATCTGGCGTTCGGCTTTGTACAGACCGGAAGCGCGAATCTCGGCCAACTGTTCGGTGACGGCTTGTTTGAGCGAGCGGTAAGCCATACGCGATAGACTATGGGCGATAGGCTATAGGCAAAAAGCAACAACGGACTCAACAGGCTTCCAGCCTCTAGCCCACATTATTCATGACCGCTTCTACTGCAACCGCCGAGACGCCGCTGCGACAAGCCAGCATGCGCCTCTGGGCATGCTGGCGGGCAGGCTCGCCCCTCGCGGCCTCAACGTACTATTTCAAGTACGCCTCGGCCGCAAGGGGCTCCACGTGCCCGTCTCGCTTGGCGTCTCAGCGGTTTCGTCACGAACCGTCATGAATAATGTGGGCTAGCCCTTTGCCTAGTGCCCATCGTCGTTAGGGGTATAACACCACTTTCCCACACTGCCCCGCTTTGATCAATTCGAAGCCGCGCGCGAACTCGGACATGGGCAAGATGTGGGTGATGGCCGGTCGCACATTGAGTCCGGCCTTGAAGAGCCCGGCCAGGCGGTACCAGGTGCCGAACAGCCGCCGTCCGGTGACGCCGTAGACGCGGACGCCCTTGAAGATGATCTCATTGGGGAGATCGAAACAGACTTGTCCGGTCGGGATGCCGAAGAGAGTCACCCGTCCGCCGTTCTTCACCGAACGGAACGTCTGATGCAGTGCGGCGGGATCGCCGGACATTTCCAGCGCCGTGTCCACGCCTTCGCCTCCGGTCATCTCCAAAATCGCTGCGGCGATTTGCTCCGGCGAGTCCGTCTTGACGTTGATCGTGTGGTGGGCCCCGAGCTGCTTGGCCAGCCCCAATCGATAGTCGCTCACGTCAGAGGCAATGATGACGGAGGCGCCGGCGACTTTGGCGACGGCCGTGGCGAAAAGCCCGGTGGGGCCGCAGCCAGTAATCAGCAGCGTCCGCCCGGTCAGGTCCTCCGCCAGGGCGGCGTCCACCGCGTTCCCCAACGGTTCTTGGATGCAGGCCAGCTCCGGCGAGATTTCAGGCGAAGTTTTCCAGAGCACTCGCTCGGGCAGGGCGACATATTCGGCGTAGGAACCGTCCCGGTCGACGCCGAGAATGCGGTAGTCCCGGCAGACATGGGCTTGACCGGTCCGACATTGGAAACACCGTCCGCAGGTAATGTGCGACTCCGCCGCGACATAATCCCCGACGGAGACCAGCGTAACGTCCGGCCCGACCTCCACGACCTCGCCGCACATCTCATGGCCGATGATACGGGGCGGATGAATCCGACTCTGGGCCCACTCATCCCAGTTGTAGATATGCGCATCGGTCCCGCAAATGGACGTGGCTTTCACGCGGACGATCGCTTCCCCCGGGCCCGGCGTCGGGTCCGGCCAATTGGTCAACGCCATGCCGGGTTGGGACGTGGCTTTGACGAGGGCTCTCATCCTCTCTCCATGGTTGTCTCCATTATACACAAGCAGAACGGATCCCTAGGCCGATTAAGAGAAAAAAAGAGGGTTGATCGGCGTGCCGAGTCTCGCTAGGATTCGCCCATGACGCTGTGGGCACCGCGGTTTTTGTGGACCGCCTCGTTCTTAATCGCAGCGAGTGTTCTGGCTCCCCTTTCCGGCGCCTCGGCTGCTTCATCGCAACCCAGCTCGCCCGCCACACCCAAACGATGGGCGCAGTTTGACCTGGTCGGCGCCGATCCCGACGGGGTGGTGTCGGTCGACAAGAGCTTCGAATTGGCAGTGATGCTCGGCGGAATGCCTTCCGGGAACGATCCCGTGGTCGCGGTGTTCGACACCCCTTGGTTCAAGCGACGGATCGTTCCGATGACGCCGGATTCGATCCCCCTGACCCTGCGCGGATCGGTGCTCTTGGAGCCGCACCCGCTGAGCACGACGTCGGTTCCGCCGAAGGCCGCCAGAATTCACGTGACGTTCGCGCGCTTTCGGAACATGAAGCTGGACCGCATCATGACCCGGGTCGTCTATGTGACGCTGGGCCGGCCTGAAGCGGCTGCACAAGAGGACCGGATGGCGGCGACGGCGGAAGAAGAAAAAGACGCGGGCGACGCGTCGCAGGATGACGCCCAGTTGGAGGTGCAGCCGGATGTGAAGCCGATGGTCAACGCGCTGATTTCCGAAGAGGACCTGCTGCCTCTGCCGGCGCCCGACGAGGGCAACGCGTATTGGCATGAGGTGAGCCGGTTGATCAGCCGCAGTTGGAGTCACCGGATGCGCCACCAGCGGCAGATTCCCGCGAGAGAGACCGTGGGGGTCCGCTTTCGGATGTACGCGAGCGGTCACGCCCAGTTGATCGAGATCGAGCGGGGGTCCGGGGTGCGCGAAATCGATGAGGCCGGCATTCAGGCCATCGTCCAAGCCGAACCCTTCCCGCCGTTTCCGGAAGAGTTGGGAGCGCAGGCCGTCGATGTGCATGTCCGAATGAGGACCGGTTTGCACTCCGTGGTCAAGAACGTCCAATCTCCGAACAGCCGGCGCAACGGCGCCGTGAAGGTGACCCCGCAGCTCAAGCCTTGACCGGTCTACATCGAGCCTTACCCTCAAGAACGGGCGAAGCCGATCATGAGAGCCATGGTCTTGGAGAAACCCGGCAAGGTGGCGGCCAAGCCCCTCGCCCTGCGCGACGTTCCCGTTCCGGAGGCCAGAGGAGACCAGGTGCGCATCCGGGTCCGCGCCTGCGGCGTCTGCCGAACCGACTTACACATCGTCGAAGGGGAGCTGCCGCCCGGCAAACAGCCGGTGATTCCCGGCCATCAGGTCGTCGGGATCGTGGATCAGGTCGGCAAGGATGTCGCCGACGTGAAGGAAGGCGACCGTGTCGGTATCGCCTGGCTCCAGGAGACCTGCGGCCGGTGCGAGTTCTGCACAAGCGGACGAGAGAACCTCTGCCTCGCGGCGAAGTTCACCGGGTATCACGTGGACGGCGGCTATGCCGAATGGGCAGTCGTGCCAGCCCGCTTCGCCTATCCCGTCCCGTCGCTGTTCAGCGACGACGAAACGGCGCCGCTGCTCTGCGCCGGCATCATCGGCTATCGGGCGCTGAGGCTCAGCGGCGTTAAACCGGGACAACGGCTGGGGCTCTATGGATTCGGTGCCTCGGCCCATATCGCCATCCAAGTGGCGCGGCACTGGGGCTGCGCGGTCTATGTGTGTTCCTTGAAGGAAGAACATCGCGTGCTCGCCAGGGACCTGGGTGCGGTCTGGGTCGGCGGAGCGGCGGACCTGCCTCCTGACAAATTGCACGGCGCTATCATCTTCGCGCCGGCCGGCGACCTGGTGCCGCCGGCGCTGCGGGCGCTGGAGCGCGGTGGCACTCTGGCCCTCGCGGGCATTCATATGACGACGATTCCGCCGTTGGACTACGACGCCGAGCTCTTCGGCGAACGAGTCATCCGCAGTGTGACGGCGAACACGAAGCAGGACGGGCTGGACCTGCTGCGGGAGGCGGCGGCGATTCCGATTCGGCCACACACCCAGCGGTTCCGGTTGGAAGAGGCGAACCAGGCTCTCCAGGCGCTCAAGGCCGGGAAGATTACAGGCGCTGGTGTGCTGACGGTATCGTAGCCCCGCCATCGGCCGTCCGCGCGCTTTGCTCCAGGCGGAAGCGCAAGAGTGATCCAGCGGACCCTGGAAAACCGAGCGTGGTCCTTTGTAAGATGAATATAATGACACGCGCGATGACAACTCTCTTCCTGACGATCCTCGGCCTACTCCCGGTCTCCGGTGCCTGGGCGCTGGAATTCACCGCCGACCAGATCACCAAAATCGACGGCCGCATCCGGAAGGCCAATATCTATTATCGGGACGATATGTGGCGCATCGAGCATCACAACCTCGGCCCGGTCAACGTCACGATCGTCCGCAAGGACAAGCAGGTCATGTGGCTGCTGCTGTCGCGGATGAAACACTTCAAAACGGTCCCCTACGATCCCGAACAGGCGCCCAAAGTCAGCGAGCATCTCGACGGCGAGGTTTCGCGCGAAGAGATCGGGACCGAGGTGCGGGAGGGCCATCCCACGATTCTGTACGAGGTGACCGTCAAGCAGGGCGACCGGACCGACGTCTATTATCAATGGTTCGCCACCGATATTCGGTTCCCGATGAAACTCGCGCGCAAGGACGGCAGTTGGATCGTGGAATACCAGCATGTGAAGCTCCGTCCCGTCTCCGACTTTCTTTTCCAGTTGCCGGTGAACTTCCAGCCGCTGGAAGAGTTTGACGGGCCGCAGAAGGAGAAGAAAGACAAGGGTATGTAGGCGAGGAGGAAGGACAGTGCATGTGCGACATACAGCGTTAGCGCTAGGGTTCTTCTTATTGATCACCATAGGCGACGTCGGTCGCGCACTGGATGTGGCGGATGTGACACCGGAATGGACCCTGGAAGGGAAGAAGATCGCTGCGGAGCGGGCGAAGCTCCCGGCCAAGGACGAAATGGTGCGGGTCCCCGCGGGCTGGTTTCTGATGGGCAGCGACAAGAAGGTGGACAGGAATGCCTATCCGCCGGAATTCCCCCAGCGGAAAGTCTATCTGGACGCCTATGACATCGACAAATATGAGGTGACCACCGTGCAGTTTCTGCGGTTCGTCCTGGCGACGGACCGGCCCCCTCTGGTGGATTGGAAATACGACGGCGGCAATTTCCAGGAAGCGATGGCGTCCCATCCAGTGATGCACGTGTCCTGGTACGACGCGGAGGCCTACTGCAAGTGGGCCGGAAAGCGGTTGCCGACCGAAGCCGAGTGGGAGAAGGCGGCGCGGGGCGACGACGGGCGCATCTATCCATGGGGGAACCAGCCGGCCGGATTGTCTCGCGCGAACTTCGGCCGAACGGGATTGTCGGGACCGGTCCGCGATCGACCGGAGCGGCTGCTGCTCTATCCGCCGATTATCTCCGTGGACAAGTACGAGAACGCGGTCAGTCCGTACGGGGTGTTTCAAATGGCGGGCAACGTCGCGGAGTGGGTGGCGGACTGGTACGATCCGACCTACTACAAGTGGGCTCCGGACAAGAATCCCAAGGGACCGGAGCATGGCACACAGAAGGCCTTCCGCGGAGGCGGGTGGATCGACAGCACGCCGGTCGTGCGAGCCGCCCAGCGCAATGGAACCGACCCCAACACGAAGATGAACTGGCTTGGCTTCCGCTGTGCGCGAGACGTCAAAGAAAGCGGGGATCAGGCCGAAGTGAGGCCCCTGCAGACCGGCCGACACTGAAATTGAGTGGAACGCGTGGGTTTGGCGCGGACTGCCTTCACCTTATCTCATTCATCCCGTGCCCCTTGCCCTTCACCCCTGGCCCTTGACGAATTCCGGCGTTTGGCATCGAGGATAGGATGCGCCCGCTCGCTGGCTTCTTTGACCAGGATCCCCATCTTGGGGTGGGATGGCTCCAGGTCCACGGGCAGACCGTAGCTGCGGAGGCGCTCACTGGCGGTGGGGCCGATCGACGCCGTCACGACTCGCTCGAGGGCTTGCCGAAACTGGTCCGTCTTCGTGTCCTGCTCCAGGACCTGCATGACATGGTCCACCTGAGCCGCATTCGTGACCAGCAGCACATCCACCTGGCCGGCTAAGATCGCATTCAGCGCCCGTTTGAGCGGTTCTATATCCTCCGGCAACGTCCATCGATAGACGGGCACTCGCGTCACGCGGGCGCCGCGCTCGTTCAAGGCCTTGAGCAATTCCGCGTTCGAGACGCCGTACTCCTGCACGGCGACGTGGAGCCCTTTGACCGGCTTGTGCGCATCGAGCGCCTGAAGGATGTCGCGCCACGTGTTGGGCTCCGGGACAGTGATGGCTGGCGTCAGACCGAGCTCCTTGAGAGCTGCAACCGGCTTCGGCCCACGTGCGACGAGGCATGCGCGGGAGAGCGAGGCTGTGATGGTCTCCAACGGATAGCGGGTCTGCAGCACGTCCGCCAGCGCGCGCGTCCCTACGCCGGTCAGCAGGATCACCAGGTCCACCTGACCGGCCAGCAGTTGCTCGCCGAACCGGAGCGCCTCCGCGTTGTTGTCCAACGGGACTTCGCGTAACGCGGGAGCCACGAGCGGCCGGCCGCCATATCGCGCGATCAACCGCGCCATTTCGCCGGCCATGCGGCTTTCGAAAGCGCCGACGACGAGGCCCCGAAAGTGTGATTGGATGATGTCGCGATCCGGTGAAGTCATCGAATTGTGCCGGAGCGGCTTCGAAGCCTATTGGGACGGATAGCTAGGGACTTTGCGCTTTGGCCTCTTGCGCGTTCCGTCTGACTAGACTCGGCCGTGACCTTGCCGGCCTCATCCTAGTTGTCCGCTGCGTCCTTCGCGCATCTGAAGCCGGTCGACTCGTTGCGGATCGTCGGATCGCTTTTGACCCGCGTGAAGATCCGGACCAGCGGTGTTTCGACCTGCCAGCCGGAACTGCGGATCACCTTGTGCGTGCCGGTCTCTGGCCCTTTGGGATTCTTGGCCGGGCTCTTTTCGTAGTAGGTCGGGTCGTACCAGTCCGCCACCCATTCCCAGACGTTACCCGCCATGTCGTAGGCGCCATAGGGGCTCTTCCCGGCTTCGTAACTGCCGACCGGCATGAGCGTCTTCTCGCCGATCCATTGCTGGTTGTAATTCAGGTGCTTGGCTGTCGGTTCGACGTTGCCCCAGGGGAAGCGCCGGTCCTCCGTCCCCTTGGCGGCTTTTTCCCATTCGGCTTCGGTGGGGAGGCGCTTGCCGGCCCACTTGCAGTAGGCCTCCGCGTCGTACCAATCGACGTTGATGACGGGCCGGTCGGTCAAGGACTCGGAGATCGCGACTCCCTGCCACAAGTTGCGGGTGGGATTCTTGGGGTTTTGCGGGACGCGATGGCCGGTGGCCTTGACGAAGGCCAGGTATCGTCCGTTGGTGACTTCGTATTTGTCGATGTAGAACGCGTCCAAGTAAACCTCATGGCGGGGATACTCGTCGCGACCGCCGTCCCGGTCGCCGGCCGGCACTCCCATGGGAAATGGCCCTGCCGGCACGAGGACCATCGGCGCGCCGTCTAGGCCGATGATCTCGGCCGGAAACCCCGTGGGGTCCGACGATGACGCGGCCAGGGTCGGGACGGCCCGGATGGCAAGGGCGACCGAGAGAGACAGGACGAGAACGACAATCGGGAGCAAGGTTCGAACGCCCATGGTGCTGAACTCCTTGGCTTCGTAGTGGGTGATCGACCGGCATCGTATCACAGGCGATCGGGGAACGGACAGGTGCGGAGAATCCTCAAGGTCGGTGCGAACGCGCCTGTCGGCCGGAATTTCCGTTGACGGGATGATGGCATCTCCCTACTATACATCCGGGAACGCGGCGAATAGCCAATAGCGAGTAGTCAAACTGAGTAGCAAGAATTCATTTCTGAGCCCGAAGCGTGCGCGGCCGGATGAATACCGAAGCGACAAGCGACGGCGGATTGCCTAAAGCTGTTTGCTGTTCGCTATTGGCTCCTCGCTGGTTTTAGCAGATGTTCATGCCGATACCACCGCATCGAGGGCTGCGCCACGTGGCGCTGCGGGTGACCGATCTGAAGCGATCGAGGGTGTTCTATGAGCGCCTGCTTGGCATGAAGGTCGTTTGGGAGCCGGACCCCGACAATGTCTATTTCAGCTCCGGGACCGACAATCTGGCCTTGCACCAGATTCCGCAGGCGGAATTGGCGCTGTACCGGCCGCCGTGCGGCCAGTTCCTGGATCACTTCGGAATTGTCCTGGACAGTCCGGAATCGGTGGATCGGATGTTCCAGGAATTGAGCCGGGAACTCGATACGTTGGGTGGGAAGCTCGTGAAGCCGCCCAAACGCCACCGCGACGGGAGCTATTCGTTCTATTTTGCCGATCCGGACGGCAATGTCGTTCAAGCGTTGTACGAACCCACAATCAGCAGGAAAACATAATGCGTACCGCGTCATGCGTGAAGCGCGAGGATCGTCGCGTTCCGCATAACGGATGACGTATCACGTTTCACGGTATTGCATGAGCCGACTCTGGGACAGTTTCCCTCGCGATCAGTATCTCGGTCTCGCGCCGTGGACGTGGGTCCAGTTGGAGAGCGCCGACCCGCCCGGCCCGTTTCCCTTTATCGGAGGCGTGGCGCCGGAAGTCGTCGCCAGCCTGCACGAAGCGCACAGCCTCCTGTTGAGCTGCGTCGAAACCGCGATCAGCGACGTCTTTTCACGCCGCGCGCCGCTCGACGATCCCACGCGGGCGGCCCGCCTCGAGGACGCCTACGCCGAACTGGTGCGGTCGCGGCCGCACCTGAGCCGGCATATTCGCTGCGGCCGCACGCCGGATGGGACCTTCTACTGGGAGTTCCCGTTGGACCCGTCCAAGTCTGCCACCGTCACCAACGCGGGACTGCGCATCTTTCAAGCGGTGAGACGAGAGGCGATTCCCCTGGGCTTCGAGCGCCCCCTGGGTCCGGCCGTGGGCAAGCTCCTGGGGTTCTTGGACGGGACCCATCGGGCGGAGGACATCCGCACGGTGGCCGCATCCGCCGGGAGAGACGCCGAGCGCACGTTGATGCGACTGATGGAGTTGCTGCTCCAACACGAGTGCCTGGTCCGATCCGCCCAGGCGACGGTCCGAACCCGTTGGCTCGAAGCGATGCGGGATCGTGACATGGTGCACCTCGGCCATGCCGCGTTGCTCTACCGACAGCGAGAGCAGTTCTTTCTCTTCGATCCCTGGCTGATGCCCTGGTTCGCCGAAGCCCCGGTGCCGTCGCTCTGGGTCTCGGTCTTGCCCCGTCCATCGGCTATCTTCCTGACGCACGCCCACGATGATCATGTGGATCCGCGGACGCTCCTCCATATGCCCAAGGATGTGCCGGTGTTCGTCCCCAGCCGGAGGAACCGACGCAAGCTGTATTACGATTACCTGCCGCTTCTGCGGGAACTGGGCTTCACGCAGATCGTCGAGCTGGCGCACGGCGAGACCTGGGCGTTCGACGGCGGGGCGGTCGTGTCGGTGCCGTTCTTCGGCGAGGACCCCTGCGACCTCGAAATGCCGCGAAACTGCTACCTCATCACCGATCGCGGCCATAACACCCTGGTGCACGCGGACAGCGGGCCGACGAACTCGGGCAGATCGGCGATCAAGGAGGGAGTCATCCAGGACCTCGTCGCGCGCTACGGGCCGATCGCGTCGGTCTTCGCCTCCCAGCAGCAACTTCTGGAAGTGCGGACCTACGCCGCCCATGCGTGCCTGTCGCCTCCCGGCCGCTGGCTGGAGGTGGGCGAGAACGGGTATTTGACCAATGCCTATCTGGCCGAGCTGTGCGCGACCGCCCAGGCCAAGCTCTTCGTGTCCTATGCGACCGGCGGCGCCGACTGGTATCCGGATCACCTGTCCTTCATGTTCAGCCGGCGCAATCCGGCCCGGACGGCCCTCCTCACCGCTCATTGGGAGCCGCCGGAAAAGTTGAAAGAACTTCTGGAACCGCAGGGCTGCGGGTATCATTACAGCCGCGCCCTGGATCTCGTTCGACCTCGGTCCGACGGCCGTCTCGACGTGCTTTCCATCGCCGACCAACTGTCTCCGATGAATCTGTATCGGCTGGACCACGGCGATCCCCCCTTCGCGCGTCAGGGCGGGAGGCCATAGCCTCTCGATCGCGTCCAGGTGTCGCTCGGTGAACCAATGAGCAGTGCAAAGGCTTCTCAACATTTCTCCCTGCCCCGCGTGGCGGTGATCGGCTCCGGCTATTGGGGCAAGAATCTCGTCCGCAACTTCCACGCGCTGGGTGCGCTGGCGGCGATCTGCGACAACAACGAGGACACGCTGCGGCAGTTCGCGGGCGAGTATCCCGGGTGCCGGACTTATCGGGCCTTCGGCGAAGTGCTGAAAGACGAGTCGATCGCCGGCGTCGCCATCGCCACGCCGGCGGAGACCCACGCGAACCTGGTGCGGGAGGCCTTGCTGGCCGGCAAGGATGTGTGTGTGGAGAAGCCTCTGTGTTTGTCCGTCCAGACCGGCGAAGGCTTGGTCGAGCTAGCCCAGGAACGCGGACGTATCTTGATGGTTGGACATCTGCTGTGGTACCACCCGGCGGTCCTGCGGTTGAAGGAACTGGTCGAAAACGGAGAGCTCGGGCGCATCCAGTATATCTATTCGAATCGGCTCAACCTGGGGAAAATTCGGCGCGAAGAAAACATCCTGTGGTCTTTCGCACCCCACGACATTTCGGTCATTTTGGGCTTGCTGGGCGAGATGCCTGATGCGGTCCATGCGCAGGGCGGCAACTATCTCCACCAGCGGATCGCGGATGTGACGGTGAGTTTGCTGTCTTTCCCCAGCGGCGTGAAGGCGCACGTGTTCGTGTCCTGGCTGCACCCGTACAAAGAGCAGAAGCTCGTCGTGGTCGGCGACCGGAAGATGGCGGTCTTCGACGACCTGGAAAAGAAGGACAAACTGCTGCTGTATCCCCATTCCATCGAATGGAAACATCACATGCCGGTGCCGAACAAGGCGGAGGCGCAGACCGTGGCAATCGAACCGGTCGAGCCGCTACGGGCCGAGTGCCAGCACTTTCTCGATTGCATCCGCACCCGTTGCCAGCCGAGGACGGACGGACAGGAAGGGCTCCGGGTCCTCCGTGTGCTCCAACAGTGCCAGGAGGCGCTGGAAGTCCGGCCGTTTCTGTCCGCCGCCCCGTCGCCCAAGCCGGCGCAGCCGGCGCGTCCCTATTTCGCCCACGAGTCCGCCTTCATCGACGAGGGCGTCGAGATCGGGGAGGGCACGAGCATTTGGCATGTGTCGCACGTGCTCAAGGGCTCCCGCCTCGGGAGGAACTGCAAGATCGGGCAGAATGTGGTGATCGGTCCCAACGTGGTGATTGGCAACGGGGTCAAGATCCAAAACAACGTCTCAGTCTACGAGGGGGTCACGCTGGAGGACGGCGTCTTCTGCGGCCCTTCGATGGTCTTTACCAACGTCTTCAACCCGCGCAGCGAAATTCCGCGCATGAAGGAGCTCAAGCCGACGCTGGTTCGCCGGGGCGCGACGCTGGGCGCCAACTGCACGATCGTTTGCGGCATCACGATCGGCCGCTACGCCTTCGTCGGGGCCGGCGCGGTCGTGACGAAAGACGTGCCGGATTACGCCCTGGTGATCGGGATCCCCGCGCGGATCACCGGATGGATGTGCGAGTGCGGCGTGAAGCTGAGCGTCAAAGGTGCGAAAGCCGTCTGTCCGGCCTGCGGGAAACGTTACAGGAAAGCGCGCGACCGGATGACACCCGTCTCATGACAGCGGCCGAGCGCGGCGGGAGCACCGGCGATAGGCGTAAATCATGAGTCAGTTAAGCTTGTCTCATCCGGTCATCCTGGTGACAGGCGTGGCCGGCTTCATCGGCTACCATGTCGCTCGGCGGCTGCTCGAGCGGGGCGACCGGGTGTTGGGCCTGGACAACGTCAACGCGTACTACGACGTCCGCTTGAAAGAAGCGCGCTTGGCCCAGTTGTCTCCGTTCGAGCGCTTCCGGTTCGTGAAACTGGATCTGGCTGACCGCAACGGTGTACGGGCCCTCTTCGCGGATCATCCGATCCGCCGCGTCGTACATCTGGCGGCCCAAGCGGGCGTCCGCTACTCCCTGGTCAATCCGCACGCCTACACCGACAGCAACATCGAAGGGTTCATGAATATCCTGGAAGGCTGCCGGCATGCGCAGGTGGAGCATCTGGTGTACGCCTCCTCCAGTTCGGTGTATGGCGGCAATACACGCATGCCCTTCTCGGTCCACGACAATGTGGACCACCCGGTCTCGTTGTACGCCGCGAGCAAGAAGGCCAACGAGCTGATGGCCCATTGCTACGCGCATCTGTACAAGATTCCCTGCACGGGCTTGCGGTTCTTCACCGTGTATGGGCCGTGGGGCAGGCCAGACATGGCGCTCTTCATCTTCACCAAGGCGATCCTTGAAGGACGGCCGATCGAGGTCTTCAACTACGGCCGGATGCAGCGCGACTTCACCTACATCGACGACATCGTCGAGGGCGTCGTCCGGACTCTCGATCGGACGGCGCAGCCCGATCCTGCCTGGTCGGGCGAGCGGCCGGACCCCGGCGCCAGCTCTGCGCCCTTCCGCCTGTACAACATCGGCAACCACCAGCCGGTGGACCTGCTCCGCTTCATCGAGGTGCTCGAGCAGGCGCTCGGCAAAAAAGCCGAGAAGAAGCTCCTCCCTATGCAGCCCGGCGACGTGCCCGCTACCTACGCCGACATCGACGACCTCACGCGCGACGTCGGCTTCAAGCCGACGACCCCCATCGAAGTCGGCATCCCGCGCTTCGTGCAGTGGTATCGGGAATACTACAACATCTAACCCGCATTATTGAACGCTTCTGCTGCAATCGCGGATTCGCTGCTGGGCACCCATTGCATTCTTGGAGCAATGGGTCCCGGCCTCCGGCGGGCATGCTCGCCGCTCAGCCCCTCAACGTCCTGACCACCCGTTGCACGAAGCCCGGCAACGGGTCCCCGGTACGCCTCGGGACTTCGCGGCCGTGCTTGCCCGTCTCGCGACGCGACTCCCGGGTACCCGTTGCTCGGGGCGCCCATTGCTCTTCCGACTGCAAGGGCTGAAGCAACGGGTGCAACGCGACGAACCGTCATGAATAATGCGGGCTAAGAGATCTGTCGGCCGATAACGGAAGAGACCGGGCTGTGCTGCTTCTGCTCACGGCTGACCCAAGCGGGCGAGAACGCATTGCGCAATCTGTCTCCATGCCATGGGGGTGAGCGGAAGCAATGAGCCTGGCGATCTTCGCTCTTCGTCAGCCGGGCGGAGCGCTTCCTCCGTGCTGGGCCAGTCGGTGCTCGAGTTCATCCGGCGTGATCCCTTCCAGGCTCGGCAGCACCAGATGGGCTTCCGTCAGTTGGTCGGCCGGATAGGTGGTGGCGAGGGCGACGACCTTCATACCCGCGGCCAGCGCCGCGCGGATGCCGGCGCGTGAATCTTCGATGACCAGGCATTCCTCCGCCCTGATCAGCGGGGGGCGCGGTGCCAGGCCGTTCAACTGCTTCAAGGTCAGGTCATAGATCTCCGGGTCCGGCTTGCCGATCGTCGTGTCTTCGGCTGAGACAATCACCGGGAAATCCCGCTCGATCGGCGAGTCGCGCAGCGCGTAGAGGATCTGCTCGCGCCGTCCGCCGGACGCGATGGCCAGCCGACAGGCTTTGGCGGCCGACTTCACGAACGCGACGACGCCGGGAAACAGCTCCGGCTTATGGGTCGCAGTGTACTCTCGAAAAAGGGCCGCTTTCCGTTCCATGATCAACCGCAGCCTAGCCGGGTCGCAGGTACCGGTCGCCGCCGTGAGCAACGCTGTCGCGCAGTTCCGTTCGTCCATCCCGAGGTAGGGACCATAATAGTCGTCCTTGGTCAGCGAGAGTCCATGCTCGCTCAGCGCCTGCTGGAAGGTGAGGAGGTGGGGCGTCTCGTCATCGGCGATGACGCCGTTGAAGTCGAAGATGATTGCTCTGATGTTAGCCATGGTGCGCCTCACTCTACCCGACGAGAGGCCGCGCAACAAGACACGCTCGCTGTAATCCCAAAATGATAATGTCCGCTTTGGCCAAGGTAGAAATGTCCTCTTCG
>JBBIOW010000056.1:0-17375 GCA_037443165.1 Nitrospiraceae bacterium | reverse complement strand
CGCACCCTCTGGTCCGTCGTCGACGACATCCCGGACATCCCGCCGCCAGCGATCACCGAGAATGTTGCCTTCACCTCGGGGTTGCCCGGGCGCTGGACGATGACGATCAAGTCCCACTGGCCGGCCATGCCGAGATTCGCCTTGGCCTCGTACACGCCTTCTGTCTTGGGCGTCATCGGCACAGTCGCGGGCACCATCCCCGGCATCGGCATCGCGTACGTGAGCCGTACCTTCGCGGTGGACACCGGGTTGCCGACCTCGTCGGTCAGCTTCACTCGGATTCCGTTCTCTCCGATCCGCGGGGGTGCGGGCTCGGTCGAGACCACCAGCGTGAGCCCGCCGATCTGCTTCTCCAGCTTGTCACCGGCGGATTTGCCCGCTTGCGTCTTTGGCGCCTCCATCTCCATGCCGCCCATGTCCATCTGACCCATTTGGGCTTGCTCCATCCTGATGCCGCCCATGCCCAAGGCGCCCATCATGTTCGTGGCGGCCATGAGTTTGCTCTCCGAGTCAATGAGGAACGTGCCCGAGGTCACCACACGCTCTCCCTCGGTGACGCCTGCGCGGACCTCGTAATAGGCTCCCACCTTCGGACCGAGCGTGACCGGGCGCGGCTCAAACAGGCCTTCTCCCCGAACGACGAAAACGAGGGTCCTCGTGCCGGAATCGAGCACGGCCTGTTCCGGAACAGCAACCTTGCTGCCTCGCTTCACCGTGATGAGCACATCCCCGTACATGTCCGGCTTGATCCGGACGCCGGGGTTCGGCAGGTCCAGCCGCACTTTGACAGTCCTGGCCTCCTTATTCAGGTAGGGATAGATATACGACACCCGGCCGTGGAACTGTTCCCCGGGGTAGGACGCAAAGGTCACGGTGGCCGGCTGGCCCACTTGCACGAACGGCACCTCGGACTCGTAAATTTCGGCATTGACCCAGACCGTGGACAGGTCCGCGATGGTGTACAACGTCGTCTCGGGCTGGACGAACATGCCCTGGAACACGTTCTTGGCAATCACGTACCCCCGTATCGGTGAATGGATCGTGACGGACGTCTGCGTCTTACCCCGTCTCGCCAGGTCGTTGATTTGATCGTCGGTGAGAGTCCATAGTCGCAGTCGGTCGCGCGCAGCTTCCACTATCTGGTCCGCCTGACGGCGAACCTCGGGAATCGGACTGTCTTTGACCTTATCTCGTGCCCTCAGCGCGAGCAGGTATTCGTCCTGGGTGGCCACCAGATCGGGGCTGTACAACGCGAACAAGGGTTGGCCTTTTCGGACCTCCTGGCCGGTATAATTCACGAACAGCTTCTCGACCCATCCCGAGACCCGCAGGTTGACATAGGTAATGCGCTGTTCATCGTAGTCCGCTCTGCCGACCGCGCGAACGACTGTTTCGAGCGGCCGCTTTTCCACGACCGAAGTCTTCACCCCGATCAATTGCTGTTTCAGCGGTGCGACCATGGCATAGGCCTGCGCAGGTCCGCCCTCCGGAGCTGCGGCGGGTTTCATCTCTTCCGCGCCGGATACCGGCAACTCTCTTGGCACGACGTGGCTGGAGATCTTCTCCTCCGGCCGTGAGGGACGGAGTCGGCTCTCTCCCGTGATGAGCCAGACTGCGACGGCCATCACGATCACCCCGATGGCGATCCATGCCGCTCGTGTTCGTCTCCTCGTCATGGTGCGCATGGCACGCCTCCTCACAGATCTTGCCCGATCAACTGTTCGAGTTCGGCCAAGCGATGCTCCCGATCGACCAGCGCTCGGTAATACGCCAGTTGAAAGTCCCGCCAGGCCCGGTCAGCCTCAATGAGATCCAAAAAGGATGTCCTTCCCGTGCGATACCCGGCCCGTGCGGCCTCGACGCTCTGCTCAGCCTGGGGCAACACGGTGGTCCGATACAGCACGGCGACGTCCCAACTCGCCCGCACTTTCGCGAGCGCATCTCGAATCTGGAACCGCGTCAGGTTTTCCACTGTCTCGAGGTCCGCACGCGAGGCGGCAACAGCCGCCGCCGCTTCTTGCACGCCTGCGTCGTACTTCGGCTTGCTCCAGAAGGCGAACGGCAGGTTGATGGCCATCACCGCCCCGAAGCCGTCCGGGGCCTGAAAGTTCTGAAACCGCTGGACCTGCACTGTGACATCCGGGTAGTACCGGCGGTGCGCGAGCGCGCGGGCCTGCTCGTTCCGCTGGACTGCTAGACCGGCGGCTTTCACCTCCGGCCGAGACTCGGCTGCGATCCGAAACAGCTCGTCGAGATCCTTGTCGAACGGCTCCGCCCTCGGCTCCTGCGGGAGTCCCAAGGGCGACCGCGGGTCGCGGTTCACCAGGATGTTAACGGCGGCCTGAGCGGTCTCGCGACGTTGCTCAAGAACGGGCAACTGCTGGTGAAGCGTAGAAAGCTCCACCTGGGCCTTGAGCACATCCACCTGACTTCCTTTTCCCGTGCGGAACTTCGCGAGGGCGCTCTCGAGAAACTGGGTCAGCAGGTCGATCTGCTCACGGTGGATCTGGATCGCCTTATGCGTGAAGAACAGGTCATAATAGGTCCGCTTCACACGGGTGATCAGTTCCCGTTCTTTGGCGCGCAAGGCCTGTTCAGTGATCTCGGCCGAGCGGCTGGCGACCCTCTCTTTCAGCGCCAGCTTTCCGGGAAAGGGGAACGTTTGGGACAGCCCAATGATCGTGTTCTGCGCTTGTCCCAGGTTGAAAGATTCGGGCGTGTTCCACCACTGGACCGACAGAGTCGGGTCGTCCAGCGACCCTGCCTGCGTCACCCGTTGCAAGGCCGCCTCCCTTTGTTGGCGTGCGGCCTGAATCTCCGGGTTGCGCGCCAAGGCTTCCCGGATCGACTCCGGCAGTGCTAGCGTCGCCTGAGTCGCGGTATCGGCTCCATGCGCGACCGGAGATATCCCGAGCGCGAGCGCCAGCCCTATGCCGACTGCCGCAAGAGTGCTCATGGGGAAATGCCATTTCATGCCATCGTCCTCCTCGGTGTAGAGTCAGCCCAGCGCCAATTGCATGGCCGCGGGAAACAGCGACGAATTCAGCGGCAACCCGCTGGCCGCTGAGCCGCGTTGAGCCTGTAAAGCTTTGACAGCGATAACGGAACGGTGAGGACCGGTGGGATCAGATACGAAGCACTACAGTCTTTAGCAGCAGATCAGGTGGCGGACCGGCTGCGGGATGCTCGGACCACCAGCCGCCAGAGACGGCGATGCCGAGGTCAGGAGCCGACACATCTCCAGATGCGGTGCAGATGATCTGCGAGTCAATGCCCGGCGTCGACTCATCAGAGGACTGGACGGCCAGTGTCTTGTAGGTCTCGCAGAACTGCCGAACCGGTTGCTCGTCAGGCGATGAACACCCGTTCGCCATCGCAGCCCCTGAAGCGCTGAAGAGCGGCACCAAGCAGGCATGGGCGTTGAAGCTCAAGGCGAGGAAGAGCGCGACGATGGTTCCGGCCGTCAACGAACGGACGCCCTGTGAGCGTAACTGCATGTCGTGAGTCTATTCCCCCGCAACACGCCCGTCAACCGTGCTCCGCTAATAGACGATCACACGGTCGGCTGACGCGAACAGGTCCACCATCTTGGCCAACGGAATGGGGGTCACCGAGGAGGCGACCCGCGCCGGGTCGATCTTGTAAAGCAGCGTCATCGTGCGGTTGCCGTAAATCTCGACGCTCATCTGCTTGAGGAAGTCGAAATACTCGCCGTAGTTGTGCGGGATCTGCTCCAAGGGCGCGCCCATCTGCTCGGACAGGCTCTGCCGTTCCCGCTCCGGCAAGGCCGCGCGGTCCAACGCGGTGGAATCAGACCCGACCAGTCTTCGGAGCCACCCAAAGTCCTTCGTCACCGAGGTCACCGCGCTGGCGTCCACCAGAATCGTGACCTTCGGACAAAAGACTCCTGACCCCTTTTCCCCTCATCGACCCCTTTTCCCCTCATGGGTTGGCATCATTGACTTGAACCTGACGTCGAGCTGGCGACCCTGGTCTGGTACCCGGCCTCACCTAAGCGCGCGGCGATCGCGTGGGCCCCCAGCAAGGCCGCGTCATACAGCACCTTGATCTGTTCGCTGCGCGCCTGCGCGCGAATCTGCCGCACGCCCTCCAGCGTTCTGAGGAGACGCTCGACGCGCTGTTTGCACCCCTCGCAGGTGAGCCGCTGATTCCCGACGACTTCGAATGTGATGGACTTAAGCATACCTCACCCCTCTCGTTGATGCCCGCGCTCTGGACGGGATCTCTGACGCACGCCCGACCGTCTTGATCGCCTCGAAGAAATCGGCGCCACGCCCCCACAGGGAATTGATGAAAATGGAGGTCACGCTCGCCGCCATGGCCACCATCCCCCAGATCGGATAGACCAATCCCGTCGCCGCCGCCGGAATGCCCAGCCCGTTGAACGTGAACGCCAAGATGACGTTTTGCACCATCTTTCGATAGCTGTACCGGCTGATCGCATAGGCGTCGAGCACGGCGGCCACTCGCTTGTTGAGGATGATGACATCGGCGGACTCGATCGCGATATCCGCTCCGCTGCCGAAGGCAATGCCGACCTCGGCTTGCATCAGCGCCGGTGCGTCGTTGATGCCGTCGCCGACCATGGCCACGCGCGCGCGCTCCTGGAGCTTGCGGATCATCGCGGCTTTCTCGGCTGGCAAGACGCGCGCATGGACTTCTTCGATGCCGGCGGCACGGGCGATATGCAGCGCCGCTCGCGCGGAATCGCCGGTGATCAGGCTCGTGCGGATGCCGAGCGCGTGCAGTCGGCGAACCGTCTCCGCCGCGTCGGGCCGAAGTGCATCGCCAAGCGCCAGCCACCCGAGCAGCTCGCCGTCTCGTGCAGCCGCGATGACCGTCAGGCCCTGCGCTTCGAGTTCATTGATTCGTGCGTGCTGAGGCGCCAGGTCCACACCCGCGCTCGCGAGAAACGACGGGCTGCCGACCAGCAACCTGATCCCGCCGAGACGCGCAGTGACGCCTCTGCCCGGGATGGCCTCGAATCCCTGGACCTCCGGCAGCGCGATGCCGCGCTTGAACGCCTCTTCGACCACGGCACGCGCGAGCGGATGCTCGGCCCCCGCCTCGACGGCCGCTGCGAGCGTGAGCAGTTCGCGTTCGGAGGCGGCGACCGGAACGATGTGGCGCACCGCCGGACGGCCCTCGGTCAGCGTGCCGGTCTTGTCGAAGACGACGCGCTGCACCCGCCTGAGCGCCTGAAAGGCCTCGCCGGTGCGCATCAGCACCCCGCGCTCGGCCGCTTCGCCCGCCCCACGAACAATCGACAGCGGCGCGGAGATCCCCACGGCGCAGGGATAGCCCATCACGAGCACGCTCAAGCCGGCAAACATCGCCCGCTGCAGATCGGGGGAAGCTCCGACGATCAGTGGACCGAGGAGCCAGAAGAGAGTGGCGCCAGCCGAAGTGAGCAGCACGACCGGTGTGTACACGCGCAGCACGCGGTCCACCAGGTGCAACAGGCCCGGTTTCAGGGCTCGGGCGTCTTCGACGCTTCGGATGACCTGTCGGAGGAAGCTCTCTTCGCCGACCACGGTCACGCGCACGAGGAGTGTGCCGTGACCGTTCAAGGCACCGCTCAGCGTCCGGTCTCCCGGGCGCTTCTCGACGGGGATCGGCTCGCCGGTAATGAGCGATTCATCGACGTCCGACGCTCCCGCTTCAACCAGCCCGTCTACCGCGACCCGCTCACCGGGACGGATGCGCACCAAGTCGCCGACGCGCACGTCTTCAAGTGGCACATCAACTTCGTTGCCATCCCTGACAACATGCGCCACGTCCGGCTGCAGATCGAGAAGCTTTTTGACCGCCTGTGAACTGCGAGTCTTGACGATGAGCGACAGCCATTCGGAAAAAATGTGATAGGTCAGCACCATCACGCCCACCGAGAAAAACGCGGTTGTGGGATACTCTGGCGGGGCAAATGCCAGGCCGATGATCCCGCCGGCCAGCCCCGCGAAAGCCCCGAACTCAACCAGCACGTGCTGGTTGAGGATGCCCCGCCGCAGAGCCGCTCCTGCCATGTGAAGAATAGGCCTGCCCACGCCGAAGATGAGGGACACGGCGAGGCCCCCAGCCAACCAGGGTGTCGCGGCGCCGAACGCACCGCTTAACTGCAGCGCGTAGATGCCGGCCCCCGACACGCCGAGCAAGGCCGAGCCAGCCAACGCCCGACCCGCACCAGAGCGGCGCAACACGACGAAGGAGAAGACGACGAGGCTTGCGAGGGAAAACACGCACAGCCAGAACCAGCCGCTGCTGATCGGGTATCCGGCTAACCCCATCGCGGCAATGCTCATGGTCAATGCGGTCAAGAACCGCCCGCGCTCGCGCACCAGCGCGCGCTCCTCTTCCTCAAATGGGCGTACCTTGCGCGGATCGGAGACGGTGTAGCCGATGTCCTTGAGCGTTTGCAGCAGCTCCTCGGCCCGTGCCACGCCCGGGTCGTACTCGATCAGCGCCTGTTCATGGGTCAAGCTCACTGCCACCTTGTCAACGCCGGGTCGACGGCCCAGCGCCTGTTCAATCGTGCCGGTGCACAACGAGCAGTGGAGCCCCCCGATATGGGCACGGATGCGGCGCCGGCCCGGCCGGTTGGACGGTTCTTCGCTCCACAAGCGTGGAGAAGATTCCACGGTCGTCTGCGAGAGTTTCGATCGGATGCTGCCCATAAGAGTCTCCGTTTAGCTCAGTTTGATAAAGATCCAGAGGTAATAGCCCGTGATCACCAGCAGGAGGCTGCCGGTGGTAACTCGAATCGCGCGGGCCCACGAAGGCCGACAGCGCAGCCGCGTCGCCACGCCGGAACACAGCCCAAGCAGCAAGAAGGGCAGGCCTCGCCCCACGCCATACCCCAACGCCAACAGCGCGCCATAGGCCGGTCGGTGCTCCGCCGCGGCGACCGTAAGCACGAGCAGCAGGGAGACGGCCGGCGTGCCGAGACTGAACACAAGCCCATAGAGGAAGGCCCCGAGAACCCCTGGCCGTCGTAACGCTGTGACATCGGGTAGCCTAAGGGACGGCCCCGAGAGCACCACCAGCGCGGCAAAGAAGGCCAATCCCGCCATGATGAGCATCCACCACTGGCCAACGGCCTGGGTAGCGACGAGGCCCAAGAGTCCCGCGACTGCGCCGAGCGCGGTCAGACTGAGGACGAGGCCGGCGAAAAAGTCCATGGCAATCGGGAAGCCGCTGCCACGGACTCGACTCTCCGCGGTGCCGACCACCCCGGCGACTCCGAGGCCCACGGGCAGCGTGAAGGGGCAAATGGCGCTGCTGAGCAGGCCAGCCACCAAGGCGACACCGAGGACCAGCCCAGAGCCACGAAAGAGTAGGTCGGCATTGGCCCGGAGGAATTCCTCGACGATCATCTGACGCTCCGCGATGCCCTGGGCTCCCCCAATCGGCTTACCGGGCGAACTTGAAGATCACGTCCATTAATTCGTCGTAGATCTCATCACCGGCCTTGGAACGGATCGCCGCGGTGGCGCAGTTCTCCAAATAGTTGCGCATCATCAACTTGGTGAGCCCCCGGAGCGCCTCCTGGGTCGAGGCCAACTGCGTCAGCACCTCGACGCAGGGGCGGCCCTCCGCGACCATCTTCTTGAGACCTTTGATCTGCCCCTCGATGCGATTCAAGCGGAGCGTGGCGTCCGCCTTTCGCTCCTCACTGATGATCTGTGTTTTCTCTCCAAGGAATGGGACCTTCATCGGAGCCCTCCTTTCAGGACATCGGGCATGCCGGCATTATAGGGATAGGGGGTATGCCTGTCAAGGGGCAATGAGGGGTGTTGCGGGACCAGAAGGGCGAGAGGGCCGGGGCGCGCCCCAGCCCTGCGAGCGCCTGCGGCTGGCTCAGTACACGATAATCCGGTCGGCTGACGCGAACAGGTCCACCATCTTGGCCAACGGGATCGGCGTCACGGCGGAGGCCACCCGAGCCGGATCGATCTTGTAGAGCAGCATCATCGTCCGGTTACCGTAGATCTCCACCCCCAGCTTCCTGAGGAAGTCGAAATACTCGCCGTAGTTGTGCGGGATCTGTTCGAGCGGCACGCCCATTTGCTCGGCGAGGCTCTGTCGCTCTCGCTCCGGCAGCCCCGCCCGATCGAGCGCGGTGGTCTCACTCCCGGTCAGCTTCCTGAACCACCCGAAGCCCTTCGTCACCGAGGTCACGGCGCTGGCGTCCACCAGAATCGTCACCTTGTGCCCGGCCTTGACTGCCGCCCAGGCGACGTTCGGGACGGCACAGATTTGCGCATCGTCTTCCGCCAACGAGGTCTTCATGTGGATTAAAATCCGCTTTGCCGCGACGTCTTGAGCTTCGACCATCGTCGCCCCGAACAAGATGCCGACCACGACAACGAACACGATGCTGACGAACACACGCGTCATGGTCCAACCTCCATGTGTCAGTTCAGTCGAGTTAGGCTGCGCAGCAGGACAGTTTGGTCACATCTTTCTTGAACGTGAGCGCCGCCAGTTTCAGGCCCTCCACCATGGTCAGATAGGGATGGAAGGTGTCCGCAAGGTCCTGGACCGTGAGCCCGAACCGAATGGCCAGCGTCGCCTCCTGGATCACTTCACCCGCCTCCACCGCGAGCACATGAGCACCGAGCAACCGGCCTGTCTCTTCTTCAGCCACCAGTTTGATCAGGCCCTTGGTGTTCCGAGATGCCAAGGCACGAGGCACATGTTCGAGAGAGAGGACGGCTGTCTGCACGCGCAGCCTCTGCTGTTTGGCTTTCTCTTCCGTGAGCCCCACGCTCGCGATCTGCGGATCGGTGAACGTGACATGGGGCAAGGCGGTGAGATCGAAGACCTTCCCGACGCCGCTGAGGGCGTTTTCGGCCGCCAGGCCTCCGGCATAGGCCGCCACATAGACGTACATCGGATCGCCGATGCAATCGCCGGCCGCATAGATATCGGGATTGTCCGTTTGCAGGTGCTCGTTGACCACGATCTCGCCCTTTGGGCCCAACCTCACCCCTGCCTCTTCCAGCCCGAAGCCATCGGTGTTGGGACGACGGCCGGTGGCGACCAGCAGGCGCTCGGCCCGGCAGACTTCCGACTGTCCGTTGGTCTGGGTGTTCACGAGGTAGCCTCCCTCTCGGCGCTCGACCCGTGTGATGGTGACATTCGTGCAGATCCGGACCTTTTCATCCTCCAGGTAGCGGACGAGCGCCTGCCCGATCTCCGGTTCCTCCGCACGCGCCACATGCGGCCCGCTTTCGAGCACCATCACCTGTATGCCAAATCTGGTGAAGAGCTGCGCCAACTCCAGGCCGATACTCCCTCCACCGATGACGATCAATGACATTGGCAACTCGCTCAGACTGAGTGCTTGTTCGCTGTCCAAAAACCCGGCTTCCTGGAGCCCGGGAATGGGAGGCGCCCATGGATGAGACCCGGTTGCCACCACAACCTTTCCAGGCTCATACACAGTTCCGTTGACACGCACCCGGCGCCCTCCCAGGAGCCTGGCCTCTCCCCGGATGATCGTAATGTTGGGATAGACCGCGGCCACATCAACGTACTTCCCTTGCCACAAGGCGGCAACCAACTCGTCTTTTTGTTGAACCACCCGCTGCCAGTCCGACGGCGGAGGACAGGCGGTGAGCCCCTCGAACTGCGGGTAGGCTGCGTGATAGCAAAGCTCGGCCGCTTTGATGAGCGTCTTCGAAGGGACGCAGCCGATGTTCACGCACGTGCCGCCGATGGTGCCTTTCTCCACGATAGCCACCCTGGCGCCAAGCTCCGCAGCCTTGATCGCCGCGGCAAAGGCGGCCGACCCGCCGCCGATGGTCATGAGGTCATACTCTCTACCCTTGGACGATGGAACGGCGCGTGTCGGCTCAAGCCCGCGTCGCTCGATCAGCACCGCATGGTAGCCGGCCCTCTGAACAGCCTCTGTCAGCGCTCGATCGCTGACCTCAGCAGATCCAACCACCGTCGCCTGCCCGGCCCGCCAGGAGCCGACCTGAGCATCCTCTACCCCGGAAACTGCCTTGAGCGCTTCGGTCACGTGGCGGACGCACCCGTCGCAGGTCATCCCTTCTACGCGCAACGTCACAAAGACTCGGCCGCTCATGTTGATACTCCTTTCATGCTCAGCCGCGCACCGGTCACGGGCACCGTGCGCAGGTCCTCTCTCGCGGCCGGGATTCTCCGACAATTCGAAAGCGAATATCCGCGATGTGCGTGTAGGCCGAGACCTGCGGCCCTAGGTACAAGTCCACCCGATAGATGCCGGGTGGCCACCCGCCTTCCGGCTGGCGCAACCGGAAATAGCCGGACCGCTCATTGAGGCCCAGCAGGACCGCATCCGTTCCCACCAGCGTGCTGGGCGGAAGTCCCGTTGTCTGCTCGGCGATCCAGCGGCTACTCAGCTTCAGATCGAAGTTTTCCTGATTGGTCGTCAGTTGGAATACCACATAAATCTCCGGTTCCTGCGGCAGGAACGTGTCGGTCGGGTTGACAGGGATATACTCGTGCAACCCCGTCTGCAGGTCATCCTGAACCACATCACGCGCCGTCATCACTTGGCGAAACGATCCGCCGACTGTTTCGGTGCCGATCGAGGCAAGCTGGGTCGCGATCGGGATGGGATCGACCAATTTGTATCCGTTCGCGAGCGGAGGAATCGGATATTCGTAGGGTTCGGGGCCAAGACGTTCCCTGAAAGGGGCCGGCTCGGGATTCACGGCGTGGGCAGCACTCGGGAGGTGCTGCCGGGCTTCCTCCAGCTCCAACTGCACCTTCGCGAGATCCGGGAAATTCAACGCATAGAAGTCTTCGTGTCGCCAATCACGGATCTCGATGACACGCTCGAACCGGGCAATGGCCTCCTGCCAGCGACCGAGTTTGGCCAGACAGCGGCCGATCTGGAAGACCGAATCCGGATAGAACTCGGCGAATTTGGTCAACGCAATGCCTTTCTCGAACGACGCGATGGCGTCTTCATAGCGGCCCAGCTCCATCAGTGTCAGCCCCAGATCGTACATCGCGCGATGATCTTCCGGGTTGAAGCCGAGCGCCCTTCGCAGGGCAGCCTCGGCGTCGGCGTACCGGCCCTGTTCCATCAATCGCCAAGCTTCGCCCCGGGCCAAAACCGCTTCCTTCAGATTTCGCTCCGTGTACCAGGGAAGTTGCCGGAGCGTCTGCGAGGGATTGAACCGGCGGCCTTTGTCGTAGCTTTCTCCCCGCAGATGGGAAAGGAGATCCTGGGCCGAGGCCCACTCAGGACTGCCGGGCTCCGCGCGGGCCAGCACCAGATCCACCTGTCGGCGCGACTCCGTCGCATCGAGCACATCGTACAAGGCCCGGGCGAACTGGAGCCGGATGGCGAGATTGTCCGGAGCCAGATCCACGGCTTGTCGAAAGCTGACAACCGCCTCTTCCAGGCGATCCACCTGACTCAGCGCCTTGGCCAGGCGCAGATGCGCCAGCGGGTTGTTAGGATCCAGCCTGACGATGTCCTTGAGGCTGGCGATGGCCCGGTGGTGCGCCCCCATGCGATCCAGGAGCGTCCACAGGGCCCAGTGGACGTCCAAGGCGTCAGGCGCGAGGGCCGCGGCCTCGCGGTAGGCCGCCACGGCTTCCTCGTTGCGCCGGAAGGACATGAGCACATCGCCACGCAGCTTCGAGATCCGGTAGTCACCCGGGGAAAGCCGCGCAGCCTCTCGCAGCCGCTCGAGCGCCAGATGCAGCGAGTTCTGATGGACGAAGTCCTCCGCCTCCGCCAGAACATGTGAGAGATCCTCCCCTGTGGCCGACGCGGGGAGCGGCGCCAGCCCGCTCAGCAGCACACACGTCGCCAGCGTCACGCCGGCAAGCTGGCCGGTTCCCTGCTCTGCCATCGCCGAGGCATTCATGGCGTTCCTCCACCGGTGTCCAGAGGCTTACTGTGCACAGCAGGCTTCCGAAGACGCCGCCTGCTCTCCATTGATGGACTCCTTGTAGGCCATCCACGCTTTCAGTGCCCATTCTTCACCAGGACAGCCCTGCATGGTCATCGCGACTTCGAGAAACTCGATCAACTCGTCTCGCGTGATCCCTTTGTCACAGGCCATCTGGACATAGGCCCGGATACAGGGTTCGCAGCGAAGCGCGATCGAAATGGCCATGGCGGCCAGCAGTTTGTACTTAGCCGCGACGGCGGCGTCGCGATAGGTTTCCTGCCGCATGCGCAGCAGCCCGCCGGTGACTTTCGGGCTGAGCCGGCGAAGCTCTTCGAAGGCCGTGCGCGGTTCCTGCTGGTCGGTCATCGTCTCAGACATCATGTACCTCCTCAGTGGTTAGGGTGTTCCCTGCATGCCGGTTTGCCGCTCTCCTGCCGTCTCGAGATCGGCCAATCGATGCTCGACCACGATCTTGCCGACCATTTGGTGCCCCGGCAGATCACAGCGGTATTCAAATGTGCCGATGGCAGCCGGGACAAAATGAATCTCCTCTCTGCCTCCCGATGGAATCAGGACCCGCTCCAGTCCCGTGTCCCCGAACTGAGCCGCGCCGTTGCCGTCCACGTGGACCGGCACGCCCTCCAGAAAGCGCCTGGGCACAAAGGCGTGCAGTTCGGCATCCTGGTTGTGGAAGATCAATACGACTGGCCGGCCCACGGGCACCAAGACCGGAGACGGGTGGAACTGCCTGGCTTTGATGGTTATATTCACACGGGTCGAGGGGGAGTTGGTGGCAGGCCCTGGAGCCTGAGCCCACGCCAGGCCGGCGTGGAGCCACGGCGCCAACATGGACAGTGCGACAAACGCGATCCCGAGAGACCGCCTCCCCCACACGACGGCCCTCCACACCGGTGCCTTGCTCCGCAGAACGATTACCTGAAGAGGTCCCAGAACCAACTCCACGACCCGTCCCGCTCAGCAGTCCGGGCCATCAACGTTCCGTTCGGCACCACGCTGGCCCGATAGGAAGACAGGATGGTGCCCGCACTCGCGACCGCTTGGATCAATTGCTCGTGACGGACGCGACCGGGCTCGACCACGACCACGGCCCCACCGCGTGCGTAGCTCACGTCAGCTCGCTTGACGCCCGGCACGGAGAGCAGCGCCCGGCGGATGCCCTTCTCGCAGCTCGCGCAGGTCCAGCCCTCGATCTTGAGCGTGACGATCTCTCCGGTCTGATCCGCCGGCGTGGCTTCCCGTTGAGACGCGGCGCCTGGCCAGGCTTGAGCCCAGATCGCGCATCCGAGCACGATCCAGCCGGCTCGAAGCAAGATCTGCGTCATGGAGACTCACCTCCCTTTGCCACGGCCTAGAACGGTTTCTCAACTGCCCGTTATCCGATCCAACCAGTACGGCGCCAGGATGAGCGCGACCGCAAGGCCCGCGATGATCCACAGCACCAGGCGAGCCCGATGAGCAGCGGCGGCCGGTCCACAAGCCCGACAGGTCTCCTTCACAGTCTTTGGCTTCCGATAGGCCAGATACAAGCTCAGGCCCAGCAGGAGCGTCGCGAGACCAATGAAGACCGGCCGATACGGCAAGAGCGACTTTAGCATCGCTGCCGTGCCGGCCAGAAAGCCGGTCGCCCCGACGCCTACCCCCAAGGCCGCGAACAGCCACGGCCCAATGCAGCACATCGACGCCAAGCATGCGGCGAGGAGCCCGCCGATCGCCGTCGTTTTTTCACCGTGTGTCATGAACGACCTTTGTCCCCTGGCCTCAGTGAGGACGAGGAAGCCCGTGCCATGTTCGTTGTCTCCTGCTCCAAGCTCTCCAGAATCGGACACGCCTCGGTGGGCTGACCGGCCCGGCAGGTTCGAATCAGGTGTTTGAGCGCACCGGCCAGCGCGTGCAATTCTTGAATCTTGGCCTCCACATGCGCCAGCTTCGCTTCCGCTTTGCGCTGGACATCCCCACACCGCGCTCGCGAGCTCACCCGAAGGTTCAAAAGTTCGGCGATCTCGTGCAGGGTGAAGCCCAGCGCCTGCGCATTCTTGATGAACCGCAGCCGGCGTTGAGCATCTCGGTTGTACAATCTGTAGCCTGAGGGCAGTCGCGACGACGGGCCCAGCAAGTTCAGTCGCTCGTAATAGCGAATCGTCTCGATATTCACCCCCGCCTGTTTCGCGAGCTGTCCGATTTTCAAGTCCGAGGCCATATGATCACGCAGCTGAAACGGTACACCATGTACCATAGTACGGAGTCAAGCCGGCGATGCGGGATCGCCTCCCGCATCGCCGGCTGCTCTTCCCGTCTCTATTAGGCAAAGAAGCGCTGCACCCACTGCCAGACTGCGGCCGCCGTCTCATAGGGGCAGAAGCCGAGTGTTTCGACCCAAGGACACATCGGTTTCACCTCCCTTCTGAGCCCGATGCTACACCTCGGACCGTGGTACCGAGTCAAGGGGCAGAACCTGAAAAGACCGTGTCCGCCGGACTGTAAGGATGGCCGACCATAGCCGACAGGGAGGTGGATGGGTCCGCCGGTCGGCTTCTTTCGCCGCGGCTGTGAGCCAGCTTACAGAAGTTCGGTGTCGAAATCAGGTAACGCCCTCCGCGATGGGATTGACGAGAGCGATGGGTGTTGATACATAAACCCATCTGTATGGCTTTATCCGATTGAGAGGTGATCGATGACCGTCGAGAATGTCTCCGAACTCGTGAGCGAACGGTACGCCCGGGCCGCCGCAACGGGCGAGCAGATGTGTTGTCCGACCGGGTACGACTTCGATGATCTCAAGACGTTCATTCCGGAAGAGGTCTTGAAGATTTCCTATGGCTGCGGAACCCCCGCCGGACTGGAGACCGTGCGCATCGGTGAAACCGTGCTGGATATCGGTTCAGGCGGAGGGATCGATTGTTTCGAGGCCTCCCGCCGGGTCGGTCCGACCGGCCATGTTATCGGTATCGACATGACCGACACCATGTTGGCCATCGCCCGGCGCAACGCGCCGATCGTCGCGGCCAATCTGGGTTACGAGACATCCAACGTTGAATTCCGCAAAGGCATGGCGGAAGCGATGCCTGTTGAAGACGCCAGCATCGATCTCATTATTTCGAACTGCGTCATCAACCTTGCGCCGGACAAGCGCCGCGTATTCCGCGAGATGTTTCGGGTCCTCAAGCCAGGCGGGCGTTTCACAATCTCGGATATCGTCGCCGACCAGGTGGTGCCGCAATACCTGGTCCATGATCCGGACAAGTGGGGCAATTGCCTCTCCGGCGCTTTGCCGGTCTACCAGTACCTGGACGGCCTGGTCGAGGCCGGTTTCCTCGGCGTCCACCAGGTGAAATTCACGCCCTGGCAGGTCATCGACGGGATCCATTTTCTCTCCGTCACACTGACCGGTTATAAGCCGGCACAGACCAGGGAGGGCACCAGTATTCGGTTTGCCACCTTTCTGGGTCCGTTCAGCCATGTTGTGGATGAGCTGGGAACCGCGTATCGGCGCGGCCTCCCGCAAGCCATCGATGACCGGGCCTGCGCGCTTCTCACGCTGCCGCCGTTCGCGAACGCCTTTCTCCTGTCGGACAGCCCGCTTCACGTCGGCCCGCAGGACCCACGACTCACGGCGATTCTGCCGGAGCAGGCGCCCTGTCTCTGGCAAGGCCATTTTGCCCTGCTGACGGGCCCCTTTGTGGAGGCCGCGGATGACGACGCGCATGTGTTCCGTCGTGGCGTTCCCATGGAAATCTGTTCCAAGACCCTCAAAGTTCTCGAAACGGCCGCCTACGCTCCGCATTTTGCGGTGATCAACCGCGCCGGACAACCGGTATCCGGAACCGCCGTATCCTGCACGCCCGATGGCGGTTGCTGCTAGGGGAATCCGTCCATGGCTCGTCTCATGCTGAGCGCCCGGCAATGCGCGTCGGTGTTGCGCGCGCTTGGCGACGAAACCCGCCTGGCTCTCGTCCAGTCCTTGCTTCTGCAAGAGAAGTGCGTTACGGACCTCGTCCGAGAGCTTCGACGCTCCCAGCCCCATATCTCCCATCATTTGCGCGTTCTTCGGGAGTGCGGACTGGTCGAAGGGATGCGCGAGGGGAAACGCGTCTGTTATCGCGTCGCTCCCCGTCTCCGGCGGGCCCTCAAGGACAGAGCGGGGCGGGCGCTTGATTTCGGGTGCTGCCAGATCAGTTTTCCGGAGCGGGTCTTGTACTTTCGAACGAGTCGAGACCGCGCTTGCCTCGCATCCTGACTACATGAAAGGAGCCTGCATGCCGCTGACCCTTCTCGGTCGTCACAATCCCTTGGCTTCCGCTTCGGAACAGCTTCGCATTCTCGATCAAACGCGCACCTGTTCGCCTTTCAACGAACGGCTGGAGCAAGCGAAGCTTCATCCGCTCACCGCCACAGGGATCACGGTCCTCCAAATCAACGTCGGTAAACTCTGCAACCAGACCTGCCGGCATTGTCACGTGGACGCGGGGCCGGACCGCCAAGAGATCATGGTCCGGGAGACGGCTGAACTCTGCATTCGGGCACTTGCCATGACCGAGATTCCGACGGTCGACATCACCGGCGGCGCCCCGGAACTCAACCCCAATTTCCGGTGGCTGGTCGAACAAGCCAAAGCCCTAGGCCGTCACGTCATGGATCGCTGCAATCTGTCCGTTTTGCTGCTTCCCTCCCAAGCCGACTTGGCCGAGTTTCTCGCCCGACATCGCGTGGAAGTGATCGCGTCCCTGCCGTACTACCGCGCGACACAGACCGACGCGCAGCGCGGCGAAGGGGTGTTCGAGAAATCGATACAAGCGTTGCGACTATTGAACCAGGTCGGATACGGACGGGAGGGAACCGGGTTATCGTTGAATCTTGTCTATAACCCCGTCGGCGCGTTCCTCCCTCCGAAACAGGAGGCGATCGAAGTGCAGTTCCGCCAAGAGTTGTCCGGCCGGTACGGCGTCACGTTCAACCGTCTCTACACCATTACCAACATGCCAATCAGCCGTTTCCTGGAATTCCTGCTGGAGAGCGGCAACTATGAAGGGTACATGGAGCGTCTGGCGAATGCCTTCAACCCCGCCGCAGCCGCCGGCGTCATGTGCCGGTACACGCTGTCGGTCGGCTGGGACGGCACCCTCTACGACTGCGACTTCAATCAGATGCTGGACCTGCCGGTCGATCGCGGAGCGCCGCGGCATATCCGCGAGTTCGATCCGGCCTTCCTCCACCGCCGCCGAATTGTGACCGGCAACCACTGTTACGGCTGCACGGCCGGCGCCGGCTCGTCGTGCGGTGGTGCCGTCACCCCAAAAGGTTGACCCGTTCTGAGTTCGACGTTGGAGGCTTCAACCCCACGAGGGATATTTCTCTCCTCATCGTACCATTTGTGCTTGTCCTGGCGTTTGCCAACGGCCCGAACGACGTGTCGAAAGCCGTAGCCACGTTGGTGGG
>JBBIOW010000055.1:0-17509 GCA_037443165.1 Nitrospiraceae bacterium | reverse complement strand
CTGCCGGTGATTATGGTCACGACGTCGGGCGGTGCGCGGATGCAAGAGGGCATTCTCTCGCTGATGCAGATGGCGAAAACCTCGGCGGCGATCGCGAAACTCGGCGAAGCCAAACTGCCGTTTATTTCGGTGCTGGCCGATCCGACGTTTGGCGGCGTGACGGCCAGCGTGGCGATGTTGGGCGATGTGATCATCGCAGAGCCGAAAGCTCTGATCGGGTTCGCCGGCCCTCGTGTCATCGAACAGACGATCAAACAACAGTTGCCCGACCAGTTCCAACGGGCCGAGTTTCTGTTGGAGCACGGCATGATCGATATGATCGTCGAGCGCAAGCAACTGAAGGAAACGCTGAGCACGCTGGTGATCCACTTTTAGCTTCGCACCTGTCCCGCCGAGCCGATCGCGATGTCCTACGAATCCGCCGTCGAGTTTCTGTATAGTCTCCAGAAGCACGGGATCAAACTCGGGCTGGAGAACATGCGTCTGTTGGCGGCCCGCTTAGGCGAGCCGCAGCGGCGGTACAGGACGCTGCATATCGGAGGGACCAACGGCAAGGGTTCGACCGCGGCCGTCGCCGCAGCGATCCTGCAGGCGGCGGGATACCGCGTCGGCCTCTACACGTCGCCTCATTTGATTGATTTCCGGGAGCGCATCCGCGTCGATGGCGAGCCGATCGGAGAAGCGCAGGTGGCGGAGTTGACCGAGCGCATCCGCGAACTCGTCCAAGCCGATTGCTCCCCGACCTTCTTCGAGTTCACCACCGCGATGGCATTTCAACACTTCGCCGATGCCGAGGTAGACGTGGCCGTGCTGGAAGTGGGTATGGGAGGCCGGTACGACGCCACCAATATCGTCGAGCCGCTGGTCACGGCCATCACCACGGTCGCGCTGGATCACGAAGAGTACCTCGGACGGACGGTCGATGCGATCGCCTCGGAAAAGGCCGGCATCGTCAAGCCGGGTGTCCCGCTGATCGTCGGTTTGGTGCCCACGGAAGCCTTGACGGTCATCGAGGCTGTCGCGTCGCAACGCCGGGCTTCCATTTCGCGGCTGAATCGTGATTTTCAGGTCGAAGGCGAGAGCCCGGCGAGCTTTCGGTACGACGGGGTCGTGTCCCGCTATGACCAGCTCTTCTGCCCGCTCGAAGGACGTCATCAACTGGACAATGCCGCTTGCGCGCTGGCGATGATTGAAGCGGCCAGCATCCGCGGACTGCCGGTTTCGGAGCCGGCGATTCGGGCCGGTCTCAGGTCCGTGCGATGGGAGGGGCGGTTGGAGGTGATCGAGCGGGAGCCGACCGTCTTGGTGGACGGCGCGCATAACCCGTCGGCGGCCGAGGCGCTCGCTGAGTATTTAGACCGGTATCGACGCGAGCATCCGGGTTCGCGCGTGATCCTGGTGCTCGGCATGATGCGAGACAAGGATCACCGTGGCTTCCTGGCCAAGCTGCTTCCGGTCGTGGACGAAATTGTGTTGACCCAAGCGGATATCGCCCGCGCGGCCCGCGCCGAGGATCTCCGTCTCTCCCTCGCCGATCTGTTCCCTTCCGCCCGTGCGGTTCCGCAAGCCGCCGGTGCGCTCGCGCTGGCCAAGCGGCTGGCCGCCCCGTCCGATCTGATCTGCGTCACCGGTTCCTTGATGCTGGTGGGCGATATCAAGGCCCTCCTGCGCGGCTGTTGGCTCTCGCCTCTCCGGGGTTGAGATGGGTCGACGGCCCGGGTCGGTGATCGGGTGGTCGTGCTGTGCACTGACGTGGTTTCTGATGGGTTGGGTTTCGCTCGCGCGGGGTGCGGGCGAACCGGCCAACCCGGCGACCGCCACCGCGACTCCCGCCGCTGCGCAGCCGATCGAGATCACCGCCAACCGTATCGACTACCTGAAAGAGCTGGAAACGTACGAAGCCGATGGATCCGTGGTCATCGTCCAAGGGGCGGTCCGGCTGACGGCCGATCATGTGACCGTCAGAATGCTGCCTGGTATCCTGATCGCGACCGGCCATGTCCATCTCGCTGATCCTAAGACGGACGTGTGGGCCGAACGGCTGGAGCTCAACGTCAACACGGAGGCGGGAGTCGTCATCAACGGTCAGGTCTATCTGCGGCCGACCAATACGTTCGTGACGGGCCGCCTGCTCCAGCGCTTCTCGGAAGATCATTACCGAGCCAAGGACGGATCGTTCACCAACTGCGATGCGATGGAGGGAGCGGTTCCCGCCTGGCGTTTCACGTTCGATGACATCGACGTCAACGCCGGGGAGAGCGTGGCGCTCAAGGGCGCGTGGCTGTGCGTCAATGACGTGCCGGTCGTGCCGATCCCCACCCTCACGTACCCGCTCAGCACCCGTAAGAGCGGGTTTCTGATCCCCAATGTGGGGTACGACAACCGGTTCGGCGCCAGCCTCCGGCAGAGCTACTTTTGGGCCATCAACCCCAGCCAGGATTTGACCATCTCGCCGCAGTATTACAGCGATCTGGGATACGGCGGCGACCTGGAATATCGGTACGTGCTGGATCGCAAATCGCGGGGCCAGTGGCTCGTCAGCGCGCTGCAGCAGCAGGAGTTACCCAATGTGGCCGGGGTGAGCCCGCAAGGAGCGGACGTCAAGCGAACGCGGGCGCTAATCAGCGGGACACACGTCCAGCAGGTCAACCCTGATCTGCTTATTCGCGCCCAGGCGTTCCTCGTGACCGACCCCGATTATCTGCAACAACTCAGCAATTCCGGCGCCCAACGCGCGTTACCCAGCGGGGAATCCAATCTGCTCGGCAGCCAACGCGTGCCTTACGGCAACCTCTATCTGCTCGGCCAATATCTCCAGCCTCTGCAATCCGGCGGCAGCGACACCTTCCAGCGGCTTCCGGAATTCGGATACACGGTATCCAACTTTTCGCCCTTCGACGGTCCGGTGCTCCTCGGGATGGACACCAACTTCGTGAACTTCTATCGCGACCAGGGCTTCACGCAAAATCGGATTGATGTGATGCCGGGCTTGTCGACGGAGACGCTCAACCTCGGCCATGTCATCGGCCTAACGCCGCGATTCAAGGTGCGGGAGGTCTACTACACACGCGGCGTGCAGACGGAGGAATCGGTGCACCGCGAAACGCTGTGGGCCGCACTGGAGGCGACTTCCAAGCTGGCGCGCCGGTTCCGGACAAGCGACGGCGGAGCATTCCTGCACACGATCCAACCGAGTGTGATCTATGAATACGTGCCGCCGACCGATCAATCGCGGATCACGCAAATCGATCAGGTGGACGATTTGCCGAAGAAAAACCTGCTGACCTATTCGCTCCGCAGCCGGCTGCTCGAACAGGAGGCGCAGGGGGGGAGTTTCAACTGGTTGGACTTGACGCTGGCGCAAAGCTACCGTGTCGGTGCCGTTCAGACTCGGGCGAGGGATTTTACGCCCGGCGTGTTGCCGGAGTTCGGGTCCGTGACCCAGCCGCTCGTGCCGGCCACGGTGGCGATCGACGGAAAGAAATTTTCCGATGTATGGCTGCGCGCGGTCATCGGCAACACGACTCCCCAGGTCGCGCCCGCGCCGGGGCAGGCGTTCGCAAAAGGCGCCGCCGGGACTTTTCAGCTCCCGGCCCTCAACAAGTATCTGGTGGCGGACGCCTTCTTCGATCCGTACCGTGGGACGATGAGCCAGTGGAATACGGACCTCCGCTTCCAGCAACAGAACCTGTGGTATGTGGAAATCGGGCAGCGCCATACCCGCGACGGCAACCGCGTGCGGCGCGGAGACATCTGGAATCCGATCTCGTTCAACGAGGTGTTTGCGCCGACGCCGGAGATTCAGTTCGTGACCGCGGGAGGTGCGTTCCGGACGCCGTGGGGATGGACCGTCGGAGCCAAAGGGTACTATGACGTCAAGAACGGTCGGAGTCCGGAATACGACGTGGTCGCCCTGTACCAGAATCCGTGCAAGTGCTGGTCGCTGGGGTTGTACTATCTGCAGTTCCCCGACCGGGCCCAGTATAACTTTATGCTGAGCCTGACCGGAGTGGGGTGGACGGAAAACTTCGGCACCGCAGTCGTGCGCGCGATTCTCAGCCCGCTGTTGATGGGCGAACGCGGACTGCCCTGGGCTTCGCCCGGCGGCCCCTACGGCCGGCCGCAGGCGGGACCATCGATGCCCGGAACCGCCCAACCTTGAACATTCCGGACCGCTATAATTCAGGAGCCTTGATTCGGCAGCAAGCGCGTGGCTTCGGCTTGCAGGAGGTGTCCCATGTACAGGCGGATTCGTCCAGACTCGATTCTCGTTCGGTTTGGCCTGATGACTCTCTTCTTTGCGGCTGCGGCGCAGATAGCCGGGGTCGGGGCCGATCCTGTCTATGGAGCGACAGACACGTCGGCCGGCTACCTGCACCGCGCAAAAGTGTTTCTCGCCGCGGGCGACTACAAACGGGCGATCGAGGCCTGCCAGCGCGAGGTCGATGCGCATCCTTCGGCGGAGAGCTACGTCTATCTGACATACGTGTACCATGCGCTGGACGGGTATCTGGATCACCTCGCCAAGACCGATCGGTGGGTGGCGGTCGAGCATCTGTTCCTCAATCTGGCGACCGGCCGGCCGCAAGATCTGGTCGATCCGCCGGACGTGTTGGCCAGGATCGCCAAAGAGATTATTCAGAGCGCGGTGCAGCGCCAATCGGATATCAGCGCGGCCATGGCGACCAGGTTGGACAAAGCGGTCACCGAGCGTCTGTGGAAGCAACAGACGGCGTGGCGGGCGGCCAGACCCGATGATTGGTGGTTCGGTGTGCCGGATGGATGGGGATGGTGACGGCTGACACAACATGCGTGTCGTGAAACAGGCCACGGTGTCTTTTTGCCGGCAAGAGATTCGGCGTCGACGTTGACAGCCCAAAGAAGCGTGGTATACGATGCGCGCACGTTTTCGTGACCCGTTCGACGTTTGAATGTTTGCGCGGAACGCGAAGGAGGAACATCGTGGGTGGTGATGCCTTGAAAGTCGATGATGCGACATGGGAAGCCGAGGTCATCAAGGCGCCGGAGTTGGTCATGGTGGATTTTTGGGCGGTTTGGTGCGGTCCTTGTCAGATGGTCGCACCCATTGTCGATGAATTGGCCAAGGAATATGCCGGCAAGCTCAAAGTCCGAAAACTGAACACCGACGAAAATCCTGAGATCGCAGGACGCTATCAAATCATGAGCATTCCGACCATTCTGTTTTTCAAGAACGGGCAGCCGGTCGAGAAACTCGTCGGAGCGAGACCCAAGCGGCAGTTCAAGGAAGTGATTGATTCGTTGCTTGCCCAACATTCGGGCACAGCGTAAGGGCTCCGTCCATGTCCCGCGGCCATGCTCACCGAGCTGCGCATCTCCAATTTTGCGGTCGTTGAGCAGCTCAATCTCCAGCTCGCCGGGGGTTTTACGGTCCTCACCGGCGAAACGGGTGCGGGAAAATCCATCCTCATCGACGCGATCGGCTTGTTGATCGGGGGGCGCGCGTCCGCTGATCAGATACGGGCCGGGGCTGAAGAAGCCCACATCGAGGCAGCGTTTCGCCTCGATCCGACTTCTCCCGTCTTGAAAATGTTCCGTGACGCCGGCGTGCTGGGTTCCCAGGAGACCGAGCTGATCGTCCGGCGCATCCTCTCGCGTTCCGGCCGAAACCGCGCGTACCTCAACGGCAGCCTCACACCTCTCCATCTTCTCGAATCGCTCGCCGGCACGGTCATCGACATTCACGGCCAGTATGACCAGCAGTCGCTCTTGTCTGCACAGGCGCAACTGGACATGCTCGATGCGTTCGGCCGTCTCGGCGGGCTGCGCGACGAGTATACGGCGGTCTACGAGAGGTGGCTGGCCGACCGACGAACGCTTGAGGAAGCCGATCGTCTGTCGGCGGAACGGGTCCAGCGGGAAGACTTCCTCCGGTTTCAGTTTCGAGAAATCGAAGAGGCGGCGATCCAGCCGGGTGAGGAGGAGCGTTTGCAGGCCGAGCGACGACGATTGGTGCATGCGCGGCGTCTCGCGGAGCTGACGCAGACGGCCTATGAGCTGCTGTATGCCGGGGACCAAGCCGTCCTCAACCATCTCTCGACGGTCGAGAAATGCCTCCGACAACTTCACGAGATCGACCATGAGACCGCTGCGTGGGCCGCGGCTTGCGGTCAAACCGCCCTGCAACTGAGAGACCTCGTGGGGTCCCTTCGTGAATATCATGACCGATTGGAACAGGACCCTGATCAGTTGGAGCGAGTCGAAGAACGGCTGGACCGTCTGCAGCGGCTGAAGAAAAAATACGGCGGGAGCGTTGAAGGCGTGCTGGCCTATGCCGCTCAACTGAGGCGACAGCTCGAAGAACTCGGTGACTCTCAGGTCCGCGTCGCTGAGTTGCGGGCGACGATCGAAGAGGACGTCCGTCGCCTCGACACGCTTGCGTTACAGCTTTCCAAAGGCCGCGCGAGGGCGGCGAAACGCATGCAGGAACGGGTATCGGAAGAACTGGCCGCTCTGCGCATGGATCACACTCGTTTCGAGATTCGGGTCGGGGTCCGAGCCGGCGATGAGGCGTTCTCGCCGACGGGGCGCGATTGTGTCGACTATCTGTTGTCGGCGAATCGCGGCGAGCCGCTTCAGCCGCTCACCCGCGTCGCGTCGGGCGGGGAATTGTCGCGGGTGATGCTCGCAATCAAGACGGTCCTGGCGGAAACGGACCGGGTGCCTGTGCTCATTTTCGATGAAATCGATTCCGGGATCGGCGGAGCGGTGGCTGCCGTGATGGGACAACGGTTGCGGGAGCTGGGCGCCTATCATCAAGTGCTGTGCGTCACCCATTTGCCTCAAGTCGCCTCACAGGCCGAGCACCATCTGTTGGTGGAAAAGAGCGTAAAGCAAAACCGGACGAGCACTTCGGTGAAGAAGCTTGATCAGCACGCCAGACAGGACGAGGTGGCCAGGATGCTCGGCGGTCTCACCATCACGAAGAAGGTGCGGGAGACGGCGGCCGAAATGATCGACGGCTCGAAAGAAAAAAGATAAACCGGTACGCGCTAGGGTTCAGGCGTCGCGGTGGGCATGGCCGCGATGGCGAGGGCGGGAAGCGAGGCTTTGCATTCGTTGACGACTCGGACGAACACCTCCGTCAGGATCGGATCGAAGCGAGTCTCCGCTTCCAGCGAGATCCGGCGGATAGCCTCCTCGATGGACGCGGTCGTCCGCGCAGGCGATTCGGCTGTGAGATGGTCGAACGTTTGGGCGATCGCGACGATCCGGGCGAGAAGAGGAATTCCTTCGCCTTGAAGACCATGAGGATAGCGGGAACCGTCGTTCCGTTCGTTATGATAGGCGATGATCTTGGTGACTTCGGCGTATAAACCGATCGGGAGCTTCATGGGAGCCCCGATCTCGGGGTGGCGTTTGAGGCTCTCAGCTTCGCCGGAGCCGCTATGGCCGAATGTGTATGGATCAAGGGCGATTCTCCCGATATCGTGCAAGAACGCTCCCAGCGCCAGGGATTTCTGCTCTGCCATGGTGAGGTTGAGACGGTTGGCCAACAGCGTCGAATAGAAGCTGACCCGGCTGCAATGGTTCAGCAATTGCCGGTCCTTGGCCTCCAGCAGATCGGAGAGCAGGGGCAGCAGTTCGGCCGGATCATGTATCGCCGGTTTTTCCTGTGATGGCTTCCCGCGGGCGAAATATTGGCATTTCAGGTCCCCCCATGTCTTGGCGCAGTCCTGCTCAGTCCCCCAGGCCGAACCCGCCTGCTTGAGAAAATGGCGCAAGAAGTCGAGGCGCTGTTTTTTCTCCAACGTTTGATTGATGAGCGCGATCAATTCCGTCACGTTGAACGGCTTCAGGAGATAACCGGCTGCCCCGTGGCGGATTCCTTCCATCGCCGATTTCAGGCTTCCGTAACCGGTGATGATGATGACTTCTACCTCGGCATGCTCGTGTTTGATGTCTTGCAGCAGGTCGATGCCTTGGCGATCGGGCAACTTCTGGTCGAGTGTGATCAGATCGATATGATGCTCTTTGAGCGCCCGCAGGGCCGCATGCGCGTTTTCGGCAGTATGGATCTCGAAAAAGGGGCGGAGGATGACTCTCAACGCATCCCGGGGACCGGCCTCGTCATCCACGACGAGAATCGAGGGCTTGGTGGGAGGGGGTGTTGCGCCAGGTGACGTGTTCATCGGTCTACAGTTCGTCGATTTGCTCGGAAACGTAGCAATTTATGTGCCTTATCAAAGGCTTGTGATGGACACCGCAAGGTGCAGTAGGGATGAACACGACGCATCTATATGTAGTCGGAAGGCGGTGATCAGGCTCTCTTTACGAGTCACTATCTAGGTGAAGATCGCACGAGAATCGCTCACAACTGTCCGTCACTGTGTCATTCTTGCACTAACTGCACAGGCTCGCCGCCCGTCGAACTGTCCGGTTTGCTGATCCCTAAAGTGTCCATCCGGTATTTCAGCATGCGTCGGCTGATGCCTAATAGGTTGGCGGCGTGCGTCTGCACGTAGTTGGTACGCTTGAGGGCGTCCAAAATGATCTCTCGCTCGAACTCCATCACGGCTTTTTCGAGAGACAGGCGGCCGGCCAAGGTGTCTTCACGCAACGACGACGAGCGGTTGTCGCTCCGCAGCGATTTGGGCAGGTGTTCCGGAAGAATCATGGCGCCTTTCGACCACAGCAACGCCTGTTCGACGACGTTTTCCAGCTCGCGGACATTGCCTGGCCAGGGATATCGAGCCAAAAGCTCAATGGCTTCTTTGGAGAACTCCTGGTGGGGGCGCTTCTCCTCTTCGATTCGCTTGTCCAGAAAATGCTTGGCGAGAAGCGGGATATCCTCTCCGCGTTCCCGTAGCGGGGGCAGATACAGCGAAATGACGTTGATGCGGTAATACAGATCTTCGCGAAACGTGCCGCGGCGGACCAGATCGTCCAGATTTTTGTTGGTGGCCGCGATGATGCGCACGTCCACCTTGATGGGTTGGATGCCGCCGATGCGGGTAAACTCTCGTTCCTGCAGCACGCGCAGCAGTTTGGCCTGGGTCATGGGACTCAGGTCGCCGATCTCATCGAGAAACAGGCTGCCGCTGTTCGCCAACTCGAATTGGCCGACGCGGCGGGCGGTTGCGTCGGTGAACGAGCCTTTCTCGTGGCCGAACAGCTCGCTCTCAATCAGCGTTTCCGGGAGGGCGGCGCAGTTCAGCGCGATGAACGGCCGGTCGCGGCGTGAGCTGTTGTAATGGAGCGCCCGCGCCACCAGTTCTTTGCCCGTTCCGCTCTCGCCCGTGATCAAGACCGTCGTGCGGCTGTCCGCCACCTGTTCGATCTTGGCGTAGATCTCCTGCATGGCGGGGCTTTTCCCGATGAGGTTGTGGAATGCGTACCGGTTCACCACCTGGGCGCGGAGGTAGCGGACTTCTCGTTCAAGGTCATGCGACTCGAGCGTGCGGGCGACGACGATGCGAAGCTCCTCGACGTCGAACGGCTTCGATAGATAATCCGATGCACCGAGCTTCATCGCGTCCACGGCGGTCTTCACCGATTTGGTCCCGGTCAGCATGATGACGGGAATCGAGCGGTCCTCCGCCCTCATGGCCTGCAGCACGGTCAGCCCATCGGTTCCCGGCATGATCACGTCCAGAAGTACCAGATTGGGGGATTCGCATCGGAACAGATCCAGTCCTTCCTGAGCGTCCGCCGCCGTGATGACGTCATAGGTGGGTTCCAGGACCATCTTCAGCGAAGCCCGAACCCGCGGTTCATCGTCGATCAGCAAAACCCGCTTCTTCATGTGTCTCCAGATGTGTGGCCGGCGTGAGGACGAGGGGCCGCGGGCATGTTCACGAAAAACGTCGTGCCGGCACCTTCTTTGCTCGAGACTTGGATGTTCCCATGGTGCTCTTGGATGATCTGGTGCGCGATCGTCAGCCCCAATCCGGTCCCTTCGTGTTCGCCGCTGTGGTGCTTCGTGGTAAAGAAGGGATCAAAGATGTGTTCCAGGTTGCTCTCCGGAATTCCGGGCCCTGTGTCCTCGACCTCGATCTGCACCCAGACCTCTCCGGAAGGTTTGATGAGCCGATGCGTGCGTACCTTGAGGAAGCCGCCGCATTCGCTCATCGCGTCCATCGCGTTGAGCAGGAGATTCAAAATGACTTGCTTGATCTGCTGGCGGTCCAACATGACCCGGGGAATGTCCGAGCCCAGCTCTCATTCGATCGTGATGCCGCAGCTATCCGCTTTCACCTCGACGAAGTACAAACAGGAGGAGACGATTTCATTGAGGTCTTCCTCCGTCAGCTTGGGTTCCATGTAACGGGCGTAATCCAGGATCTCCTGGATCAACCGTTCGATGCGATGGACGTCGTCGATGACCACCTTACTGAATTCGCTGATGAATTCCGGATCGTCTTTGCGCTCAGGCGCGAGCTGAATGAAGGTCTTGATCGAAGTCAAGGGGTTTCGGATCTCATGGGCGAATCCGCCAGCGATGGTCTCCAGCGAACGGAGACGATCGGTGCGTCGCATCAAGGTTTGAGACCGCTGCAGATCCTCGTACAGCAGAGCATTGTCGAGCGCGTTGGCGGCGTTCTGCGCGAGGGCCATGAGCAGGTCTGCCTGATCCACAATCGCAAAGTCGTTGTCCGGGCCTGTCCCCATGAGACAAAAGGCGATCAGACGGTTTTTGGTGATCAGCGGAACACAGACGTCCGCGCGCCAACTTTCCAGAGTTGCCAGCACACCGTGACCGAGTGTCCCTCCGCGCTCTTCCGCATTGACGCCCGCACGAACGACGGGCGATTGGTGGCGGGACAAGAACGCGGGGATCTGATGGTGTACAGGGATGCCCGAAGGGAGCGCGGTGTCAGGGGCGAATCCGCGGGAACAGGCCAGATGGTATAGGTCCTTCTCCTTGTCGAGCAGAAACAGCGCCGCATGCGGAGCTTGGAGCAATTGGGACAGTTCCGTCAAAATCCGCTCGCCGAGAACGCTCAGTTCGGCGATCGTTCCCATGTCCCTGCTGAAATCCGTGATGATTTTCAAAGCGTCAGGCGTCGGAACGACCCGAGTCTTCCGTGTCATGCTCTCTTTCAGACTCACCCTGTGGTCGCGGCGTTCCAAGACAGGCGAATCGCTGTGTAACGTACCGTCGGGGTGTTAGAACGTGTTCAATCAGAAGTGGGAAGTCAATTGCGGCAGAAGTATACACCTGGTGTACGAATTCAGCCAGAGGAATTCGGCTTTTCAACCAGCCCGATGCAGGCGTTGCCGGCGAAGGCGGTGTAGATGCGCGGGCGGACGGCGCCGCTCAGTCTGAGCAAGCGGGCCAAGTCGTTCGGATCGAAGCTGTGGATTCGGCCTTCCCCGAGCGCCTGTCGTAAGCGGCCGAGATAGCGCAACAATTCTCGATCCTGTGAGTACGCCCGGTACATCATGGAGAGGTCGGTATCCGGTGTCCAGGTCGTGATCAGCAATGTTCCGCGGGGCACCAACACGCGCAACAGCTCGCGGAGTGTGTAGAGCGGGTCCTGTACGTAACCGAGCGTGAAACTACAGACCACCCGACTGAATCGGCCGTCCGGAAAAGGCAAGGGGCTGTTCCAGTCGGCGCACAACCAGGAGGTTTGTAAAGGAGGGGCGGGTGCCAGCGCGCCGGCGAACTTGGCGTTCAGGTCGGCCAGCGTCTCGTTTACGGTCAGCCTGGCCTGCCTAGCGAAGTCGGCCTGGCTGTCCAAGCCGACGTACCGCGCGGCTCGGGTGAGCGTCTTGGGTTTGTGTTGCGAGCGATAGGCCTGGTTGATCAAGAGCAGGCGGGCGAAATCGCCATGTCCGCACCCGACCTCTAAAACCGGCGCGTGGTCCTCGAATTCCCCGAGCAAGCGGTGGAGATGATCCAGGAGACGCCAGTGCTCGAGATGTTGTTCGTGCTGTCGGACGTGCTGCACGTGGGCTCGCCACAGAGCCAGAGCGTCCGCAGTGGACGTGTAATGGTGAAGCTTGAGCCGTTCCTGTTCGAGACGGCGCTGAAAATCGATCTCCCGCTCGACCGGTTCGAGAACAGTCTGCAGGGTCTCCCGATAGTGGAGCTTCTTACGGCACTGCGTGACCAGTTCGCGGAAAAGCGGAAGGGCCGGGCCTTCGACTCTGCGAGCCGGGATGAAGGCCTCCGGTATCAGGCGGATGACCTCCCCGCGCGAGCCCAAGGCCGCGAGGACGCGCTGAAACGAATCCCGGCGGATCCCATCCTGTGCGGCGCCCGAAGGTTCGCTGATGTGCGGCGTCAGGAATAGGACTGTGGTGCGGACCCGCTCGGCGTCCTGAACGGCCGAAGCGACATCCACAAAGCTTCCCGTGACCGCGTCCTGGAGCCAATGGTCCGTGTTGACGTTAAGCCCCCAAAGGGGTTCGAGCCCCCGCCGTTCTCCTTGTAGATAGGCCTCGACCAGATCCTGTCGATGCTCGACGGCGATCGCATGCCTTATGTCCAAGACTGCGTTCAGCAGAATCAACAGGGCGATCCGGTGGTCGCGTGCGGCGACTTTCAACGCGACGCGACCGTCGAGGTCCGGAGCGATCACGGCGATCGGCGCGGCCGGCCAGGTCTGTGCGGCGAAATCCAATACGCCCAGCAGATCCGATTGCATGTCGGTGAGCGTCGTGTGCTCCAAAATGCCGTCGCTTTCGCCGATGTGGTTGGAGTGATCGAAGCGCAGTGTCTGAAACCCGTTGCAGGCCAAGTACTGGGCGAGGACCAGGTGGTCCGTTTTCGTCCGGCCGTAACCCGGCGCGATGATGACCAGAGGCGTGCCGGGGCCGAGCGGGTCGCGTGGCAGGTCATGATAGAGAGCGAGACGCCGTCCCCGTGAGTTCCGGCACTCGCGCAGGGTATGGACGACCTTCGTTCGCTCCGAGCCGTCTTCGATTTGCAGGGGAGAGGTAAGCAGGCGGGCGATCAGACGGCTGATCTCCCGCTCCGTCCGTTCCTCGAGTGAGCGAAAGCAGAGCCCCACGCGCAGGGCGCTCTCGGAAGGGCCGGGCCATAAGTCCTTCGGTGCGCTCGGATCCGGGGCCGTCCAGATGATGTCTCCGGTCACGACGGATTCGGCGCCCGGAGAGGGCGTAGCCGATGTCGCGAGAGACAGGCGGAGCGCCAAGCGAGGCGCCAACATATCAGGGCGTGCTTTGACTTGGAGACACGCACCGCCACGACTGATGTTCACGGTCAAGCCGATATGCCGCCCGCGACCGGACGACGGCTCGGAGGGTTCCACGCGGACGGGCAGCGTCAGTTTCGCCCGGATTTCGAGCCGCCGGTCGGCGAACGAACTTTCGATGCTCTCGAAAGGCCGCCGGAAACCAATCTGGCGATCCGGCGGATAGGCAAGGGGAATGAGCCCTTCGATCGACAGCGGAAAGGCTTGCTCGCGAACCGCGTCCAGCAGCGAAGCCAGGACCTGCCTTTCCGTGTCGCCGAGAGAGGAAAATTCGACGGCCAGCGCAGTGGACCACGGAGCCGCTGTGGCGCGCAAGGCGTCGACTCCGCCTCGTTCTCGGACCGTGCCATGGAGCTCCAACGTTCCGCCCGCGCTTCTGAGGGTGAGGTAGATGGGCTGGCCGTCGACGGCGGGGAGGCGATCTGCGAACGTCAGATAGGCGCCGCCGAGACTCATGTTGAGCGCGACGCCGTTCCAGGTGGATCCCTCGATGGTCAGGCTGGACTCGATCTGCGTCGATACGCGCGGCCAGCGCCGTCGTTCGGCAGCGGCGACGGTCGGCCGTTGTTCAGCCGGTGGCTCGACTGGTGGCGGCACGGCTCCCTCCGGTTCCCGCTCTGTTTCGGGCGGGAGTGGGACGGCCGCCGCGAGTTCTTCCCTGACCTGTGCGGCCTGAGAGGCGTGAGCCGCCATGGCTTCCAACTGACGTTCGAGTTGGAGCGCCCGGATCGCGCTCAGCAACTGTTGGGAATTCGTCTGGAGGGCCGTGAGCGGATCGTGAAGATCGCGAGAGGCCTTGATGAGCAGCCGACCGATCTCCAGCAGTCGATCCGTTTGTCGGAGTTGGCTCTGGAGGCGATGGACGGTCTCTTCCTGCTGCCGGCGCCCGGTGATATCCCGCAGGATACCGAGCGTGCCCATGAAACGGCGCTGGGAGTCGTATAAGCCCTTGGCGTGGAGTTCGACCTCCACGCCATGTTCGTCACGGCCCGTTCCGGCTTTGGGCAGAAGGCGTAAGAGAACTTGCCGGCTGGATCGGGCTCCGCTGCGACGCTCGTTGAAACGATGTTCGGTCGACTGCCGCTGGTCCGGATGAACGATCTTCGTGAAGTGTGCGCCGGCCAATTCTTCTGGCGCGTATCCCAGAAGCGACGTCACATGGGGGCTGACGTACACGAATCGCCCTTCGGAATCCAATTCGTACACCGTGTCGGGCAACGTTTCGACGAGACGGAGATAGCGTTCGTGGGTCAGATCGAGCTTCGCGCTCAACTCGCGCTTTTTCACCGCTTCCCCGGTGACGATCATAAGTTCCGTGAGAAAGGCTGGAGAGTTTTTGAAGAGGTAGAAGTCCGCACCGCCGCGGATGACTTGAAGGAATGTGTCGGAGTCGGTGTGTTCGCTCTGAACGATGATGGCGGCCTGCGGCGCGCGCCTCCGCAACTCCGGCAGAATCATGATCCCGCTCCTGGGGGACAGGTTCTCTTCCACCAAAATGATGTGCCAGCTTTGCTTGGAAGCCCATTCGACCGCCTCGTCTGAGGAATAGACCGCTTCCACCCGGCAACCGGGATAGAAGCCGCGCATGCTGATGGTGACAAGCTTGATCTCTTCCGCGTGCTCGTTCGCGACCAGCATCGTGAGGGGTTCTTGTTCTGGCATTCGGTCGGTCCTGCGGAGCCGAAAGTGGCCCCGTCTCCGGTGCGGTATCGTCGTACAGGCCGGCGTCGACAACTTCAGCCGCCCACGCCCAATTGCTCTCTCACCCCGCTGCTTGGCCCGGAATGCTCATGAGCGTTTCGGTCACTTCGGCCCATAGCTTGCCGTCCGCCTCTGGCCGAAGCAACGGCTGTCATGCGACGACCCGCTATGAACGACGGGCGCAGAGGTCTTGAATATCATAGTCGGGCCGCTCCTACCCAGTCCGCGGCGTGGGGGCGGAGCCTACTTTGGTAGGGGACCAAAAGTGAACGTTCGCCGATGCGGCGGAGAGAGGAAAAACCTATGGCCAAATTTGTACGCGAACGGAGCGCAAAGCCGACTTTACAGAGCCTATAGCGGCAAGTGGCCGACAGCCTGACGTGGGATCCCTCGATACTCTCAGTGAGCCGGCGAAGCGCCGTTCATACCAGAACCGGAACAAGTCCCTGGCGTCATGTAGAGGAGGTAGTTGCCCATTCCGTACTGGATGTTCGGATTATGGAGCGGGTGGTGATACACCATCACCATTTCATAGTCGTCTTTGGTGTTGACCGAAAAGCCTCGGGCGTCACGATACACTTGATGCGGTGGAAACTCCAGTAATGTGCCGTCCTGAGCGACGTCCGGGACCGTCCGCAGGAGTGTCCGCCCAGCGGTCCTATTCTCCAGGGCGATCAGCAGCAATTCGTCGTGGCCATGGGGATAGGCGAACTTCACGCATCCATCCATAAGAAACTTGAGCGGCGCTGACAAGACGTGGACACCGGGTTTGATCTCGATCCCTTCGTCGGTCTGGTCGGGACCACGCCGGCCGAACTGGCTGTAACACACGATGTTCACCCCGACCTGATAGACCTCCATTTCCTTGACTGGGGTCCCTTCCGGGGCCATGTACATGGTGAAAGACGCCATCACGTCCTTAGTCGGCGGCGCCTTGTGATAGAAGGCAACGACGGACATGAGGTGCTGTCCTTTGGCGAGCTTGACGCCGTAGCCGTCGGGAAACCGGGCCTCCGTCATTTCGAGACCCGCTCCCCCGAAAAACAGCGGCTCTCCCGGGCAGGAGACACTCGGACGGTCGTTGTTGAGCATCAGAATGTGATGGAGGTAATTCTTGGGCAACGGCTTGCCGTCTTTTGTGAAGACCTCGGACTTGAAGCCGATCATGTACATGTCTTTCGGGAGCTGAAAGATGTGCTTGGGCATGCTGGCCGCCAACTCTCCGTCATGGCCCGACGGCAGGTCGATGGGGCCGAACGTGAGCGTCACCGCGTTGTCTGTGATCGCGACCCTCGTCGTGGTCTGATTCTTCAGCGTCGGAACGGTCTGATGGTCATGGGCACTGGACGCATAAACGGGTCCGGCACTGGTGACGAGCAAGAGCAAGAGGCCGACTGCAGGCGAGCGCTTCATAGGACCTCCTTATTGGGAAAGGCGCTGATCGCGCTCTACGTTGATGGTCATGGCGTGGTATCGTAGCCGGGGATGTCATTGCGTCGATCGGGACGATGGTGGGGGAGTCAGGCGCCTCCACACATAGGTTCCTCCATGTTGCCTGGGAGGAATGTTGGTGCGACTACCGACCCGTGTGTACCACCAGATGCCTTTGGCCTGAGTGCCGTCCTCCGACAGCAGCACTTCGAAACCGCCTTCGCGGTCATTGCCGGATTGTTGCCAGGTGCCTTGCCAGAGCCGGTTGGCGAATTTCGTGGTCTTGATGGTGCCGCCTTGGTGGGTATAGCTGCCGTCGCCGTTTCGATCGAGCGTGGCTGTGTAGGCTTTATCTTCTTCTTGGATCTCCCATTCGCCGCTGAGGTCCGGACGCTCGTCGTCCGATTCAACCCCGGCGGCCGTCGAGACGGGAGAGGCGAGAGGCGGAGTGCCCGCCGCGTCGAATCGCGGGCCGCTGAAGGACTCATGCCAGGAATGAAGCACCCATCGGCCGTGGCGGCGCTCCAGCACGCCGGTCTCGCGTAGCGGCAGCACGGTGCGGGTCTGGTCGCTGCCATGGCCGACATACCGGATGTAGTCCAGCTCCATTGCGAACCACGCGGTGTCGCCGCGAATCCATACTCTGAGTTCTTTAATAGGAATGTCCAGCCGGGTGACCGACTTGAATTCCTCCTGCATGTCCCTGGCGAACTCGGTCCAGCCCACGTATTTGCGCCCGCCGACGGTGTAACTGATGATGTCGGCATCGTGAGCCATCAGCCGGGAGAGCGTCGCCAGGTTCTTCTCTGCGTTGGCGCGGACCAGGGTGCGGATCACCGCCTCAGGGCTGGACGCCTCGCCATCGGCGCGTGCTTCCTCACCATGCGCCCGGAGCACGTCGCTAGGCGAAAGGAAAAGGGATAGAAGGACGATCAAACCGACGGACAGATGGCGGCCGCGAAACCCTATGATCATCCCGGAGTCGAAAACAAGGAAGGGCAAAGATTGGGACCTGAGGCTACAGAATGGTGAAGGCGTTGTCAATTTATTTTTCGGGCGGCCGGGTCAAGAACGGGAATCTCGACACGCCACCACCGTCACATTGTCCTCTCCGCCAGACCGCAGCGCCTGTTCGACCAGCGCGGCACAGATCTGTTGGGGCTCCCGGCCGG
>JBBIOW010000054.1:16683-17724 GCA_037443165.1 Nitrospiraceae bacterium | reverse complement strand
ATGACAGCCCGGCCCAGTTTGGCGTAGAGCTCATCGAGATAGAGGCGGTTCACACACAGCACGTATAGATGTGAATGGCCCCACTCCGCCCAGGCCGGCACCCGCACCGTCCGTCCGTGAGAGCGCGCATACAGATACATCCAGCCAAGGACGATCATGAGGGTCGTCATGGCGACGAGCCCGTCGAAGAGGAGGCCGGGAAGCGCCGCGGCCCGGAAGTACGAGGCCGTCTCCGCCGGATCGGGATAGAGGAAGGTGGTGAAGGATTCGGCGGCGAACAGGTAGGTGAACACGACGATGAGCAGCGTCGCCAGCATGGCCGCGGAGACCTTCCACGAGGCGACGGCCCGCAGGCGGGTGAGCGTCAGGATCGCCTGAGCCGACGTGACCCAACTGAAGAACAGGAAAATCACGGTCCCCTGGGAGTCGCGGATCGGGATGCGCAAGATGCCGTGGGTCACCAGCAGGATCAACAGCGGGATCAGCAGGGTCGTCACGAATCCCGTGGACCAGGCGAGCCGGGAAAATTCGGCTTCCTCCGGCGGACGGGCGACGGGCGGCAAGACCGGCTCCTGCCGGGCCTTGTGAATCACGTTGCCGCAGTTGAGGAAGACGGTCGCCTTGAAGAGCCCGTGCGCGATGAGGTGAAAGATCGCGAGTGAAAACGCACCCAGGCCGCACTCCATGATCATGTAGCCCATCTGGCCGATGGTGGAGAAGCCGAGCGTTTTCTTGATGTCGTTTTGCACCAGCATCATCGCCGCGCCGAGGATCGCCGTGAGCGAGCCGACCACGAAGGCGACGTGAAGGGCCGTGGAGCTCAACCCGTAGAGGGGCGCGAGGCGGTTCATCAAAAAGCCCCCGGCGTTGATAATGCCGGCATGCAGCAGCGCATGGACCGGCGTCGGAGCGTACAGGGAGCGCGGGAGCCAGATATGAAGAGGAAACTGCGCCGACTTGCTCATCGCGCCGACGAACAGCAGCAGCGTCACCGCGGTGGGGCCACCGACCTCGACGCCGGACGCAAGGACCAAGGCACCC
>JBBIOW010000054.1:3853-16660 GCA_037443165.1 Nitrospiraceae bacterium | reverse complement strand
AGAGCTCGTCGAACTCCAGGGTGCCGTAGAGCGAGTGCGCGAGCACGATCCCAGCGAGAAAGGCGACATCGCCGACGCGCAGAAGCGTGAACGTTTTGAACGCGCCCTCGAGCGTGGCCGCATGAGAGAGGTTGTGCGCGAGCAAATAGAGGAGGTAGCTCAGCAGTTGCCAGCACACAAAGAGCATGAGGAGGTTGACGCTCGACACCATGCAGAGCAGCACGAAGGTCGTGAAGCCGATGAGCGCCAGAAACCGGCGGTAGCCGCGATCCTGATACAGGTAGCCGACGGAGTAGCGGTAAATGACCGCGCCCACCCCCGCGATGAGCACCATCATGACCGCGCTGAGCCGGTCGATGCGGAACCCCAGCGGGAGGGCGAGCGTCCCGGCGGAAGCGGGATCATAGAACCGAATGGCGGTCGGTCCATACGAGACGACCACGCCCAATGTCGCGATGGCGCCGAGAAAGGCCGCGGCCATGGGTGCCACGCCCAGCTTCGCGCGTTCATGCTGCGTCGCGGGCTTCCCGATCAGGACAAGGAAGACCGTCAACAGCGGCAAGAGCGGGACGAGGATCACGAGCGACATGCCCGGCGTCACGGCCTTTCGCGCGGCGGGCGCCTCGTTCGCGGGACGAACAAGGCCGCAAAAAACAAAAGCCAACCGTTCCCTCAACGAGAGAATTCGGCTGGCTTGCACTGCAACCGACCTTCTCATCGGAGAAAGCCGGCCGCCCTACCGCCTCGGGGATTGCTGGAAGAACCTCAACGGAGCCGCCTGCTTATGATCGACGAAGGCAGGGGCTCCATCGCATCCTTACGTTGTCGCTCTTATAGCCGAGGGAGGGGCGTGTGTTCAAAGGGAATTTCGTCCCATGCGCTAGGTCTTAAGGCCCATGAACCGAACCCGTTCCGGTTTGCCGTGGGAATTTTTCTCGCCGCGTTGGGAGGAACGCTCTATAATCGAGCGCACTGCGTGTCCCGAGGACGAAGCCGATGAACAACCACGAGCGACGGACCAAAGGCGAAGTCGAGGCCGCCATTCGGAACGCGGTCATCAAGTTCGAACAGGAGTTCATGGGACGAGGTCCGGACGACGTGCGGGCCTTCATCGTCCGGGACATGGTCGTGGTGCGCTTGAAAGGCGTCCTGACGCCGGCGGAGCGCCAACTCGCCAAAACGCCCGACGGCGTGGACATGGTGAAACGGTTGCGACAGAATCTGATCGCGCAGGGACGGGACAGGCTGTTCGACCAAGTGAGCGAGATCACCGGGGCCAGCACGCTCGCGCTCTTCACGGACATCGACACGCAGGTGGGCGAACGGGTGTTCGTGTTCACGCTCGACCGTGATCTGGAATCCGGCTTCCGCTGAAGTCGCGCCATGCAGAAACTGATCGAGGGATTCAAGAAATTCCAGACCGAAGTCTTTCGGTCCAAGAAGGGGCTGTTCGACCGGCTCGCGCACCAGCAACATCCCCGGGCGCTGTTCATTACCTGCTCGGATTCGAGAATCGATCCCTGTCTCCTCACGCAAACGGAGCCGGGCGAGCGGTTCATCCTGCGGAACGGCTGGCGGGGTGCGGGGCGGTCGAGGACGGATCTGGAGAAGCGATGGACCCTGATCGGCTCGTCTCCGGATTTCAGGCATGCGGCCAGAAAAGTTCGGTGACCTCTATGCCCGGATCACCGGCGGGACGGACGGGAAAGGCGGAGGCCATGGCCCGGTGGTCATCCTGCTGCACGGTTTCGGCGCGCCCGGGGACGATCTCGTCTCGCTCGGGGACGCCATTGGCGCCCCGGCCGGGACCCGGTTCGTCTTTCCCGAAGGGCCGCTCTCCCTCAATCTCGGGTTTGGCGACTCACGAGCCTGGTGGATGATCGACTGGAACCGGGTCAACCAGGACATCGCCGCGGGCCGCTTTCGCGACCTCTCGCGGGAAGTGCCCAAGGGCCTGCCGGCGGCGAGGCAATGGGTGCTGTCGTTGCTCAAGGCGTTGGGTCGTCGGCTTGCCGCCGATCCCAAAAAGACCGTCCTCGGCGGATTCTCGCAGGGCGCCATGCTGGCCTGCGACGTGATGTTGAGGGCGGATAATCCATTCGCCGGACTGGTGGTGCTCTCGGGTACACTGCTCGCTCAGGAGGAGTGGGCGCCGCTCATGCCGAAACGGAAAGGGCTGCCGGTGTTTCAAAGTCACGGCACGCAAGACGAGATACTCCCGTTCGTCGGAGCCGAACGGCTCCGCGACGAATTGACGCAGGCCGGGCTGCGGGTGGATTGGCAGAGCTTTCCAGGGGGTCACGAAATTCCAGGGAGCATCGTCAGGAACCTCGGTGTGTTTCTCCGGCGGGTTGTCAGTGATCACTGAGAGCTATTGGTCCTTCCCCGCCGTGGCCTTCGTCACCGCTTCGCGGAGGCCCGCCGAATGGGGATTCGTCACCTCGCGGCGGATGAGGATATCGGCGGGCCGGACGGTCTTGCCGTAGTAGGAGCTATTCCACTCGTCCCGAAAGGCGATGACGGCGCCCTCCAACGACACGCCCGCGAACAGCCCCTTGGCCCTCGCGAAAGAGAGCAGATCGGCGCTGAGGTTGGGAGCGGTCGCCCCTGCTGCGCCGGCCCCTACCGGTCCGACGGCGATGGAGGCGTCGGCGCCGAGCTTGAAGGTGCTGGTGAGCATGGATTCGACCCCCTTTTTGGTCATAATGAGCAGGATCACCTCGGCGGCCTGCGCGCCGAACTGGAAGCCGAAACTGCCGGCCCCCATCGTGTAAAAGCCCGGTTCGCTCCATTCACCGGTTTGCTCGTCCCGAACCAGCAGCACGCCGCTGCCTCCCGCGCCGCCGAAGAAAAAGGCGGCCTTCAAAAACTGGGGCACGATGAACAGGCCCTTGGCGTCCTTCACGTGATCCCGAAACCAGCTCATGTTGGAATCGGCCAGGAAGCCCTCCAGGGTCATCCGCGCACGGTCCACCAGGTCTTTTTGCTCGCGATCCTCGGCCCAAGCCGAATGGGGTATGGCCGCCTCGATTGCAGCAAGGACGACGGCCAAGAAAAACCCCGCAATCGCACGGACGACGGGCTTTGGAAGAACAACTCCGAATGCCCATCTCTGTGGTCTCATCGTGACTCCTCTATCTAGACAGTCCCGGCACCTCTCGGGAATATTGTTTCCCGGTTCTTTCTCTCCCATTGTCGCCGACGGCCCGCCCTTGGGCAACCCTGAGGCGGAAGGAAGAGGTCATGCATCCCTTTTGATTATTGAGACGCGACCGTAAATTACGGAACCGGAAGGCGCGCGAGTTCGGCGTGACGACGAAGCCCGGGCAGGGCACGGCGCAGCCCGGCGGCCGCGGACAGCGTGACCAGCCCGCCGAGAGCGACCGTGAGCGGCGCGCCGAGAGACGCGCCGGCGACACCGCCCAACAGGCTGCCGAAGACGGTGAGCCCCAGCGAGGCGGTCGTATAGAGACTGACCACCCGCCCGCGCATGCCGTCCGGCGCAAGCGATTGCAGCAGTGTGTTGCTCGCGGCCAAGGTGCCGACCATGGCGAAGCCGATGGCGGCCAGAGCCGGGAGGGACAGCCACAACGAGCGGCTGGCGGCGAACAGGAGCAGGCTGCCGCCGAACAGGGTCACCGCGCGGCAGATGGATGAGGCGAGGCCGGTCACCGAGGGCCGACGCGCGAGCTTGAGCGCGCCGGCCAAGGCTCCCACGCCGGTCGCGGCCATCAGCCAGCCGAGCCCGGCCGGGCCGACCCGGAGCACGTCGCCCGCAAAGACGGGCAGAAGGGTGGCGAAGGGCATGGCGGCGACGCTCACGGCGGCGACCGCGGCCAGCACCGCGCGGACGTGGGGCGTCTGGCGGGCATAGGTCAGACCTTCGCGGAGCTGGCTCGCAACATCGCCCAACGGGCGAGGCGAGGGCGGCGCGATCCGCATGCTCTTGAGACAGCCCAGGACCACCAGGTAACTCAGGGCGTTGAGCAGGAAGCAAGGGCCTTCGCCCAGCGTCGCGACGAGCACGCCCGCGATCGAAGGGCCGATGATCCGGGCGGCGTTGAACATCGAGGAATTCAGCCCGATGGCGGACGGGATGTCCTGCGGCGGGACGAGATCGGTCATAAACGTCTGCCGGGTCGGAATCTCCAGCGCGCTGATCAGGCCCATCAGCAGCGCCAGCACAAGAATCCAGGGGACCGTCACGAGGCCGGTCAGCGTGAGCGCCGCCAGGGTCGCAGCCTGTAACAGCAACAGGATTTGGGTGAGGACCATGAGCTGATAGCGAGGGACCCGGTCCGCCACGAGGCCGGCGGCGAGTGACAGGAAGAGAATCGGCGCCCGGGCGAGGAATTCCGTCACACCCAGGAGCAGCGGCGACTCCGTCAGTCGATAGACAAGCCAAGCTTGCGCCAGGCTTTGCATCCAGGAGCCGCAGAGGGACAACCCGTGGCCCGTTGCAAAGAGGGCGAAGTTGCGATGGCGCAAGGCGCGCCAGGGCGATGCGGAAGACAACTGATCGGTCACGAAGGTGTCTCGAACCTGATGAAACGGAAATCCATTGAGCGTCGCTCCTGTGTACCATAATCACGTAACCCACAGACAGGGGCGCGCCTGCGCCCTGTCGTCCACGCTGATGCTGTGTTAGACTACCGCGCCGCCGGCTCGGTTGTGAGTCGTCGGACAGTCGAGCGGACGCTCTCCGAGAGTACGGCGGAAGAAAGGACTGGTTCGGAATCCATGAGCACGAACGACAAGCAGGTGATTTTTTCCTTGATCGGCGTCGGCAAGGTCTATCCGCCGAAAAAGCAGGTGTTGCGGGACATTTATCTGGGCTTCTTTTACGGCGCCAAGATCGGCGTCCTCGGCCTCAACGGATCAGGCAAGAGCACGTTACTGCGCATCATCGCCGGCGTGGACAAAGACTATCTCGGCGAGATCACGATGTCCAAGGGCTACACGGTCGGGTTGCTGGAACAGGAACCGCAACTCGATCCGACCAAGACGGTGAAGGAGGTCGTTGAAGAGGGCCGCAAGGGCGTGATTGCCCTGCTGAAAGAATACGAAGACGTGAGTAACAGGATCGGCGAGGTCTCGCCCGAGGAAATGGAAAAGCTGTTGGAAAGGCAGGCGCAGCTTCAGGAACGGATCGAGGCGGCCAACGGCTGGGAGCTGGAAAACGAGCTGGAGGTCGCGATGGACGCGCTCCGCTGTCCACCGGCCGATCAGAAAGTCGGCACGCTTTCCGGCGGGGAGAAGCGCCGGGTGGCGCTCTGCCGGCTGTTGATCCAGGAACCGGATATCCTCTTGCTTGACGAACCGACGAACCATCTCGACGCCGAATCGGTTCAGTGGCTGGAGCAGCATCTGCGGCACTACAAGGGCACGGTCATCGCGGTCACGCACGACCGGTACTTCCTCGACAACGTGGCCGGCTGGATCCTGGAGCTGGACCGCGGCCATGGCATCCCCTTCCAGGGGAACTACTCCTCCTGGCTCGAACAGAAACGGGAACGGCTGGAAAAGGAGGAGAAGGCGGAAACGAAGCGCAAGAAAACGCTCGAACACGAGTTGGAATGGATTCGGATGTCGCCCAAGGCGCGCCAGGCTAAGGGCAAAGCCCGTCTCAACCGCTACGAAGAGCTGGTGAATCAGCAACAAGAGCGGAGAGCCGAGGATCTGGAGATTTACATCCCGCCGGGGCCACGCCTCGGCGACGTGGTCGTCGAGGCGAAGGGCGTCAGCAAGGCCTACGGCGACAAAGTCCTGTTCGAAAACCTCAGCTTCAGCCTGCCGCGCGGCGGCATCGTCGGCGTCATCGGGCCGAACGGCGCCGGCAAGACAACCCTGTTCAAGATGATCGTCGGCAAGGAGAGGCCGGATGCGGGCACGATCAGGCTCGGCGAGACGGTGAAGCTCGGCTACGTGGACCAGGACCGGACGCTCGACGGCAACAAGACCGTCTGGGAGAGCATCTCCGACGGAACCGACACGATCAAGCTCGGCAAGGTCGAGGTGAACTCGCGGGCGTACTGCGCGCGCTTCAACTTCAGCGGCACCGACCAGCAGAAGAAGGTCAAGGACCTCTCGGGCGGGGAACGCAACCGGGTGCACCTCGCGCGGATGCTCAAGGAAGGGGCCAACCTCATCTTGTTGGACGAGCCGACGAACGATCTCGACGTGAACACCCTGCGCGCATTGGAGGAGGGCCTGGAATCCTTCGGCGGCTGCGCCGTCGTGAGCAGCCACGACCGCGGGTTCCTGGACCGTATCGCCACTCACATCCTGGCGTTCGAGGGCGACAGCCGCGTCGTGTGGTTCGAAGGCAACTACAGCGAATATGAAGCTGACCGGAAGAAACGGCTCGGCAGGGAAGCCGAACGCCCGCACCGGATCCGGTATCGGAAACTGACCCGCAGTTAGCAAGCCGTCATGCCGCGTTCCGCCAGCGAGGAAGGCACGACGCCGATTGCGCTCGTCACCGGCGCTGGCGGCCTGATCGGGAGCTACCTCGTCAAGACCGCCGCGCGCTGGGGGCCGGAACGGCGGGTCTACGGTCTGACCCGTTCCGACCTCGATCTCACCGATGCGGCTCGGGTGCGCGAGCTGTGGCGAACGTTGAAACCAAGCCTCGTCATCCACTGCGCGGCCTTAAGCCGGACCGAAGCCTGCGAGCGCGATCCGGCGCTCGCGCGCACGCTCAACGTCGAGGTCACGGCGCGGCTTGCCGACCTGTCCGCCGGGATTCCCTTCTTCCTCTTCTCCAGCGACCAGGTGTTCGACGGCCGCAAGGGTTGGTATGCGGAAATCGATGAGCCCCATCCACGCAATGTCTACGCCGAAACCAAACTGGCTGCCGAACAGCTCGTCCTGGCGAATTCAAAGCATACAGTCGTGCGGACGTCGCTGAACGCGGGTTGGTCGCCGACCGGAGACCGCAGCTTCGTCGAAGAGATGCGGCGAGCGTGGCGGGCCGGGCAGAGGCTCACGCTGTTCACCGATGAGTTTCGGTGCCCGATTCCCGCCGGGGTCACCGCGCGGGCCGTCTGGGAATTGGCGCGGAAGCAGCAGCCCGGACTGTACCATCTGGCCGGCGCCGAGCGGCTGTCGCGCTGGGACATCGGCCGGGCACTGGCCGCACAGTGGCCGGAACTCCAGGCCGAGACTGCGCCCGGGTCGATTCGGGACTACGCGGGGCCGTTCCGTCCTCCGGACTTGTCGCTGAACTGCGACAAGATCCAAGCGCTGCTCTCGTTCAGGTTGCCGGGATTTCACGAATGGCTGGCCGGCCGCGCGGGCCGTGATGACGATCTTTGGGACTACGAAAACCCGTGAAGCGTGATGCGTGAAGCGTGACGCATGAGTCGCAAGTTCGGGAAGAGGAACACGCGATGACGGGGTCTGGTCCTCTCACCCTCGTCGTGACGGGCTATCTGGCGATGGCCGTCCTCATGGCGGGACTGTGGGTGCTTGAGCTCCGCATGCGGAACGCCTCGATCGCGGACGTGGGTTGGTGTCTGGGACTCGGTCTCGTCGTCTGCTGGTATGCGTGGGTCGCCCACGGAGATGCGGGTCGCCGTCTGCTCGTCGCGCTCATGGGGGCGATCTATGCCGCTCGTCTGGGGTACTACATCCTGGTCGATCGCGTGCTTGGCAAGCCGGAAGATGCGCGCTATCGGCGGCTCCGGCAGGAATGGGGCGAGCGGCAAGACGTCCGGCTGTTCCTCTACTTTCAGCTCCAAGCCGCCGCGGTCACCCTGTTCTCACTCCCGTTTCTGGTCCTCATGCAGAACCCGCGGCCGACCTTCAGCCTGTGGGAGTTGGCCGGCGCGCTCGTCTGGCTCGTCGCCGTCACCGGCGAAGCGGTCGCGGACCGGCAGCTGGCGCGGTTTCGCGCCAGGCCCTGGAACCGCGATCGAGTGTGTCGCGAAGGGTTGTGGCGGTATTCGCGCCACCCCAACTACTTCTTCGAATGGTTGCACTGGTGGAGCTACGTCGTGATGGGCGTCGGATTGCCCAATTGGTGGGTGACCCTGTTGGGGCCGGTCGTGATGGGCTGGGCGCTGCTCAAGGTGACGGGTATTCCGCTGGCCGAGGCTCAGGCTGCTGCCACCCGAGGGGAGGACTACCGGCTCTACCAGCGAACGACGAGCGCGTTCTTCCCGTGGTTTCCGAAGTCCGGCTGATCCTCATTGGCTTTGACTCAGAGCGTCCAACCGAGCTTTGGCTTTCTTCGCCGTGTCGCTGTTCGGGTAGTCGCGGAGGATCTCTTCATACAGTTCCTTGGCGTGTGCCTGGTTGTTCTGCTTTTCTTCGAATTGCGCGGTCTCGAACAACTCGTCCGCCTTGTTGCCGGTGCAGCTCGCCGCGGCGAGCGTGAGCGCAAAAAACCATCCGGCCACGGTGCGCGTCATGCGACCACCTTCTTCCGCAAGCTCTCATGGTAGCTGTGGTGTGTCGGCTCGTCCAGCGGGAAGACGCCGGGAGAGGCGATCACAGCCTCAGGAGCTTGGCGATCGGGCTCTCAGGATGGCGCGGGGCTTGGCGAGCGTGATACGAGTGGGCGCGCAATTTGTCCCAGTCAAGCTGCACGCGTCCGCCGTCCGCTTCGTGGAGCTTCTGCCAGGATTCGATCAAATTCAGGCAGGCGTGGTCGATGTGGCGGAGCGAGTCGAAGCGGACATGGACGTCTGCGCCCGGAGCGACCAACTCGAGGACCGTGGCGAGCTTCGGGAGGCTCACGAACGTCGCGATGCCCTTGAGATCCAGCGTCAATGCGCCGGTGTGGACATCGGACGAGAGTTCCGTCTCGAGGTTCTGCGTGGTGTAGATCAATTTCGCGACGGCCAAACCCACGCCGACCAGGACCCCGGTCAGCAGATTGGTCACCACGATCGTGCCGAGCGTGCCGGCATAGATCAACACTTCGCTGCGGCCGTGCATTCGCAGCTCGCGGATGGCCTCGACGTTGATGAGCTTGTAGCCCGTGAAGACCAGCACGGCACCCAGGCTGGCGGTGGGGATGAGCCGTAGCACGAAGGGCAGGGAGGAGACGAAGAGCAGCAGCCAGGTCCCGTGAAGAATGGCGGAGGCACGTGTCCGAGCGCCGGCGTGGACATTGGCCGCGCTACGGACGATGACGCCCGTCATGGGTAACGCGCCGAGGATGCCGCAGATCATGTTGCCCACGCCCTGGCTGAACAGCTCGCGATTGTAGCGGGTACGGCGGCCCGTGTGCAGGTGGTCCACCGCCGTGGCCGACAGCAGGGTTTCCACGCTCGCGATGAGCGCGAGCGCCAGCGCTTCCGCCAGCGTCGAGGTATCCAGGAGATGGCGCAGGTTCTCGGCGGTCGGAAACTGGACGATGCTCAGGAGATCGTCGCGGACCTTCACGTGGCTGATCGGGAGATCGTGCAGAGCCGAAATGGCGGATGCGAGCGCGACCCCGACGAGCACACCGGGAATGGCTTGGATCTTTTTGGGCATGAGGCTGTTCCAGAGCACGATCGCCACGATGGTGAGGAGGCCGACGCCCGCCGCCAGGTGGTGGCTGGTGGAGCTGAGAGGATCGGGGATCAGTCCTTTCCAGATGGCGGAAGGGATTGTCAGGATGTTCTCAAGGCCGCTGCCTTTGGGCGCGTCATCGATCATGACGTGGAACTGGCTGGCGAAGATCAGCACGCCGATCCCGGCTAGCATGCCGTGGATCACCGCGGGGGAGACCGCGCGGAACCATTGTCCCAACTGGAGCCAGGCCGACACGATTTGAATGACGCCGGCCATCAGGACGATCACCGCCAACTTCTCCAGGCCATGGGTCTGGATCAGCTCGTAGACGATCACGCTCAGGCCGGCCGCCGGCCCGCTGACCTGGAGCGGACAGCCCGACAGCCACCCGACGACGAGCCCGCCGACGATGCCGGTGATGATGCCGGTCGCCGGCGGCGCACCGGAAGCGACGGCAATGCCCATGCAGAGCGGTAGCGCCACCAGGAACACGACGACTGACGCGAACAGGTCTCGCTTCATATCGGCGGGACTGAAGTTGGAGAGGTCGGCGTTGAGTCTCATGACCGGAGCCTGTGTCGCGATTCTCGGAGGTGCAAGATCTCAGGAAAGGGTAGCGGAAGGAATCGCAGGGACCAAGCGAATTCCACTATCTTTCTATCCAGGGACCCAAACGCCTCGGATCACGAACCCTTAAGCCGGGTCTTGGCGCGGGAGGTCAGGAGGTCGATCCCATACCGTGGGGCCGTGATCGCCTCGCTCCGGCAGCGGGGACAACGACTCGGTTTGGTCAGACGCGACCGGTCCCGAAAGATATAGCCGCAATCCTGGCAGGCGGGCGGTTCCAGCATGAAGCGGCGCGACCGATCGCGGGCGACGGTTTTCACAATATGGGTCAGATGATCTTCGACCTGGCGTTCGGGGATGCCGACCCGTTGGGCCAGTTGCCGTGACGTGAGCCGCGTGTCGAGGAGCAACCCCATGATGCGCTGGCGAGCGGTCTGTTCCGACGGAAGCATGGATGGTGCGGGCGGAAGCATGGGGCATGATGGTACGCGAATCGAAGCGACAAAGCCAAGCCATCCGTTGACGCTTCTCTACCGGAAGAGGAAGGCGGTCGCACGGGATAAGGCATGAAACTCTTGCTGACCATCGTGACCATCGCCCTCGGCGCCCTCGCCTTGGCCGTGGGTTCGTTGGCGCTGGGAGCGGCGCTGAGCGCGCCCTCGCGTGGCAAACGGCTGGCTCAGGCCTTGGGCATTCCTCGTCCCGCCGTCATCGCGCACCGAGGTGCGTCCTTTTACGCGCCGGAGAGCACCCGTCCCGCGTACCTGCTTGCTCGCGAGATGGGCGCCGATTATCTGGAGCTGGATCTCCAGCGGTCCCGCGACGGTGAGCTCATTGTCTTTCATGACGACGATCTGTCGCGCACCACCAACGTGGCCGAGGTCTTCCCCGGCCGCGAGCGAGCGCCGGTCGGCGACTTTACGTTCGAAGAACTAGAGCGCCTCGACGCCGGATCCTGGTTCAACCGGCGGTTTCCGAAACGGGCGCGGCAGGCGTTTCGCGACCTGCGCATCCTGCGGCTGGAAGAGGTGCTCGCCATCGCCGAGGGCGAAGACCGGCGTCCGGGTCTGTACATCGAAACCAAATCCGCGCACCGCTATCCGGAGATCGAGCGGGAATTGATCGAGACGCTCGTAGCGCGAGGCTGGATCGATCGGGCGGCCGACGGCCCGCCATCGCGCGTGATCTTCCAGTCGTTCGAGTTCGCGAGCCTCGCCCGGTTGCAAGCGCTGGCGCCGCAGGTCCCCAGGGTCTTCCTGATCGACGAAACACTGATCGCCCGCGAAGGCTGGGACTTGCTGTTCAAGAAGGCGAGGGCGGTGGCGTCCGGGATTGGGACCTGGGGGCTTCGCCATGCGCTCAGTCCTCGATGGAATAGGGCGGCAGCGCCCGTGCGCTATATCACGACCTGGCCCTGGTACACGGGGCAAGCCCATCGAGCCGGCCTCTTCGTCCATGCCTGGACCGTCAACGACCGGTGGGAACTGTTGGCGCTTCATCTGTTCGGCGTGGACGGGTTCTTCACCGATCGTCCTGACCTGGCGCTGGCCGTGTGCGATCGTAGCCCGGCGCCGGAGCTGGATCGACTCTGGGAGAGGATCGGCTATTGATGCTGAGAAAAAAATAGCGAGTAGCCAGCAGCCAATAGCTCCGGGCTATTGGCCATTCGCGTTAACTCATAAAGGCCGTGTAAGAAATTTCCTACTGTGACGACCAACGACAGCCCCGGTGATCTGTCAGTTGAACAAATCGGCAGGCTCTGGCAGGATCATTCTCCTCAGTCTCCGGCCGTATTGGTCTCCAGAAAGAGGGTATGAGGCATGAAAGTGCTCGCGGTTCATCCCGGCCCGCTCATGTACACCAAGATCTATCTGCGGCTGGAGCCGCTCGGTCTGGAGTTGGTCGCGCAGGCGGCCAGACAGGCCGGCCACGACGTCCGCCTGCTGGATTTGCAGGTGGAGACGCACCGCGACTATGCGAGGCTGCTGGACGAGTGGAGGCCTGACGTTGTCGCCTTCTCTTGCAATTATCTGGCGAACGTGCCTGAAATCGTGGACCTGGCCAAACTGACCAAACAAAAGCTCCCCGACTGTTTTTTCTTCGTCGGAGGTCACAGCGCGTCCTTTATCGCGCAAGAATTTCTGGAGCACGGAGCTGGTGCCATCGACTGCGTGCTGAAAGGCGAAGGCGAGACCGCCGTCGCCAAGCTCCTGCTGGCCGTCGAACACGATCGCCGCGCCATCACCAAGGTGCCCGGCGTCGTCGCGCCGACCGGGGAAGGGCCGCCGCCGCAGTTTGTGGAGAGCCTGGATCACCTGCGCCCCGCACGCGATCTGCTGCGTCATCGCCGGAAATATTTCATCGGCGTGCTGGACCCCTGCGCGTCCATCGAATTCGCGCGCGGCTGTCCCTGGGACTGTTCCTTCTGCAGCGCCTGGACCTTTTACGGGCGGAGTTATCGCGTCGTCAGCCCGGAGCGGGCCGTCGAGGACCTCGGACGGATCGAGGAGCCCGGCGTCTTCATTGTGGACGACGTGGCGTTCATCCAGGCAAAACATGGGCTCGAGATCGGCGAGGCCATCGCCCGGCGGGGCATCAAGAAACAGTACTACTTGGAAACGCGAGGCGACGTGCTCTTGCGGAACAAAAACGTGTTCCAATTCTGGAAGACACTGGGTCTTCAATACATGTTTCTGGGCATCGAGGCGATCGACGAAGAGGGCCTCAAAATGC
>JBBIOW010000054.1:0-3837 GCA_037443165.1 Nitrospiraceae bacterium | reverse complement strand
AGCGCATCTCGCTCGGTAAGAACTTCGAGGCGCTGGAATTCGCCCGGTCGTTGGGCATCACGGTCGCCATCAATTTGATCGCGGACCCTGACTGGGACCGGAAGCGGTTCGAAGTCATCCGGCAATGGTGTCTGGAGATTCCGGAAATCGTGAACATCAGCGTCAACACCCCCTATCCGGGAACGGAGAGCTGGCGCACCGAGTCGCGCAAGTTCCAAACGCGGGACTATCGGCTCTTCGACATCCAGCATGCGGTGTTGCCGACGCGTCTGCCGCTTCCCGAGTTTTACGAAGAATTGGTCAAGACCCAACAGGTGCTCAATAAGAAGCATCTCGGCTGGACTGCCCTCAAGTCCACGGCCAAGATCGCAGCCGGCCATCTGCTCCGCGGCCAGACGAACTTCGTGAAGATGCTGTGGAAGTTCAACCGCGTCTACAACCCCCAGCTCCAGCTCGCCGATCATCAGAGGCCCGTCGTCTACGAGATGAAGCTGCCCGAGGCGATCCGCGGGAAGGTCGATTCCAAACTCCTGTATATTCTGCCGCCGCGCGGGCGCCACGGGCGGGCCCTCGACGACTCGACCGAGCAGTTTGTCGATGCCACTCGGATGGGAACGGGCGGCTAGCCTGCCACCTCAACCCGTTTAGAAACTGGCGAGCCGCGAACAGCCGGCAGCGCGTAGATCTGCGCTGCTCGCTGTGAGCCGTTCGCTACGTACCAGGGACATGTAGGGTGAACGCAAGGATCACGAAGACTGCTATACTAATCGCCCTGGTCGGATCTTCTGAGTATCTATTATTCGGGTAACCGCATGAAGGAAGTGAACTGGGATGAACTGGCCGAATTGGCTTTGTCACGCGTCCGTGCGGCCGGGGCGGAGTACGGCGACATCCGCATCCTGGACAGCGAGGTGCAGACCGTCCACGGCGAGGATCGGCGGATCGCGAAGGTGCGGCACGACCGGGACAGCGGCTTCGGCGTGCGCGTGCTCTACCGCGGGGCCTGGGGATTTGCAGCCAGCTCGATCCTGTCGCGGGAAGAAGTGCCACGGGTTGCCGAGCTGGCCGTGGAGATCGCCAAGGGGTCGTCCGGGCTCGTGAACGATCCGGTACGATTGGCCGACGAGCCGGTCCATCGGGACAGGGTGATGACGCCACGCCGGATCGACCCGTTCTCCGTGCCGCTGGAGGAGAAGACGACGCTGCTGCTGGAGGTGATGGAATACGTCCAGCGGCAGCCCGGCGTCGTCCGCAGCCGCGCGGACCTCTGGGCGCGCCGCGATCTCAAGCTGTTCGTCTCGACCGAAGGCTCGCGGGTGCAGTTTGATCTGTTGGCGGTGCAGGGCGACTTCGAGGCGACCGCGGTGCATGACGGGCGCTTCGCCTCGCGCAGTTTCAGCACGCCGCACCTCCGCACCGGCTACGAGTTGATCGCCGACGCCAATTTCTTGGCCGAAGCCCCGCGCATCGCCGCGCAGGCGGTGGAGAAGGTCAAGGCCCCACCGGTCGCTGCGGGGCGGTACGACCTCGTCCTCGATCCGGAGCACCTGTCGCTCACCATCCACGAATCCTGCGGCCATCCCAGCGAGCTGGATCGCGCGCTGGGCTACGAGGCGAACTACGCCGGGACGAGCTTTCTCACGCCCGACAAGCTCGGCGCCTTCCGGTACGGGTCCCCGCACGTGAATCTGGTGGCCGACAATACCGAACCGGAAACACTCGCCGCCACGGGGTACGACGACGACGGGGTGGCCTGTCAGAAGTGGGACATCGTGCGTGAAGGGATTTTCGTCGGCTATTGCACGAACCGCGAGACGGCGCCGAGGATCGGCGAGCCGCGTTCGCGCGGGTCGAACCGGGCGGACGGGTGGGGCAGCGTGCCGATCGTGCGGATCGCCAACATCGGGCTGGAGCCGGGCGCGGCCACGTTGAACGACCTGATCGCCGATGTCAAACGCGGCATCTACATCGAAGGGCATGGTTCCTACAGCATCGACCAGCGGCGGTACAATTTCCAGTTCGGCGGCGACGCCTTCTGGCTCATCGAGAACGGTCGGCGCGCCCACATGCTCCGAGACGTGATCTATTACGGCATCACGCCGGAGTTCTGGGGCAGTTGCGACGGTGTGGCGGATCGCTCGCACCGCCGCCGGTACGGGTTCATCACCTGCGGGAAAGGTCAGCCCGGCCAGTCCGGCTGGATGACCCACGCCGCCGCGCATGCGCGCTTTCGGAACGTGAACGTGATTCGGGGACAGGCCGCATCATGACCGAAGGCTCGGCCGCCGTGCCCAAACTGACCGACCGGGACGAATTCCGCTTTCTCGCCGACCTGGTGTTCAAGCGCTCGAGCGGCGATCAGACCTTCGTCGCGCTCCATGATCAGCATGGCGGCACCGTCCGTTTCGCCAACAATCAGGTCATCCAGAACGTCGACACCCGGCGCATCTCCTTCCGCGTCACCGTTGCGTTCGGCCGACGACACGGGACCGCCGGCACGACGGACCTGACCGCGGGTTCGGTCCAGGAGGCGCTCGCACGAGCCGAACGGCTCGCACGGGTCGCTCCCGAAGATCCGGAATATCTGCCGCCGGTCGATCCGCAATCCTATTCCATGCTGCCGACCTTTCGGCCGGAAACGGCGGCCGCCGGCCCGTCCGGCCGCTTGGCCTACGCGAGGCAAGCCATCGAGTTGTGCCAGGCTGAGCGGCTCACGGCGGCCGGCATCGTGTCGTCGGCGGCCGCGGCCGTTGGCGTGGCCGCAAGCAACGGCCTCTTCGCCCACGAAGAGCGAACCGAGGCCCGGTTCAGCCTGACGGCGCAGGAGGGCGAGGCGACCGGGTGGGCTTCGGCGGCACACCGGTCGATCGATCGGCTTGCAGTGCGCGAACGGACGCGTCTCGCCATCGATAAAGCGAAGCGGTCCGTCTGGGCGACAGAGATGCCGGCCGGCCGCTACACGGTCATTCTCGAAGCGCCGGCGGTCGCCGGCCTTCTGACCTGGTTCATCTGGATGCTGGATGCCAAGGCGTTCTACAAAGGGACCAGTCCGTTCAGCGGCAAGCTGGGACAGCGGATTGTCGATCCGCGGCTGTCACTGAAGAACAGACCCGACCATCCAGATTTGCTCGGCTACGGATTCACAAGCGAGGGCTTGCCGGTGAGGGAATCGACGTGGATCGACCGAGGCGTGCTCCGGCATCTCTCGTACGATCGGTTCACGGCCAAGGAGCGCGGGATCGACCTCATCGCGACGCTGGAATCACCGCTGCTCTCCGGCGACGAATCGGCGAAGGCCGACGTTGAAGATCTCATCCGTAGCACGACGCACGGCGTACTGGTCACCACCTTCTGGTATATCCGCACCGTCAATCCCACCGACCTGACCCTGACCGGCATGACCAGGGACGGCACGTTTCTGATTGAGGACGGCCGGATCACGACGGCGGTGCGTAACTTCCGGTTCCATGACAGCCCGCTCAAGGCCTTCAATGAGATCGAGGCGTTCACCACGCCTGCCGAAGCGGTCACTGCCGAGACCGGTAAGCTGCTCGTGCCCGCCATGAAAATTCGCGACTTCAATTTCTCCAGCGTGACGCGATTCTGATCGCACGCAGTCTGAAAGCCTTCCAACGAGAATCATCTTGTTCAGCCGAGTAGGGTTTTGCCTTCACCATAACCATGCGTCCGCCGGAGTCCCTTCCTTGCCCAGAGTGGCCAGTCCTGTAACTCCTTGGAACCGCGTCGAGTTCTGAATGCTGCGCTCGACCGGCCTAGCTGCCGTGACGGCACAGACTTTGCCAAGGCGGAAATTGCCAAGGGCGGACCTTTTTATGC
>JBBIOW010000053.1:0-17745 GCA_037443165.1 Nitrospiraceae bacterium | reverse complement strand
GGATTGCTGCTGGCGGGTTGCGTCACGGACGACGGGCGGCGCCCGAACGTCAGCGTAGGCGTCGCCATCGGCGACGGCGCTCCTGCTCGCGGCGGCGGTCCTCCGCCCTGGGCTCCCGCGCATGGTCGCCGCGCCAAGGAGGCGGCCTACCGCTACTATTACTATCCGGCTTCAGGTGTGTACTTGAACGTCAGCACCGGAACCTATTTTTACATGAGTGGCGGGGCGTGGCAGGTATCTGCGAAGTTGCCGTCATCGGTGGTCATTGACACGGGCGATTACGTGAGCCTCGAACTGGATACGGACAAGCCGTATCTCTTCTACGACGAGCACAAGGTCAAATTTAAAGGCAAGAAAGGTCATTCGAAAGGCAAAGGGAAATGGAAAAACGGAGGACCGCCTCTCTGACCGGGGCCTCAGAACTCTTGCTCCCAACCTCGGTCTTGGAGCGCACTCCGGTGCCGGCGCGAGTGGGTTTTTCGGAGCCGCCGGCTCACATCATCATCACGGCGTGAAGCCGAACAGAATCGGCTTGCCAGTCATGAGTTCCGATCCGGCAATCCATGGAGAGAAGTGTCATTCGAATCCGGGATGCCGCAGAGGACCTTGAGCAACCGAGAGAGACAACCCGCCCATCCGGACTGATGGTTGTCGCGTTCTTCCACGGTCGGGAAGAACGCGTGCGTCAGCGTCAACTCGGTGCCCTCCGGGACCGTCCGCAGCTCGATGGTGACGAGGGTGTCATAGAATTCCATGAGCCCCGTGCCAGCCGCAGCCCGAGCCTTCCCACGCCCAGGAGAACACCAGCCGTTTCGTCGGTTGCACGTCCTTGTAGGTGCCCTTGACCGCATAGATCGCCCCGTCGGGCGCCTTCATCTGGATGCGGTACGTTCCGCCAGCTCGGAGGTCCACTTCTGCTTGTGGAGTGGAATAGTCCTCCGATGGCGCGAACCAGCGCTTCAGCGCCTCCGGGTCCGTCCATGCTTGGAAAACCTTGTCGCGCGGCGCCGCGAACCGGCGGGTGATCCGGAGCGTAGTGTTGGAGGCGAAGGGCTGGTCGGCCATCTCGATTCCTCCAACGGATAGGCGAGAGCCAAGACGCTCTCTTCGATCTTATCCCGGAGAAATGGACAGGAAGATGGTCGCGTTGCCGCGGCTGAGCAGGAGCAGGACCGGCGATTTGGGCGAGAGTTGACTGGTCAGCCGTTCGAAGTCCTGGACGTTCTTCACCGGCTTGCGGTTGATCTCGCGGATGATGTCGCCGGAGCGCAGGCCGGCGCGCTCCGCCGGGCTGTCGGGTTCGACTTCCGTCACCAGCACTCCGCTCTTGGAGCGGCCGGGGCCGGACGGAACCGGTTCCACGGTCACTCCGGCGAGCGCGTGTTCGCCTTTCGTGCCTTCCGAGGAACCGCGCGAGGCCTTCGCGAGGTCTTTCGGCAGCTCGCCGATCGTCAGCTGGATCTCTTTCTCCTGTTTGTCGCGGAGTACCTTAATGGTCACCTGCGTGCCCGGCGCGGTCTCGGCGACCAGAGCACGCAGATGGGCCGGGTCGTTGATCGTCGTCCCGTTGTACTGGAGAATCACATCGCCGCGCTCAAGCTTGGCCCTGGATGCCGGGCTGTCCTCCATCACATCGGCCACTAACGCGCCTTTGGTGTCGGAGACGCCGAATTGCTTCGCGAGATCCTGATTGAGTTCCTGAATCGAGACACCGATCCAGCCGCGCACGACTTTGCCGTGCTTGATCAGGCTGTTCATCACGCTCTTTGCCATGTTGCTGGGAATGGCGAACCCGATGCCCATGTAGCCCCCGGTGCGGCTGAAGATTGCCGTATTGATCCCGATCAACTCGCCTTTCAGATTGACCAGAGCGCCGCCGGAGTTGCCGGGGTTGATGGCGGCGTCGGTCTGGATGAAATCTTCGTAATCGACGATGCCGACGTTGGCCCGTCCGACCGCGCTGATGATGCCCATGGTCACGGTCTGATTCAGGCCGAAGGGGTTGCCGATGGCGAGCACGAGCTCGCCGACCTCGAGTCGGCTCGAGTCGCCCCACACCAGCGTAGGCAAATCGGTAGCGTCGATCTTGATGACCGCGATATCGGTCTTGGGATCCGTGCCCACCAGCTTGGCCTTGAAGCTGCGCTTGTCCCCTAACAGAACCTTGATCTCATCGGCCTTCTCCACAACATGGTTGTTGGTGACGATATAGCCGTCCGGGGTCACGATCACGCCGGAGCCCAAGCCCTGTTCGCGTCGTTCTCTCGGAATGCGGAAGCGGCGTTCGAATTCTTCCCCGAAGAAGCGCCGGAAGAAGGGATCGTCGAAAAACGGATTGGAGAATTGCTCGCCGCTGTCGCCTTTCCGAGTGGAAGAGATGTTCACGACGGATGCACGGGCGGCTTTTGCGACGGCGATGAAGGTCTCATTGGATGGAATCCCCGCGGTCGGCAGCGCGGTGGCGACGGGGGTTGGCGCGGGAGCCGGAGCGGCCACCGCCGCGGGCGGCGTCGAGGGCAGTGGCGGCGGTTCCTGTTCTTGCGAACAGCCGATCACGACGAGCAGCGCCGCCGAAAGCCCGAGGAACAGGAGCCGGGGGAGGCCTTTCCAAGGCAAGCGATATGTGGCCGGACATCTGCGTAGAAACATGCGCTTCTTCCTCCTCACCCGAACATGCGACTGATCCAAGTCAGTTTATTAACCTTCCGGGCTTCTTAGTCAAGATGCGAGAACGTTCTTGTTCGCGAAGAGCGAAGCGTCACGGTTACCGGCGCGGCAGATCCGGGCGCGGGTCGGGAACGAATCCATGCCGGTTCGGCATCTGTACGGCGGGTAGCGTGCGCGCGTCGAGCACAGTGTGTTCGTCCACGATACCGTTGCGATAGAGCAGCCAGGCGACTACGGAATAGACTTCATCGGGTGTCAGCGACTGCGGAGCGGAGAAGGGCATCGTGCGACGGATGTAATCAAACAGGGTGGTGGCGTAGGGCCAGTAACTGCCGATCGTTTTGATCGGGTGCGATGTGGTCAACGTGCCCTGTCCGCCGACCAACCGATCGCGCGGTCCTTCGACGCCGGTCGGGCCGTGGCAGGCGGCGCACTTCTTGGCGAAGACCGCGGCGCCTTGTTTCACGGTGCCGCGGCCGGGTGGGAGGCCGTCGCCGCTCGGCGAGACATCGATGTCCCAAGCACGAATCTCAGCTTCCGTGGCCGGGCGGCCGAGGCCGTAGGAGGACGGGCCGTCCGGAAAAGACATGTCGCCCCAAGCCGAGACCGTCGCGGCGGCCACCGCGATGAGGCAGGCTCCTCGCAGCACGACGCGCGGCGGGTCTTCTTTCCCCCTACAGGAGCGAGGAGAGCGCTTAGACATGGATATTCGTCACCGTGCCGTCGTGCGACACGTGCCAACTTTGAACGGCATTGTAATGGTACACGGAGTTTACACCGCGCACCACGATCAGATCGGCGCGGGCCGGTTGCACATAGCCGGTCTCGTCCGCGCACCGGCTCTGCAGAATCGTTTCCTGTCCCTGCCAGCGCCAGGGAAACCGAAAACGTGTAAAGCACTTGGGCAGTACCGGTTCCTGCATCTGCGCCGGCCGCCACGTGCGCCCGCCGTCCGTGCTTACCTCCACCGACCTGATGCGCCCGCGTCCGCTCCAGGCCAGCCCGCGAATCTCCACGAAGCCCGGCCGAATCCGTTGCCCGCCCGACGGGCTGGTGATCACCGACTTGGCCTCCATCACGAAGGTGAACTGCCGCGCGGTTCCGTCCGGCATGAGGTCCGTATAGTGAGACGTCTCTTCGCGGGTCATGAACGGCGCGGGACCCAGTTTCAGGCGCCGCAGCCACTTGATGCACGTGTTCCCTTCCCAGCCGGGAATGACCAGCCGGAGCGGGTAGCCCTGCTCGGGCCGCAGCGCCTCGCCGTTCTGCGCGTAGCACAACAGGGTTTCTTCCAGGACGGCTTGGAGCGGCAGACTGCGCGTCATGGCCGCGGCGTCGCTGCCCTCGGCGAGTACCCACGTTGCATCCGGCTTGACACCCGCCTCGGCCAATACGGTCGCCAGCGGTACGCCGGTCCATTCGCTGGCGCTCATGAGGCCGTGGGTTTCCTGGACGGTGCGGCCGACGGGTGCTGTCCATTCTCCGGCCGAGTTGCCCGAGCATTCGATGAAGACGACCCTCGACACGGACGGAAACCGCACGAGATCGTCCATGGTGAAGACCAACGGGCGCTCCACGAGGCCGTGCACGAGCAACCGGTGTTTGGCGGGATCGATCGTGGGCACACCGTTATGGTGCCGCTCGAAGTGCAACGAGTTGGGTGTAATGATCCCGTGTAGCGACTGGTGCGGCGCCAGGGACACGGCGGATCTAACCAGCCGCGTTGACTGCTCGAACGCGGAGCGTCGGCCATACGCACTGGGCGGCGCGCCCGGCACCTTGGTGGGGTCGGCCGGGGCCGCAGGTTTCGCGTGAACCGACGGCACGAAGGAGCGAGCCGCTGCCAGGCCGGCGAACGTTGCCGCGCCGGCGATGAAGGCCCGGCGGCTGAGCGGCCGAGCGGAGCTATCGACATGAGGAACATCCTCATCCGGGGCGCGTCCCATCGATCACCTCGCGTCGGGCGGTAACGACCGATTATGGATTGCCGCGGCGGGGCGGGTCAATCGCCCGTTCCCACATCGACGCCGACGCCGTAGCGCTCGAAGACGGCGGTGAGGAGGGGAAGATCGTCGCGGTAGAGCAGCACACCGAACAAGATCAGGAACAGTCCGCTGACGGTCGAGAGCGCACAGAGGTACGTCCTGATCTGTTTAAACGCCTCGAGAAAGCGGTCCAGTCCGATCGCCGCCGCAAACAGAGGCGATCCCAGTCCGAAGGAGTAAAACCCCAGCAGCGCCACGCCGTCCGTCACGGTGTCGGCCGCGGCCGCATACAGAAGGATCGTGCCGAGCACCGGCCCCACGCAGGGAGTCCAGCCGGCGGCGAAGCTGGCTCCAATCAGCAACGAGCCCACAGCGCCGATCGGCCGGCCGGCGAACCAAACCCGTCTCTCGCGCATCAGAAATCGCAGCTTCACGATGTCCAGCAGGGAGAACCCAAAGGTCACGATGAGCGTCGCGCCGACTTTCCGGATGAGCGCCTGATGGTCAGCGAAAACCCGGCCCATGAGACTGGCCGACGCTCCGAGCGCGACGAACACGGCTGAAAAGCCGGCGATGAAGAAAAGCGAGTTGGCGATGATCGTCGTGCGGCGCCGGTGTCGCTCCTCGGAATCCGCCAGTTCATGGAGCGACAAGCCGGTGATCGACATGAGATAGGACGGCACCAACGGCAGCACGCAGGGGGAGAGAAAAGACAGCAGGCCGGCCAGAAACGCGGCCAAAAGCGAGGTGTGCGGCAACGCATCGAGCATGGCGCCGTCGTCGATGAAGGCGGGGCGCGGCTGCGCCCCGCCGCTCGTCAGTCTTTTAGCATGGACACAAACCGCCGAAATCCGGCGTTCTGGAGAATGCCGGCGCCGGGATGGACCAGCACAATGCGTCCTTCGGCATCCACCAGCACCGATGTCGGCGTCGCGGTGATGTGGAAGGCCTGCGCCGTCCAACGATCCTCGTCGTACGCCGTGGGAAACACGAACGTGTCCGGCCTGGTCTTGACAAACGTCTCGACGTTTGTTCGCGTATCGGCGAATCCGATCGAGACCACGCGAAGCTGCGCCGGCTTCTCCCGTCGGTAGAAGTCGCTCAGGCTCGGCAGCTCGCGTTGGCAGACCTTGCACCACGGTGCCCAGAACACCAGCAACGTCGGCCGCCCCGCGATCGATTCGCGGCTGTAAGCCTCGCCGGACAACGCCACCAGCTCGAACGGCGGAACGGTCGAGGGCACCGCGTCGGCGACTCCCTCTCCGTTTCCAATCAGGCCTCCGCCGAAGCCGGACCACAGGATCGCCAGAACAAGGAGACCGATCATGATCCGTCGCATGCTCTCCCGCCTCCTCCTTACGGCTTGATGTAGAGATAGCCCTGTTGCTGCAGATCCGCGATGCGTTTCACCGCGACGGGATGCAAGGTGGCGACGAATCCCTTGGCCAGATTGTCCAGCGTCTTGCCGAACAGCTTCATGGACACCTGGCACATCTCCGCGTGCACGCCTTTCTGGATGATCTGGTCGAATCGCTTCTGCATCTCCGGGTCCATCTTGTCCTTCTCGAACAGTTCCAGTGCCGGTCCATGCACGACCAACTCCACGTCGATGTTCTCCGGCCCGCCCTCCGCGTCGATGTGCTTGTTGATGAGGGCGAGCGCGTATTTGGCGACCTCCGGGTCCTTCCCGTCCACGTGGTACAGCACTTTGACTTTTTCCTTCTTGGGGCTGTCCGCTGCTTGTGCCGGGTCGGAGCCCGCGGTGAGGGTGAACATGGCGACCGGCAGGATAGATGCGAGTGCGAGTTTGTGAGTGAATGCAGTGATCATGGCCTCCTCCTTTGGTGGTGTTCCGCGACCGGAGCGGCGCGACTCATGCGGGCATCATAACGGGCAAGGCGGAGGGCCTGCAGAGGAGGATTTCAGGACGGCCGGACAATAATTCTTCCCTAATCGGTAGGGGAGAACGCCTCTATGGTTTGGGAAAACGCTGAGTATAGTAGACGGCTGCCTGGGCGCGGCGCGTGACGTGAAGCTTCTGGAAGACGTTGCTGAGATAATTGCCGACCGTTTTCTCGCTGAGGTCGAGCGCGATCGCGATCTCCTTGTTGGTCTTGCCTTCGGCCACCAGCGCGAGCACGCGTTCCTCCTGAGGGGACAGCTTGTCGCGTCGTTCGTCGGGGGGCGGAGGCGCGGATCTCACACGGGCGAGCACCCGTTGCGTCACAGCCGGATCGAGGATCGAGCGCCCGCCGGCCACGGTCTTCACCGCGCGGAGCAGCTCCTCGCCGCCGACCTCTTTGAGCAGGAACCCGTCCGCGCCGGCGAGAATCGTAGCCAGCACCGCATCGTCATCGGCGTAGGACGTGAGAAACAGCACCCGGGTTTCGGGGCGCTCGGCCCGGATGTCGCGGCAAGCCTCGACGCCGCTGCCATCGGGCAGCCGGACGTCCATCAGGACGACGTCCGGCTTGAGACGCGCCGCTTCCGTCACCGCAGCCGCTTTCGTGTCGGCCTCACCGACCACCTGGAATCCATCGGCCTCTTTGAAGAGCGTACGCAGGCCGAGCCGAAGCACCTGGTGATCGTCCACCAACAGAAGCCGGACCGGTTTCGGGTCAGGTCGAGGCATTGGACAACTCCAGGGGGAGATCGCACACGATCCGGGTGCCGTGTCCCGGCTCGGAGCGTACCGCCAACCGGCCGCCGAGTTTCCGGGCCCTGGCGTCCATGTTTCGCAAACCGTACCCCTGTTCATGCAGCGTGTCCGTGCGGAATCCCACGCCGTCGTCCTCCACGATCAACCGCATGTTCCCGTCGCATCGTTGCAGTGACACGGTTGCCGTCCGGGCGGCGGAATGCCGTAGGCTGTTGCTCATCGCTTCCCGCGCGATCGCGAGAAGCTGCGCGGCCTGTGCCGACGTCATCGCGTTTGCGGCGGCAGGGTCGACCCGCAAGTCGAAATGGATCCGGTGCGGCCCTTCCATCCTGGCGACCAGGGCGCGGAGCGCCGCTTCGAACTCGCGTCCGTTGGAGAGCGGCGGCTCGGTTCCGACGAGGTACCCGCGGAGGTCACGAATCACCGATTTGAGATCGGTAACGGCCGAATCCAGTTGCCGGGCCGATTCGTCGGGGTCGACCGCCGCCAACCGCCGGCACCGTTCCAGGCCGAGCGTGGTGGCAAAGAGCGACTGGATGGCTCCATCGTGCAGGTCCTGCGCCATCCGTTCCCGCGCGTCCAGCGCGTGGCGAAGATGTTGTTCGTTTCGGCGCAGAGTCTCTTCAGCCTGTTTGGTCTGGGCTAAAGCGGTTTCCAACTCGGAGAACGCGCGAAGGTACCGGCTGGTCACGTAGCCCAAGGCCAACGCACAGGCGCTCAGGCGCAGGAGATGCCAGAACCACCAGCGGGCGTCCCAGGGCGCCGAATACATGAAGACCAACTCGGCCAGGGCGAACAAGAGAGCCAAACAGGCGAACAGATAGTCCTCCGCGTGACCGGAGCGCCGGTAATCGAGGAGGAGACGCAGGGTCGTCGCGAAAAAGAGCAGGCACGCCAGGCTCTGGGGCGCGACCGCCGTCGGAGTAAACTCGCCGTGGCGGATCATATCCGGAACCTGGTCGGACCAGACCACGAGCGAGGCGCCCAGGATCGAAGCGCCGATCGCGGTCGCCCACGGGAGCCACGGACGTTGGACCCGAAGGCGTTCGGCAGTCTGGGCCCAGACGAACGCAAACCCGACGCCGCCGAGCAGGCTGGCCATATTCCGTAGGAGGACGAACGCGTTCCCTGGCGGCACCATGGCGTGGAACGTATCCAGGATCCCCATGCTCAGGAAGCCGATCGCCAGGGCTTGGAACTTGGCGCTGCCCGGTTCCTCGCGCCGTTGCAGCAGGACCGTTGCCATGGCCGTCGCGGCCAATCCCCCCAACGCCTCCAGGGCGGCGTGCAGCGGCTCGTGATGCCAACGCCAATCCGGCCGGAGTGCGGACAGGGCCGCGCTTGCCAGCACCGCGGCGATGGCGCCGAGTCCGAGGATCGCTTGCGGGAGGATTGGGTGGCCGGTCATGGGGAGCAAGGATCTCTGTGCTAGGGAACGCGCCTAGCGTATGCTGATCACTATACGATCTCTTGCCATGGACTGGAAGGCCTTCCGCCTCTGCCGGGGTGGGCCCCGTGCGGGTACGTCGAGGCGGGCAAGGGGCGCCCGTTGTTTGGCCTCATGCAAAGGGTGATGGGAACGAAGCCAGGAGCTTTTTTAGTCACAGCCGATGCGGCGACCGGCGGTAATCATCCCTTCACGGTTGGAAACGAACACCAGTTGGCAGTTCACGCCGCTATAGAGCGGCAAAGACCGATAGTCGTCCGCCTGCCCAGGCATCCGATCGATCGTCATGTCCCACACCATCTCGATCGTTCCGTCGTCCAGCTCTTTCGGATGGAGATTCGGAGGCCCGAGTTCATAGTACAACTCGGTCTTCTGCTTCCCGATCCATCGATCGATCACATCGTCCCAGGTCTGATAGATTCCGGCCACACCGGGATCACGGCTTACCGCGCAGCCATACACCATGGCCAGCACTCCCACGATCAGCAGAGCCGACACGATCCTCGTCGCCATGGTCTCTCCTTTCGTGATTTTCGATGGCGTTTGGCGTATTCTGGCGATCGAGCCGACCCGCGGCGCGTAGACCTGCGGAGTGTAGCAGATTCTGGGATGAAGACAAGAGTCGGGGAGGCGGTCACGATTGAGAACGGTCAGTGTCGGGGCTTGGACCACGGAGACGGGACGCGCCGTGCGGCCGCCGGGGATCGTGAGGCCGTGAGAGGTTGATGAAGTTGACCAACCTGGTCCATTGGATGCAACGCGGGATCGCGCTGCTCGCGTGGAGCGGGGTCGCGGCATTTTTGAGCTTCAGCCTCTACGGATTTTATCTCTCGACCAGCCTGAGCCTCCCCAAAAGCGAAGATCACCCGCCGCTGCTCATCTACGGCGCCCCGTTTCTCCTGAGACCCGATCAGGATATCGACGAAGTCCGGCTGGTCGAACGCCTCCACCGGCTGGGCTACCGTCCGGCTTCCTCGGAGGTCCTCGCACCCGGCGAGTATCGCGTCACCGAGCAGATCCTCGACATCCACCTCCACGAACAGCCCGACACGCACGCCCAAGCCCTGCCTATCCGTCTGAGGCTGGACGGCCGCCGCGTGGTCGAGATCCTGTCGCTGGTCGACGGGGAGCCGATCTTTCCGGTCTCGCTTGAGCCGCAACTCATCAGCGGCGTCCGCGGCGAGTCGCGCCAGGTGCGCGAATGGCTTCCGCTTGCTTCGATCCCGAAACCGGTGATCGAGACGGTGCTGGCCGTCGAGGACCACCGCTTCTACTCGCATCCCGGCATCGATCCGGTAGCGGTAGGGCGGGCTGTCTGGGCCAATCTTGTGAAGGGGGAGGTCGTGCAGGGCGGCAGCACCATCACCCAGCAACTCGCCAAGAACCTCTTCTATACACCGCAGCGGACCTTCGTGCGGAAGATCAAGGAGTCGATCGCCGCGCTGGTTCTGGAGGCCAAGTATCGAAAAGACGAGATTCTCGAGAGCTACCTGAATGAAATCTACCTGGGGCAGGCTGGATCCGTTGCCATCTACGGCGTGGGCGAGGCGGCGCATCGGTACTTCGGAAAATCGGTCCACGATCTGACGATCGAGGAAACGGCGCTGATCGCCGGCATGATCAAGGGCCCCAACACCTATTCGCCGGTGCGGGACCTGCGGCTGGCCAAACAACGGCGCGATGTGGTGCTGCGCCAACTGCGGGACGCGGGCCGGATCACCGAGGAGCAGTGGAAGGTCGCCGTCAATACGCCGGTGCGCGTGTTGCCTCCGCAGGACAGTCTGGCCGACGCGCCGTACTTCGTCGATTATGTGCTCCGGCAGTCCGAGGAAACGGCCGACGCGGCGCTGCCCGACGGGACGAGAGTCTATACCACGCTCGATCCCATCCTGCAGCGGATCGCCGGCGAGGTCCTCCGGAACGGACTCGCGCGACTGGAGAAGGCGTATCCGAAGTTGAAACGCGCGGACCTGCCGCTGCAGGGCGCGCTGGTGGCGCTCGATCCCAGAACCGGCGGCATCCTGGCGATGGTCGGCGGGCGGGATTATCGGGCCAGCCAGTTCAATCGAGCCGTGCAGGCCAAGCGGCAACCCGGTTCGCTCTTCAAGCCGCTCGTGTATCTGGCCGCGTTCGAGACGACAAAGGACGCCGGGCCGAGCGCCGTGACGCCGGCCAGCCTCATCCTCGATGCGCCGGTGACGTTCGAGTCGCCGGCCGGACCGTGGTCGCCCCAGAACTACGACCGCCAGTTCCACGGCATGGTGACGATCCGGGCCGCGCTGGAACAATCCCTCAATGTGCCGGCGGTGCGGGTCGCGCAGACGGTCGGTGCCAAGCGCATCATCCGCGTGGCGCATGATCTGGGGATCAAGAGCCCGCTGGATGACAATCTGTCGCTCGCGTTGGGCAGTTCCGCCGCCTCGTTGCTGGAAATCACCGCGGCCTTCGGCGTGCTGGCGCACGACGGGCTGGCGGTGCCGCCGTCGGCGATCAGGTCCGTCGCGGCGCCGAACGGCGACCCGCTGTGGCACGCGCTGCCCGATCGGCGCCAGGCCGTGTCGCCGCAGGCGGCCTATGTGGTCACCTCGCTGCTGAAAGGCGTCATCGATCGAGGCACCGCGGCCGGGGCGAGGGCGATGGGGCTCAAGCGCATCGTGGCCGGCAAGACCGGCACGACCGACGGATACCGCGACGCCTGGTTCGTCGGTTACACGCCGGAGATCGTGATCGGGGTGTGGGTCGGGTTCGACGACGAGCAGCCGCTCGGCCTCACGGGAGCGCAGGCCGCACTGCCGATCTGGACAGAGTTCGCCCGCCAGGTGATTCCGTCCAATTCCCCCGACTTCACCGCGCCGTCCGGCGTGGTGACCCGAGAAATCGATCCGCAGACCGGCCAGCTCGCCACCTCGAAATGTCCGGAGCGGACGCCGGAGGTCTTCATCGAAGGCACCGAACCGACGGTCTACTGTGAAGTGCATGGAGAAGGATTCTGGGACCGGATTAAACGAACCTTCAGCTTCTTCTGATTCTTCAGTCGCTCCACATGCGACGGCTTCCGAAGGCTGTCAGAAAACAACGGAATGGTTGACGAACGGGCGAGGTTGTCGCATCTTCGGGGATGTTTGAAAGGGAAAGTTCTGTGAGACCTGCATGATTCCTCCGCCGGTTCCTCTCGACGAAGCGCAACGCCTCGCCGCGCTTCACGCGCTCCACATTCTCGACACCCCTCCGGAGGAGCGGTTCGACCGCCTCACGCGTCTCGCGAAACGTCTCTTCGACGTGCCGATCGCGTTGATCTCGTTGGTGGACGCGTCGCGGCAGTGGTTCAAATCCCGCGCTGGCCTTGATCTCGTGCAGACTTCCCGGGAGGTGTCCTTTTGCGGGCATGCGATCCTCGGCCGCCGGCCGTTCGTCGTCCAGGACGCCAGGGCCGATCCTCGTTTCTCGGACAACCCGCTGGTGACCGGCGAGCCCGGGGTTCGCTTCTACGCGGGCTGGCCGCTGGCCGATCCTGCCGGCTATCGACTAGGGACGTTCTGTCTCATCGACCACCAGCCTCGACAGTTGAGCGAGGCCGATCTCGAGGTCTTTCGCGATCTGGTCTCGTTGGCGGAGCAAGAACTCGCCAACGACCGACTGGGCGTGGCCTATGCCAATCTGAGAGAAAGCGAGGAGCGGTACGCGTTGGCCGTGCGCGCCACCTCCGACGGCCTGTGGGATCGCGACATCCTGACGAACACCGAATACTGGTCGCCCCGGTTCAGAGAGTTGGTGGGCTATCACGAGTCCGAGCTGCGGAGCACGTTCGAGTCGTTCGTCTCCCTCTTGCACCCCGACGATGTGGAACGGGTCACCTTGGCCATCCGCGCGCACCTGGAACGCCGCGACCCCTACGACATCGAACATCGCCTGCGGACGAAGAACGGCACGTACCGGTGGTTTCGGTCACGCGGTCAAGCTGTGTGGGACGAAGCCGGCCGACCGGTCCGCATGGCCGGTGCGATCTCGGACATCACGGATCGCAAGCTGGCTGAAGAGGAGCTGCGTGCGACCAAGAACCTGCTCCGGGCGATGCTGGATCATACGCCGGCCGTCGTGTACGCCAAGGATCTGAACGGCCGATACCTGTTCGTCAACCGCCGTCACGAGCAGGTGTTCGGCCGGACGAACGAAGACACCGTGGGCAAGAGCGATTACGAGTTGTTTCCCGGCCAGCAGGTTGCGGTGTGTCGGGCGCATGACCGCGACGTGCTCGCGACCCTCAAGGCGATCGAATGCGAGGAAACCGCCAGGCTGGACGGCCGTGTTCGGACGTATCTGTCGGTGAAGTTCGCTCTGCTGGACTCATCCGGCCGGCCGTTCGGCGTCTGCAGCATTTCCACCGACATCACCGATCGGAAGGAGGCGGAGGAAAAACTCCGCGAACTCACGGATCGGCTCCAAGCCGTCGTGCGGGCGTCGCCCATGGCCGTCATCGCCATCGATCCTGATGGGACCGTGAGAATGTGGAATCCCGCTGCGGAGCGCATCTTCGGCTGGAGCGAGAACGAAGTCGTCGGACGACGGGTTCCATTTGTGCCCGACGACAAACAAGAGGAATTCCGGGCCCTGCGCGAACAGGTGCTGCGCGGCGAATCGCTGTTCCAATTGGAGTTGGAACGGCGGAAAAAGGACGGCACGCCGATCGTCGTGAACCTGTCCGCCGCGCCCTTGCGGGATCGGGGAGGGAACATCCACGGCATCATGGCGGTTTTGGAGGACATCACGGAGCGGAAGCGATTGGAAGAGCAACTGCGGCAGGCGATGAAAATGGAGGCCATCGGGCGGTTGGCCGGCGGGGTGGCGCATGACTTCAACAACATGCTGACCGCGATCCAGGGCTACAGCGAGCTGCTGGTCGCCGATTTGCCGGCAGGCGATCGGAAGCGGCGCCAGGCGGAGGAGATTCTCAAGGCGGCGGAACGGGCCGCGTCGCTGACGCAGCAGTTGCTGGCGTTCAGCCGGCAGCAGGTCATTCAACCCAAAACGGTGGACCTCAATGCGTTGCTCACGAACCTGACGGATATGCTGTGCCGGGTGATCGGCGAGGACATCCGGCTGGTCACCCGCCTGGAGCCTGGGTTGTGGCCGGTCACGGCCGATCCGGGACAACTGGAACAGGTGGTGCTAAACCTGGCGGTGAACGCGCGGGACGCGATGCCTCAGGGCGGAGTTCTCACGATCGAGACGGCGAACGTGCGTGAAGAACCATCAAGCGGGGGTGGGCATGCCGCCGGAAGTCCGGGTGCCGTCCAGCTCACGGTCTATGACACCGGGTCAGGCATGGACGCCGGGACCTTGGCCCGGATCTTCGAACCGTTCTTCACGACGAAGGAGCTGGGAAGGGGCACCGGCTTGGGGCTCTCCACGGTGTACGGGATCGTGCAGCAACACGGCGGCTCGATCACCGTGGACAGCGCCCCGGGCCGTGGCACAACGTTCTCCATCCGGTTCCCGCGCGCGCAGTCATCGGTTGCAGACATGCGGACGCGCGACGGCCAGGCCGAGACCCTCACCGGGTCCGAGACGATCCTGGTGGTGGAAGACGAGCCCTTCGTCCGCCAGTTTCTCAAGGAATTACTGGCGGGGCGAGGTTACGAGGTGCTCGATGCCGCATCTGGTGCCGAAGCCCTGGCCCGCTGCGAAGCGTACCACCGACCGATCCATCTGTTGCTGACCGACGTGGTGATGCCCGAGATGAACGGGCGGCAACTGGCGCAGATGCTCCTCGTCAAGCGACCAGAGATCCGGGTCCTCTTCATGTCCGGTTACACGGATGATGCGGTCTTGCGGCACGGCGTGCAAAACCGCAGCGAGGCCTTCATCCAGAAACCCTATACGCCGGAAGCTCTGCTGCGAACAATTCGCGAGGTACTGTCGACGGATCGTTGACAACTCCGGTTGTTTCTCTCCTCCTTCTCTCCCGCCGGCCGTCTGTCGAAATTTCTGGTTTTCGTCGATTTCTCAGGCGAGTACGGGTATTTTCGGCGGTATCGCGCCGTCGATCTCTTCGACGGGTGCTCTCTCCGGACGGGGCTGATGATCGCCGAGATTTTCGATCCCGCCAACTACCTCCTGAGCCTGTATGCGCTCCCGACTTTCATCAGCTCGACGGCACTGGCGTTGCTTGGGCTGCTGGTCCTCCTGCGAGAACGCGCGTCACGGGAAAGCGTCTTGTACGGCCTGATGACCCTGACGGTCACGGTGTGGCTCTTCGCCTTTTCATGGATGTACTGCGCTCAGGAGAAAGCGGTCGCGCTCTGGTGGGCGCGGGCGGCCTACCTGGGCATTCCGTTCGTCTGTTCGGCCGTCTTTCACTTCACAGTTTCGGTCCTGCGGCTGTACAAGCGGCGCAAGGGCTTCGTATGGGCCGGATGGGCTCTGTCCGCGGTCTTTTCGGCGACGGCACTCTGGACGGACGATCTCATCAGCGGTGTCGATCGATACTGGTGGGGCTATTACCCGGAGTATGGCTGGCTCGGCGCACCGTTCACCGCATTCTTCGCGCTGATGTCGCTGATCAGCCTGCACTACTACTGGAAGGAATATCGCAAGGCGAAGCCGGGGATTCACCGCAACCGGGTGCAATGGTTTCTAATCGCGTTCGCCATCGCCTCGCTGTCCTGGGTGGATTACCTGCCTAAATACGGCGTTGGGTTGTATCCCTTCGGGTATGCGGCGCTCGTCGGTTGGCTGCTCTTCGTCGAGCGCGCCATCTGGCGCTACCAGCTCGTCGATCTGACGCCGGCGTTTACTGCGGATCAGATCATCCGGACGGTGGCGGACCCATTGTTGGTGCTTGATCAGGAGGGTGTGGTGCAGGTGGTCAATCAGGCGTCGTGCCGCCTGTTCGGTCGCACGGAAGCGCAGGTCGTCGGCGCACCCGTCTCCGCGATCAGCGCCGACTTCCTTCCAGCAGAACGTCTCGAGACGCTGCTCCGCACCGGGCAGAACATGAACTACGAAATCGCCTATCGCAACGGGCGTGACGAGCCGGTGGCTCTCGACGTGTCCGCGTCCGTGAAGCGCGGCCGGTTCGGCCGCGCCGTCGGCATCGTATGCGTCGCCCGGGACATGACGGCACGCAAGCAGGCTGAGGACGCCCTGCGGGCGAGCGAGGAGCGCTTCTATTCTGTTGCGCATTTGGCCACCGATGCCATCATCTCGGCCGACGGCCGGGGCCGGATCCAATTCTGGAACAAGGGCGCCGAGGCTATCTTCGGATATACCGAGGACGAGGTGATGGGGCGTCCTTTGACGATGCTGATGCCGGAGCGGTATCGGGAGGCCCATCGCAAGGGGCTTGAACGGGCTTACGGGACCGGAGAGCGCCGGGTTGCCGGAAAGACGATCGAACTGAACGGCTTGCGGAAAAACGGGCGAGAGTTTCCCTTGGAACTTTCGCTGTCGATGTGGAAAGCGGGCGGCGACACGTTTTTCAGCGGGATCATCCGCGACATCACCGAGCGGAAACAGGCGGAAGCCCGGCTCAGGGAGGCCGCGTACTACGATTTTCTCACCGGTCTGCCGAACCGTCGCCTGTTCATGGAACTGCTCGCGCAGGCGATCGCGCGTGCCCGCCGTATCGAGAAATCGGCGGCGGTGCTGTTCTTGGACCTCGACAACTTCAAGGTGATCAACGATACGCTCGGCCACGTGGAAGGCGACGCCGTGTTGAAGATCGTCGCCAACCGGCTCACCGGCTGCGTGCGCGAAACGGACGCCGTCGCGCGTGTCGGCGCGGAGGACGCCGGCGACTCGTCCTCGGCGTCCGACCGCGAGAGCAACATCGTCGCCCGCCTGGGTGGAGACGAGTTCACGTTCCTCCTGGAGGGTATTTGCTCCGTGCGGGACGTGGAGCGGATCGCGCAACGGATTCTCGACGCCGTAGCCAAGCCGATCAGGCTCAAAGGGCACGAGTTGGTGCTGACGGCGAGTATTGGGATCGTGCTGTATCCGGACGATGGGACCGACCGGGAGAGCCTGATCAAGAACGCCGATGTCGCGATGTACTCGGCCAAGCAACAGAAAAACACCTTCCGGTACTATTCGCCTGACATGAACGCCCGCGCGGTCGAACGGCTCAATCTGGAAGCCGACCTGCGGCGTGCATTGGATCACGGAGAATTCGAACTGTACTACCAGCCCTTCGTCGATGCCCGCACCGGCCTGATCAGCGGTGTGGAAGCGCTGGTCCGGTGGCACCACAACGAGCGCGGACCGATCCCGCCCGACACGTTCATCCCGCTGGCCGAGGAGTCCGGCCTGATCGTCCCGTTGAGCCGGTGGGCCCTGCGAACCGCCTGCGTTCAGGTTGGCGCATGGCGTGCCCGCGGATTCCCGCACCTGCGGGTGGCAGTCAACTTGTCGCGGAGCCTCTGCCAACACCACAACCTGATCGATCTGATTGAACCGGTGCTCAAAGACACCGGCCTGGAGCCGGAAGGTCTGGAATTGGAGCTGACGGAGAGCGTGCTGATCCAGGACCGGGAGCGGGCCATGTCGATGCTGCGCGCGCTCTCCGCCTCGGGGATCCGCATTTCCATCGACGACTTTGGCGTGGAATATTCGTCGCTCAGCTATCTGCGTCAAATGCCGATCACCACGTTGAAGATCGATCAATCCTTTGTGCGTGAAGTCACGTTGAACCGAAGCGACGCGGCGATCGTTCAGACGGTCATCACGCTGGCCCGCTGCCTGAAGCTGACGGTGATCGCGGAGGGTGTGGAGACAGAGGCGCAGGCAGCGCTCTTGCGCGAGCAGCAGTGCGACGAATTACAGGGCTATTACTTCTACCGGCCGATCCCGGCGGAGGCGATGACAGGGATTCTGAGGGCCGAAGGCGGAGCGGATGGCTAGTGCTGAGTTCTGAGGGCTGAGTTCCGAGTGGTGTGGATCGAGAGCGGCGCCGCTTAACCCGCATTATTCATGAACGCTTCTGCTGCAAT
>JBBIOW010000052.1:10872-17771 GCA_037443165.1 Nitrospiraceae bacterium | reverse complement strand
GTGTGACCGTCGCCGTCAAAGGAAACCCACAGTCAAGACGGACTTTGACCAGCGCACCCAACGAACTGACATCGCTGACTTTTCCTGGCAGATGATTGCGCGCACTGGTCGCGCCGGTGCCGACCGGTTCCAGGATCACATCTCCAGCTCTAATACACACAAACACATCTGGCCCGACATCGTTCGCGCCAAGGCCGGTCAGTTTGATACCGTTCACCTCGACTATGGCCAACCCGTTGGCGCTATCCACTAGTCTGCCTTGCACTACCGTTTCGACCCCCACGACACGTGCAACCTCCACGTTCTGCGGACGACTGAAGACCTCCTGCGGTGCTCCGACTTGCAACACCCGGCCCTCGCTGACCACCGCCATCACATCGCCAAGAGTCAGCGCTTCCGCCCAATCATGCGTGACGACGATCGATGGCAACGCCAATCGCTTCAGTAATGCACGCAACTCTTCCCGGAGACTCGTACGCGACGGGGCATCAAGCGCGGAGAACGGCTCATCAAGCAGCAGGAGTTGCGGCCGTCGAGCGATCGCCCGAGCCAACGCCACCCGCTGCTGTTGCCCTCCGGAGAGCTGATGCGGTTTCCGATGTTCCAGCCCCTGAAGCTGAAGCAACTCCACAACCTCGGCTACACGCGTCTTTCGTTCTTCCCGCGTCAGATCGCGTAAACCATAGGCGATGTTCCCAGCCACCGAGTACGGAGGGAACAACGTATAGTCTTGGGGCATATACCCGATGTACCGGTCCTGCGGGGACACCCGTATCCCCTCGACCGTGTCGAGCCATGTCTGTGAAACGAACTGAATTCGTCCACGTTCAGGCCATTCCAGTCCCGCGATGCAGCGAAGAATCGTTGTCTTCCCGGATCCGGTTGGACCGAACAACACCAAGACGCTGGACTCTCCCACCGCATATCGAAGAGTCGCCGTGATTGGCGGTCGTCCCGGAAACGACTTCGCAATGTCAACGATCATTTCTGCGGCCATGCCGCCCAGACCTTTCGATTCATGGCGTAGACGACAAGCAACACCACGTACGACACGATCAACAGAAATGCAGCGGTCTTCGCAGCCCCGACATAATTCAGTGCCTGGACCTCATCATAAATATCGATCGAGACTGTGCGCGTCACGCCCTCGATGTTGCCGCCGACCATCAACACAACCCCGAATTCTCCCAAGGTATGCGCAAAGCTCAGCACCGTGCCGGTGATGATGCCGGCCACAGTCAGCGGGACGATGAGCTTGAAGAAGGTGCTGAGCTTGGACACGCCCAACGTCCAGGAAGCTTCGATGAGCCGCCGATCGACTTGATCGAAGGCTGAGGCGAAGGGTTGCACAGCAAAAGGCAGGCTGTAGAGAACCGAGGCGATCAGCAGCCCTTCGAAGGTAAACGGCAGCGGATGGCCGACCAAGTCTGCGTAGAGCCGGCCGACCGGGCTGTAGGGTCCGATCGCCACGAGGATATAGAATCCCAAGACCGTGGGAGGCAACACCAGCGGGAGCGCCACGACCGACTCAACCAGGAATTTCCACCGCCATCGCGAAAAGCTAACCCAATACGCGATGGGTAGACCGATCAGCAGCAGCACAAACGACGTGAGGGACGCCAGCTTCAGCGTGAGCCAAATCGCAGTCCAGTTCATGGAGACCGAACGCAGTCTATTTCCCAATCAGGACATCGGTGGCTTTCACCGCAACCAGTACGGAGTCGTTCACCTTCAATCCCATGGTCTTCACCGACCCATCCGTAATGGCCGCCACAAATTCCAAGTTGCCGACCTTCACAACCACTTCAGCCATCGCCTGGCCTTCTTTGATGCTCGTCACTGTACCTTGGAATTGATTCCGTGCGCTGAACTTCATGATGCCCTCCCTCAACGAAGCTCACTCGTCATGGGGCTGCGCCTTGACCGCGACTCGGTGATCGGCATGTCCCCTCCCTGACCTGATTGAACCCGATCATGAAGCCTGCGGGACCGGAAAGCTCCAGTCGGTCGACCCGGCAATAATTGCGCGGCACATCCAACTTCAGGCGCAACCGGTACGCCGTCGACGGCGGATCAGCCTCAGCCGAGGCGAGTCGACGCGCGGCGTCTTCGAGTTCGCGTTGAACGGACTGCAAATCCGGCACGATGAAATTCACCTGCACCCAGCCGGTCGGTCTTGGGAGTTTGATGTCCTGCCGTACAACGATCAGGACATTCCGATAACAATAAGCCCTGACGTGATCGACCTGCGGATGATCCAGATGGAGGGAAGCGGGAATCCGGAGATACTGCTCAAAGAAGTGTTCGTACGCGCGGATGTCGCTCGTCTCAACCTGAAGGCTTTCCAAAGCCGGCTCGGTGCCCATAGACGGCAGACCGGTCACGCATTCGTTCCCTCCGAGTGAGCCGCCGTGGCTCGCTCCTCCGGCGTGGTGAGGAGCCGCCGGAGCGCGGTCCTGAGCCCCTGCCGGTCCCGCGCTCAGCAGCGCGACTCCCAACACAGTCAGAAGAACGTTGATCCTCGTCACTTGCATTCGAACTGAATGCCCCATCGCCGACCGATCGGTTCGTCTTCCGTACCTTCCCGAAAGCCACCTCCCGTGCCGTACCCCCGTGCCTCGCCCTCTCGAATCACACGATAGCCTTGGGGGCATTTGCTCGCCATCAAGTCCAGCGCCCGTTTGCGATAAGGCGAGCCAACGGGCCCGCCCCGTTCCTCCCTGAACGCATACGTGACGACCCCGCCGTTCGGGGTTTCCTTGACCAGCGTCGCTCCGATCGAGCAGCCACTGCACACCAAGACAGCGACGAACGCAACCGTTGCCTTCACGGCAATCCTCCACCAGAACAGCCGGTCGCCGTACGGACGGTCACGGCGACACACCCTCCTCCCCCGGCAGGAGAAACCCGTACTGTTTCATCACGGCTCTCGCAGCCGGTGTCTGTAAGAACTCTAGAAACTTCTTGCCGCTGTCCAGATGCTTCGAAGATTTCACGATCGCCGCCCCTTGATCGATCCGCGGATGAGCCTCCTGAGGGATCAGCCAATACGTTCCGATGGCCTGGACTGGCGGAGCGAGCGCCAGGGAGAGCGCGATGATCCCGATATCGGCGGCCCCGGATTGCGCAAATTGCGCTGCCTGCGAGACATTCTCCCCGAGGACGAGCTTCTCCTGCACCCGGTCATAGACCTTGAAGTGTTCCATGGCCGCCACCGCCGCCCGTCCATAGGGAGCATGTTTGGGATTGGCGATGGCGATTTTTTTGATCGACGGATCGAGCAGGACATCCATCCCCTTCGTCACATCCAGCTTCGAGCCTTTCGGCACCCACAGCACGATGCGTCCCGTCGCATAGTGATACAGGGAGTTCGGTACGGCAAGCCCCTCGTGAATCAGTTTCTTTGGGTATCCGATGTCGGCGGAAAAATACAGATCGAAGGGCGCGCCATTGGAAATCTGCGAATAAAAGTTGCCGGATGAACCGAGCGAGAGTTTCACGTGCTCCCCGGTCTGTCGTTCGAACTCCGCCACCAAATCCTTGAAAGCATAGTTCAAATCTGCCGCCGCTGCCACGGTCAACTCGCCGGCATCAGCTGACGACACCCAGCACAGCCACGCCGCCATCGCGAAGCTTAAGAGAATGGTCATGAACGGTTCCGACCACTTCCATCGCCGTATCGCTGTATCCATCATCTCAGTGTCTCCTCATGGTACGTGGTTCCCCGGTCGTAAGACCCAAGCCTCGCCGTACACGTTGACCGACACGAGCAGACCAGGCGGCTCGCCTTCGACGATCCGTCCGATCCGGCGATTCTACCGGCCTGATCCCCGACGGAACCATCCGCTTCCAACCGAACAGATTCGACCGGAACCAGCGCCCTGATGCGCTCTCCCACTCGAAAATCGGTTTACTCTCCGTTCGAGCAGGACCATCGAGCCGTGAGATCCGTACACTCCCCTACACACGCCCCTACGGCGGTGCACGCCAACACTTGCGCGACTCGCGTCACGGTTCCTCGGTCATATCGACATCCTCGGAAGAACGCAACACGTCGATCCGCTCCGTTGCACGCAGAGCACCCCCCCTGAACCTCGAACGGCGGACGTGGCTGCCCCACATCCGCTCCCGAGATCAGAAGAAAATTTGGTACTGCACGCGAATCGCATTCTCAATCAAACGCCCGCCGACCAGATCGACTGGCACGGTGCCGGAGCCGGGAGGAAGCGGCGCGCTCCGACCGATCGCATAGCCGCCCGTGCCCATCTGGACATTGCTGTAGGTCACCATAATCTGGTGATCGTAGGTTCCGTTCAGAAACCAGTTGAGCGACACATCCGTCTGATGAATCAAGTCGTCAGCGGCATTCGTGTCCGGATCCCAATAGGCAAAACGAGCTGCGAGCTCCAGTTTACGGGGGATGAGATAGTACCCGCTCTGCACGTACCAGCCCAGTGCATTGCCGATCCTTCCTGGAGCTGTGAGCGTGCAGCCGGGATTCATGCACGGCACCCCTTTTTCGTGGAGGATGACGTTCTTGAAATAGAATTCGGACTGAATGGAGAACCCTCGATACTTAAAAACGCCGTCCACCGCCCAGGTACTAAAGTCGATCAGGCCCCATCCCAGTTGCCGACCGTTGCCGAATGCCGCCAACTGGCGGCGGAAATTGAGGTTCGCCAAATCGATCCCGATGAAGGCATTGTTCGAGGCCGTGTTAATGGCAGGATTATAGGAATAGCCCCCGCCGATCGCCAGTTGCGGTGTCTCGGAATAGAACAGGTCACCCTCGCCGTAGCCCGGGCGGCCCAGGATATTCCATTGCACTCGTCCCGTGAGCATCAGACGGTCGATGTCGAAGCGAGGATTCGCATTGAGGTTCCGTTGATTTAGCGGGCAACTGGCCGGCGACGGAAAGGGATTGCCCCCGGTGGCGCCGCCGGGACAATTCGACGTGATCTCTTCGCTTTGGAATGAGCCGAATCGGTTGAAGGCCGGCCCCGCTCCGTTGAAGACTCCGAAGTAATAATTGACTGGGTAGAGCTCCTCGTCGTTCATGATCGTGATACCGATATCGCGCCGGTCGAGCCCGCTGGCGGTGAACGCATCCATCACCAACGCCCGCTCGGCGAACTGCATCGATGCAGTGGAATTGATCTGCGCGCGATTGAAATACACTTTGTACTGACCGCCCAGGACATTGAGCCAGGGGAGATGCGTCGAGGTAAAATTCAGATCGAACAGGGCGAGCGATCCTGGCGCCTGGGCGTTTTCCGCCGTCTCCGCCCGAAACTGGACATAGTACTTGAAGTCGGGGTCAAAGAGATGTCCCATGAAATATAAGCGCGCTCTGCGTAAGTTGAATTGAGAAGAGGTCGGCTCAGAACGAACTGCGCGGTAATCGCCGAAGACTCCCAGCAATTCAGGAAAATTCTTGGCATCTCCCGGATTGCGCCAGGCTTCGTTCCGATAGCGTTGGGTGAAGCGCACTTGAGCGCGAAACCTGATCTTTAAGAAGAACGCATTGTCGTTCATAGAGAAGTTAAAGCCGCGGTCGTACCAGGCTTTGAAACTCGGCGAGAGGAGATAGGCGCGCTCCTCCGACTCCTTTTTGACCTGTTCGTACTCCTCCTTCGTGATCCATCCCTGTTTGACCGCACGCTCCAACAACAGCTTGAGTGCCGGATCCTGATCTTCCACGAAGACATACTTGCCGTCTTTCTCGATGAGCTTTCCACTTTCCACAGCCTTGGCAGGAACGCTCCAGGCTATGAACCCGGCCACCACCAACACCCACGCGCCCCACCGATAGGAACGACCGGCGTGGCGACAGGCCGTTCTCGCTTCCACAACCTGACATTCCATAGACCGCTCTCCCTTTGGAATCCGAATAACGCTAGAACCGCTGCACGGCGTGCCTCCGGACGAGCATCACCGTGCAGGTGACGACTCCGCCGACTTGAGAAATGCTCGATAGTCCACAGCGCGGGCACCCATCGCGGGATCAATGACCCAAAACCGTCCCGGCTCGAACATGAGGAGGTAGTCGCCCGGAGGCGCAGGCACGAGCGGATAGTTGGGATCGTACTGATCGGATTTTCGGGTGGGGATTTGCACGTGAAAATGATCGATCGTCAGATGCCAGAAGGGATCGTGCACGGCGATCAAGCCCGACGTCGTATCGCGCGCAACCGCCGGATTGAACCCAGGCGCGAACACGGAAAACGCGACACGGTCGCTCGGCCCGACTTGTTCCAGAGCGACCGAGAGATGCGGAACCAGCACGTTCAGCTCATCCTCGCGAAACAGCGGCTGGGGCGGTTTTTCTTCCGCGAACCACCGCAACGGCAATGCCCGTTTCTCCCGGATCGAAAAGCCTTTCAGAATGCTTCGGATCTCTTGCGCGCTCAGCTTGACCGGATGGGTATAGCTCACCGGCTCAACCTCCCGCTGAATGGCGACCAGCACCCGTTGATCGTCCTGCACCACCTGCGTGGTGTACGGCAGCCTTGCACACCCGGCTACAGCCGGGAAGGTTCCCAGCAGAACCCACGTCAGGATCTGCTTGCCCCACTGCATCAGCGGCCGGCGACGACTCATCACGCCTCCTTCGTTGTCGGTCATGCCTCTCTCCTCCTCATTCAGAATAGATGATATTCTGTCTGCTATACTTGACACAACCCCATAAAAAATCCCCTACCGTCCCTATCGGCCCGCCGTCATCGCTTCCGGCGCCTTCCCGTTCGACCCCTCGACCGGTGACAGATACCCGAGCGATCGCAACACGGCTTGAGCTTCTCTTCCCTGCGTGAACTCGATAAATCGCTGGGCGAGCGCCCGGTCCGGACATTCGTACTCCATTGCCAGCGAATGGACCACCGCCTCCGCTTGTCCGTGAT
>JBBIOW010000052.1:9789-10788 GCA_037443165.1 Nitrospiraceae bacterium | reverse complement strand
GTCCTCGCATCAGGTGATCGATAACGCCGCGGGCATCCGCGGCGACATCCAACCGTCTGTTCACGGCTTGCCAGAGTCCAAGCGATTGGAGCACAGCGCGGCTTTTCTGCCCCAGAGTCGTCACGGCCGGATCGGCGATGACGATCCGCAGGCGCTCATCCTGCGCCAACGCTTCGAACATCGTCGGCGCCTCGACCACCGACTCCGGCACCACCAGCACCAGCGGCTCCACCGCATACGGCCGACGCGACCCTGGCCGAATATACTGTTTGGACTCCAGGCGGGTGAGCAATTCGTCACCGACCGGCGCAATGAGATGAATCAGCCCCCGCCCGCGGTGGATGTCGACCTTCAAACTGTTTTCCATGCCGGCAATCGTCCGGCGCAGATCCAGCGCAGGCTCGACATGCAACCGCACCTTGATACCGGAATTCTGTGCTTCGAAGGCTCTCCCGAGGGCTTCGAGCGGCGCCTTGAGGCTCGGTGAGGCCGCAATCACCAACAACTCAGCCCATGCGATCTCCGACCGAGTAAACAACCCGGCGCACAACACCAGTGCGGCCGCCGTTATCCTGATCGAAAAAATCATTCTATCTTCCCTCTTTCCCGCCGTTCACGTTCACAACTCGCGATCCGCGCAGGCTTCTCACGGTTCCCGTCTCCCTCGTATCGTACCCACCCAACGCTTCCATCTCGGTGCGAAACGGCCGGCTGACGATGGTGTCCAACAGGACCGAGAGACTCGGATGCGAAGCGAAAACAGTCTTGGGCACGACCAAGTCGTACCGCGCCTCTTGAAGCGGGAGAAAGTCCAGGCCGTAATAGCGAGCCGCCGCACGGATGCCGATGCCCACATCCGCGCGACCTTCGGCCGGCGAAGATCGAGGATCCGGTACTTCAGCCGAAGGTCCTCATTGGCCTCGTTGTAGTCGGAGATCTCGAACGGCGGGGTCTCCGCCTGCGAGAGCACGTCGAACTCGAGGACGCTGACCTCGCTCT
>JBBIOW010000052.1:0-9779 GCA_037443165.1 Nitrospiraceae bacterium | reverse complement strand
TCGGCCACGGCTCTCGCCACCTCCACATGTGACCGCGCCACATGGTGGTATCCATTCACCTGTGCCGGATCGATTCCCGTTGCCGTCAGCTTCTGATCGAGCAACAACCGCGCTCCCGCGCCCTCTTCGCGATTCATCAACGTAACATCCTCGCGCGCGAGGTCGCCGATACCCCGGATGCCTTTGGGATTCCCGCTCCGCACCAGCAATCCCTCTTCCCACATGGCGAAGGTCACCACCGTGACATCTTCACCCTTGAGATGCCGCCGCAAATACGGCAGATTCGATTCGCCGGACTTCGCATCGACGATATGGAGCCCGGCCATGTGGACTTCTCCCCGCTTGAGCGCTTCCAGCGCGGCCGCGCTGCCCATCGTCCAGCCGACCACGGTCGCCGCGTGGTGATGACGCCGCAGATATTCACCAGCCAGCACGATGGCGGGATCGCAGCCGGCGACGGCAATTTCCTGCTCCACCGCACGCCGATCCCTGAGCAACCGCACTTCGACCTGGCTGCTCGGCTTGGCCGTTCGTCGCTGGCCGCGTGCGAGGCCGACGAGTAATCCATCCGCTGGCACGGTGAAGTTCAAGATCTCGCCCAGCGCCGCGACAGGACGGACGACGAACCGGTTTCCGATACGTGCGACCTTGACGCGGGCTTGACCGGCATCCGATGCAGGAAGGGAGATACTGCCGACCAGATCACCTTCGATGCGCTCTCCGATCGTCAGCAGGTTAAAAAGATCCTCGACACGGCAGCCGAGCGCTCCGGCGAGACGAAGCGCGACCGCCGTCGTAGGCAAGTACTGATTGGCTTCGATCGCGCAGACCGCTTGTCTGGTAATCCCGCTCATTTCTGCAAGCGCAGTCTGTGAAAGACCCTTCGCCATGCGGAACGAACGGAGACGGTTCTCGATGTTGTCCGGCGGCTCGGCTCGGCTTTTTTCGCTCATAGCAAGAAAGTAAGTATCAGCTATTCTGTCTTATTGTCAACTATTGTGAATTCATTTTTCATACGGTAATCGTGAGTCCTGGCTGGATCAGAGTTCGAAAGAAATATTGTTGACTTACTAGATCAAATTAATTTATTTATAAGTCATTAATACGGTCGGAATACTGGGAAATCAAATACCTTTGTAAAATCGCATGTCTTACTTTCTCCTCAACGCCCGACTCTGCTTGCTGCTGCGAGCGATGACAACCCTCACACTGGTCCCAGCCCCTGCATTAGCGCAGGCCATCGAGTGGGCACCATCCAATGAAGACATCGCGAAATACCGCAAGAGCTGGAACCCCTTCTCCCACGGCCCCATCCTTCTTCAAGCGGTTGACATCCAGCCCAAAGGCCAGCTCTCGATCCGGGAGTTTCTGTTCTCACAGATCGGCGAAAGCAGCTTTGGTAATCAGCTCAGCTTCGCTTCACACAGCAAGAACGGACCGGTCCATCTCTACGCACTGTCGCCCTCTGTCAACGCCGCTTACGGCCTCACGGACCATATCGAGTTGGGCGCTGCCGCATCGATGAATTCCTTCTGGGCTAGACAGAACGGCCGGATGACCACTGACACCGGGCTGGGTGATACTTCGCTGATCGTCAAATACCGCCCCATTGTTCAAGACCCCGACGGATGGCGCCCGTCGATCACCCACTTTTCGCAGGTGGTCCTGCCGACCAGCCGATGGATCACCGGAACAGAACGACCACCGGGGGGATTCGCCCCATTAGGCCGGCTGCCGAACACGCGCTTCGGAGAGTTAGGCGTGACACAAGGCATCATGGTTCGGAAGAATCTCGAACCGTTTCGTATCAGCAGTGCGGTCTTCTATACCTATTCGGCCCCCGGCAACGAGGGAACGACGACGACCTACACCGCTGACGTCATCAACGCTCGCTTCATCATCGAGCACATGCTCGATGACAGGAGAGGCTTCGGGTACAACGTCGAAATCAGCACCTTACACGGACTGACCTGGAGAGCTGACGGTCACCCCGTCAATCGAGGGCAGACAAAGGGATTCTCGATCATCGGCCTTGAACCAGCCCTTCAGTACAAATTCTCCGACTCGGTCGTTGCGGCGGCAGGCGTGCTCGTTACCGTCGCTGGACAGAACGCGATCAATGCCATCTACCCAAACTTCTCCATTTTCTATTACTGGAGCAAGACCGGCAAAGTGATCATGCGATAACGATTCTTGACAAATCGTGGTCGAGAGGAGTAACCGGCTACGCATACGACGCCACAAACCAACCCAGCCCATGAGGGTCTTATGAAACATTCTCGAAGGATTCGCCGTAGCGGTATGCTGATGGCCTTATCCGTCGGCTTTGCCATTTCACTTGTCCAAGCCTCTGACAACCCGCTCGAGACGACGGCTAGGTACGTGCTGGAGACGGCTCAGGCTTTCCGCACAGTCTATTCCAAAACGATCGTCGAAAAAGCCGAAAAGGTAGGGGTCAAGCCCAGCGAACAGTGGATCACGGAGGACCACGCGATCATGTTGCCGGCCCAGTTTGTCAAAGCCGCGGGCGCAGAGATCAAAAGCTTCGACTTAGGGTTAATCGGCTTGACTCCGGTCAATCCGACCAATCTTCCGAAGACACAGGCGGAAGCCCAAGCCCTCAAGAAGCTCGCGGAAGATCCTGACTTGAAAGTCGTCACGTTTGAGGACGGCAACCAATTCAAGGGCCTTGCTGCGGACTACGCCATTGACCAGGCCTGCTCAGATTGTCATAATAACCATCCGGCCAGTCCCAAACGCGACTTCAGACAAGGGGATCTCATGGGTGCCATCGTCGTGAGGCTGAACACGAAATGAAGGAACCAGGGAAAGAAGCTTCTCAGTGAAGTGCCGAAAAGTTCTCTTTCTTGGGCATCCAGCAGACACTCTGACGGTCAGTCACTGGGTTCGGGTCTCAGCGCGAGCGTATTCTTGAAGGTCCCGTCGCCGAGCTGTCCGTCCTCGTTGGCCCCCCAGCAAAAGACAGTTCCTTTTACCAGTGCGCAGGTATGCTCTCCTCCCGCGGTAACAGCGGTCGCTCCGCCGGGAACCAGTACAACATCGACCGGGGCGTATCGGTCCTTACCAGTCCCATCTCCGAGCTGTCCCTCGTGATTATTGCCCCAACACTTGATTCCGCCGTCGGTCATGAGGGCGCAGTTATGCCGCCATCCGCTCGCGATCGCTTTCACACCTTGGGTTAACCCCGCAACATCAACGGGAGTATTGCTGTCACGCCTGCTTCCGTCGCCTAACTCGCCATGGTGATTGCCTCCCCAGCACTTGACCCCGCCGGCGCTCGTGAGCGCACAGGTGTGCCGCCAACGCCCGGCGATCGCCCTGACGCCGCTCGTCAACCCGACGACATCAACAGGCGATGGACTATCATTTTCTGTTCCATTGCCAAGCTGTCCATCATGATTGTTTCCCCAACACTTGACGCCTCCCGTCGTAGTCAACGCACATGTGTGCCGCCAACCCGCTGTGATGGCTGCCACACCGGTGGTCAGTCCTATCACATCGACAGGCGTGACCCGATCCCTCCTCGTTCCATCACCAAGCTGACCGTCGTGGTTTTGCCCCCAACACTTCACGCCACCGGTCGTGGTGACGGCGCAGCTATGCCGCTCCCCTGCAGCAATGGCGATCGTCCGCTCCAACAACCCCACCACGTCTTGTGGAGTCCTCCGATCTTCCTTCGATCCGTCACCCACCTGCCCATCGTGGTTGTTGCCCCAGCACTTGACGCCGCCTAACGAAGTCACGGCACAACTGTGCCGCCAACCGGTCACGATGACCTTTGCTCCACTGGTCAAACCCGCCACGTCTACCGGAGTGCCTCGATCAGTATCAGTGCCATCACCCAGTTGCCCATCGTGGTTAAAGCCCCAGCATTTGACTCCGCCGGATGAGGTCAACGCGCAGGTGTGCCGCTCACCCGCCTTCACATCGACCATGTCGATGGCGAGCCGCGGTGGCACGCCGATCTCGGCGCAGGCGGACAGGATCGGAACAGGGGCGAGCAACATGACGATTCTCATCCTACGCTTGGTCCAGGCACGCGAGTAAATTGAGAAGGCACGACAGGCCATACCGTCCTCCATAGTTTCCAGGGGGGCATTCCCGCACACGAGCATTCGGCATTGGCTGCATTTTATGCTTCTTCCTCGATCGTTCGCCAGTTGCTATACTCGCTCGGTGGCAAACTCGAAGCCTCTTTGCACTCGCTCCGGCATGGGCCTGACCCCGCGCTTCCTTTTGCTTAGTCTCTTCCTCCTAGGTTTCCCTTACCAAGTTGGCGCGACCGATATACTGGATTGGCTTGCCCAAGTTCACTGGGTACCGACCGAAGAAGAAATTCGGAAATATCGTAAGAGCTGGAATCCCTTCTCCCACGGGCCCCTGTTGATCTCTTCTCCCGACATTCAGCCGGAAGGTCAGTGGTATATCCGACCGCTGATCTTCTCGCAGATCGGCGAAAGCAGTTTCGGCAACCAGCTCCGTTTCGCGACTGATGCGAAATCCGGCCCGGTTCACTTGTATAGCGCACAGACCCCCTTCATCCAAAGCGCATATGGGTTCACCGATCACCTGGAAATCGTCGGCCAGACTTCGGTCTCGGCCTTTTGGGCCAGGCAGAACGGCCGGCTCACAAATGACGCAGGGTTGGGCGATTCCTCGATCATCTTGAAATATCGGCCGATCGTACAGGACCCAGACACATGGGTGCCCAGCATCAATTGGTTCAACCAAGTCGCTTTGCCGACCAGCAAGTGGTTTGGTACCGATAAACCTCCAGGTGGGTTTTCACCGATCGGACGCTTTCCCTCGACGAGATTCGGAGAGGTCAGTTTCACGAGCGGAATTTCTTTTCGGAAGAATCTGCAACCTTTCCGCTGGAGCGGAGGAGTCTTTTATACGTATTCTGTGCCGGGCCTCAAGAACGAACGCGGCGAAGCCACCTACGCGGGCGATTTGATCAATACACGCCTCATCTTTGAGCACATCCTGAGCGACAAACATGGTTTTGGGTACAACTTGGAATTCGTCACCCTGCACGGCATCACCCATCGTCTCGACGGTCATGCGATCAACGCCGGCCAGAAGAGTGGCTTCACGGTGATCGGCGTGGAGCCGGCGATTCAGTGGCGCATCGGCGACACGAACTTCGTCTGCGCAGGAGGTGTCCTTTTCACCTTAGCTGGACAGAACGCGATCAATGCCATCTACCCAAACTTCTCCATTTTCTATTACTGGAGCAAGACCGGCAAAGTGATCATGCGGTAGCTGGCACCGATTTCGCCGCTTATGGTACGTTACGCCATGCGCGGCATTCTCATGAGCTGGTCTCGCCAGCTCACGATCGGCCAGAAGCTTGTCCTCTCCTTCAGCGTCATGTTGGCCGTCTTGGCCTGCAGCCTGGCCGCCATCCTGATCTACCTTGTCCGCATCAACAGTTACGTCGACCGCCATCAGCGGATCACCGTTCCAGCGATCATCACCGCCGCATCCATGCGGCGGGAAACGTCGGCGATGAACCTGGCCTACCATATGTTCTTGGAACGGAAGCCGTCCAGCAGTCTCGAGGAGGTCGTCGCGCGGCTCAACGCGCATGCGGCCGCGATCAAGCAGTCGCTCGACCTGTACCGTACGACGCACGCGGCCCGCACCCATCCCATCCTGTTTCGGATGCTGACCGAGCACCGCCGAACGGGATTAGCTGATCAGGAAGACGCCGCCATTCAGCAAATCGACTCCGCGATTCGGACGCTGGCAGCGAATTGGCAGACCTATCTTTCCGCCGCGGTTGCTGAGAAACCGGATTTCCTTGCCTCCACACAAGAAGCGGATCGTGTGATCGAGCAACTGACAAACGGCCTCGATCAACTCATGGATGCCCACGTCAACATCGACGCAGAAATGAACCGCGAAGGGGATTTGTTGGTCGGCCGGGCACGGACGGTAGCGCTGATGTTGGTCGCGCTCCTGGCTGTGGTCATCGCGGCGACGTACATGCTCGTCAACCGACAGATCGCCCAACCGCTCAAGCGCCTGGCGACGACGGCGGACCGGGTGGCCCATCACGACTTATCGGCTTCGTTCGATTCCTGGCCTTCGAGGGACGAGGTCGGCATGCTTTCCACCTCGCTCGTGACCATGTTGGCCACTTTGCGGGAGAGGACCCTCGCGCTGGAGCGCAAGACCAAGGAATTGGAAGCCTTCACCTATTCCGTCGCCCATGATCTCAAGGCACCGCTCCGCGAGATCGAGGGGTTTTCCTCTCTGCTCGAACGCAAATTCGGCGGGACCATGGAAGCCGTGGCCTCCGATTACGTTGAAAAGATCCACGCGGCTTCTCTACAGATGACCGCCCTGATCGACGCCCTGCTGCGCTATTCGCGTCTGGAGCAGCAGACGCTGCCCAGAGTCCGCGTCAATCTCCAGGAACTGGTTCGTGACGCTGTGTCGGATCGCCTCCTGTCGTCCACGGCCGTGACCGTTGATCTGCCGGCCGCCCACGTCCGGGGAGATCCAGCGACCATTCGGCAGGCCATCGTGAATCTCGTGGACAACGCCCTGAAGTTCTCGCGCGGCGTCGCATCGCCCGAGATCCACATCGGCGGCGCGGTGACGGATCGCAACTATGTGCTGTGGGTCAGGGACAACGGCATCGGGTTCGACCCCAAAGAGGCCGATCGCATTTTCGGCCTGTTCGAACGTCTTCACACCGCCTCGGAATTCGAAGGGACGGGCGTCGGGCTGGCCATCGTGAAATTGGTCATGGAGAAGCATGGAGGCCGGGTCTGGGCTGAATCGTCGCCCGGCAAGGGAAGCGCGTTCTATCTCGCCTTTCCCATGATGGACGTTCCATGAAAGTGCTCGTCATCGACGACGAGGCGTTCGTCCGTTCGGTCTTGCAGAATACGCTGCGGGATGAAGGCTGCAGCGTGACGTTGGGCGAGCGCGGCCAGGCCGGGCTCGACGCGCTGCAGGCGTCCTCGTACGACTGCGTGATCACCGACCTGCGCATGCCCGGCGTGGACGGGCGTGAGGTCTTGCGCTGGGTGCGTGAACATCAGCCGGACGTGGATGTGATCGTGCTGACCGGGCATGGCGAAGTGCGAGCCGCTGTCGACGCCATCAAAGCGGGGGCCTGGGACTTCCTTGTCAAGGAGACGCCGTTCGACGGGTCGCAGGTCGCCGCGGCCTTGGCCAAATTAAAGACCGTCCGCGCGCTCCGCCGCGAAAACCTGGCGTTTCGCCTGGAGTCCGCCGCTCGGCGCGCCGAGTGCGTGGTCCACGGCGTCAGTCCGGCGTGGCGCAAGTTGATGGAGCTGGTGCAGAAGATCGCACCAGCCAACGCACCGGTGTTGATCCAAGGCGAGACCGGCACAGGCAAGGAAGTCATCGCGCGCACGATCCACGCCCTCAGTCCTCGCCGGGACGCGCCGTTTCTGGCCGTCAATTGCGGCACCGTCAAAGGCGATCTGCTGGAAAGCGAGCTGTTCGGTTACGAAAAAGGCGCATTTACCGGTGCCGGGGCCGCAAAGTCCGGTCTGATCGCCGCAGCCGAGGGAGGCACGTTGTTGCTGGACGAGCTCGGCGAGATGAGCGGCCCCATGCAGGTCAGCGTGCTGCGGGTGTTGGACCGCAGAGAGTACCGCCAGGTCGGCGGGACCAGAATCTTGACGGCCGACGTTCGGTTCATCGGCGCGACCAACCGCGATCTCCAGGATCTGGTCCTGGCAGGGCGATTCCGGGACGACCTGCTGTACCGGATCAACACCATCACGCTCCGCGTGCCGCCGTTACGAGAACGGCCGGAAGACATCCCGCTGCTGGCCGAGCATTTCTTGCAGACGCTCCGGCCGCCGGGCTCGCCGCCTCGCACCCTATCAAAACCGTCGATCGAGTGCCTAGCCGCGTATCCGTGGCCGGGCAACATCCGGGAACTTCGCAACGTGATCGAACGCCTCGTCCTCTTGTCGCCGTTCGACGCCCCACTGACGATCGAACCAGAAGAGCTGGCGGCCCTGTTGCCTGCCGCACAGGCGCGATCATTTCCGCGCCACATGGAAGCACCCTGTTCATTGGACGAAGCCGAGCGGGCACACATCCTTCGCATCCTCAACGAACACGGTGGCAACAAAACTCAGACGGCCCGCACTCTGGGTATCGATTACAAGACCCTCCTGACAAAACTGCGCAAGTACGGGGTTACGGAGGGACAGTCGGGGCCCTAGAAAAATTCCTCTCCCCCTCTGGAATTTCTCCAGGCTAACCCTGATGACCGCTTCATTGGCACTCGCACTCGTGCCTTACCCAAAGATCTATTTCCTCGATTTTTCAACGCCTTCCAATCAGCTTTGAACGTTCTCCTCGGCGTTCTGATTCGGCATTTCATTTGCTGAGTCATCCCGCATTCACCCGGCACGAAGACGCATCATGCACTGTGCGACCGGCAAGCGCATTCTCTTGGTCGAGGACAACCGGGGCGAGTGCGAGCTCCTGCAGGAAGCGATCGCGCGGCAAGGGCTTGGCGAGTCAACTGTACCCCTGCACGACGCGGAGTCCGCACTGGCGGTGCTGCAAGCCCAGGCCCGTTCGCCGCAACCCGCGCTCCCGCACTTGATCATCCTGGACCTGCACCTCCGAGACATGACCGGCATCGAATTGATATACCGGCTTCGAGCCGACGCCCGCCTGCCCCTTATCCCTATCGTCATACTGACCACCTCGGACAACCCGCGCGACATCCGCGCCTGCTACGAAGCCGGAGCCTCGGCCTACATCGTAAAGCCCGGGACCTTCGAAGAGCTTTCCGCTCTCGTCCGCGATCTCTGCCGCCATTGGCTGCATTGGAATCGAACTCCCGACCCGGTCGAATCCCGATGCTGACCAGCGTTTCATCCCCGCATCGCTCACATGCGCTCCCGAACTGTATGCCAGCAATCGTGTCGTCCCCGGACGAAGCGACGCAGAGGCGAGGCGGTAGGTGAATTTCGGCGAATCCGTGCAGATCGTGTTGGTGATGTTGATGTGGGCGCAATTGGTGCAAACAGTCGCCGTGAAGCCTGTTCACGCATGGAGCTGGACACCGTCCGACGAAGAGATGCGGAAATACCGGAACAGTTGGAACCCGTTCTCACACGGCCCGATCCTGCATACGGCGGTCGACATCCAGCCCAAGGGACAGTCTCTGCTGCGTCCGTTTATTTTTTCACAGATCGGCGAACATTCCTTCGACAACCGCTTGCGCTTCTTCTCGGATCGGAAGAGCGGGCCGGTTCATCTGTACAGCGTGCAGGAACCGTCCCTCGAATTCGCGTACGGGCTCACAGATCACATCCAGTTCGGAGCAACGACCTCGCTGCAATCCTTCTGGGCTCGAGACAACGGCAAGGTGGACACCGACACAGGCCCCGGCGACACCTCGCTGGCGATCAAATACCGGCCGATCGTGCAGGATCCGGACTCGTGGCGCCCATCGGTCACCCTGTTCAATCACATGGTCCTGCCGACGGGGAAATGGATGGGTACAAGCAAGCCGCCAGGCGGCTTCGCGCCGATCGGCCGCTTTCCCGCCACACGTTTCGGCGAAGTGGCCTTCACGGAAGGAGTCATGGCCCGCAAGAATATCCGGCCGTTTCGCATCCAGGCCGGCATCTTCTACACCTATGCCGCACCGGGAAGTGAGGGCAACGAGACGACATACACCGGTGATTTGGTCAACACACGCGTGGCGTTCGAGCACATCCTGGACGACCAGCGAGGGTTTG
>JBBIOW010000051.1:12782-17815 GCA_037443165.1 Nitrospiraceae bacterium | reverse complement strand
GCCGCCTAGCTTACATGGGCCGATCGTCCACCTAAACGAGGGGCCTTTGCACAGAGAATCCAGTACTTCAGGAGGATAGTCATAGGCACCAGTCGATGTTAGAGTCACCGCATGCAGACTTGCGACAAATGCCGCGGAACAATGTTGCCGGAACGGGCGGTGGACCTTGACGCAGGACTGGCGATCACCGTCTTTGCCTGCTTGAATTGCGGTCGGCGAAAAGCCATCGATCCTGAGCCGCGACCGTTGACAGCGCGACATTAATTCCGCACTGTGCAAAACGATCACATCCTCTCATGCGCGATCGGACAGGCTGCGGGAGCGGCATGTCCTGTCACCGCCGTATGGCCTGTCGTGGTTCAGGGTCGGGTGCCGGTCTGGCGGAAAGCTGCGCCTGGAAGTCTGCGCGGGCCGAGAAACGAAGCGGATGCCCGCAGACAGGGGATGCTCATTCTCTGAAAATCCCATGAAACCGACTGTTCATCGAATTTCGACCGTTCCCCTTACCGGGATACTCAGTTGCCCGTCATGCTACCGGCTTATTAGTTTCACACGCGGGCAGAGCACGCGTCCAGTGTCATGCCTGCGGCGCCACTGTCAGCAGTCCGGACTTTCCTGCCTCCTGCCAGGAGTAGCATGAAGCCGCTCCTCTACCTGAGCCCCAAGACATCCTGCATGTCGTAGAGTCCAGGAGGTTGTTTCACGACCCACCGTGCCGCACGAAGAGCCCCGCGGGCGAATGTGTCGCGACTCTGCACTCGGTGGACGACCTCGATGCGCTCGCCTATGCCGCCGAAGAGCACGGTGTGATCGCCGACGATGTCGCCTGCCCGGATCGTCTGAATGCCGATTTCCCCGCGCTTGCGCTCCCCGATCAACCCTTTCCGAGCATAGACGCCGACCTGGGCCAAGTCGCGGTTCACTGCCCTGGCGAGCACCTCCGCCATCTTCAGCGCCGTACCGCTCGGCGCATCCTTCTTCAAACGGTGATGCGCCTCGATCACTTCGAGGTCGTACTCCTCGCCGAGTGTCTTGGCCATCTCGGCGATCACTTTGAAGATCACGTTGACGCCCACGCTCATGTTCGGCGAAAACACGCAAGGCACTTGGCGCGCCAGAATTTTCAGTTCGTCCAGTTCTTGAGGCGAAAAGCCGGTGGTGCCGATGACCATCGCCCGGCGATGCTGGGCCACAGTGCGCAGGTGGGCGAGTGAGGACTGAGGAGTGGAGAAATCGATGACCACTTCGCCACGATCCAAGAGCGTGGACAGGTCGTCGGTGATCGGTACGCCCGTCTTGCCGCATCCAGCGTTATCTCCAGCGTCCTCGCCGATCGAGATGTGGCCCTTGACTTCGACCGCTCCGGTCAATGTCAAGGCGGCCGAGTCCTTGATCAGCGCAACGAGCCTGGAACCCATGCGTCCGGCTGCGCCGGCGACGATGACTTTAATCACCTGGACCTCGGTGGAAGCAGGAAAACAGGAAGCTATCCGCCTTCAACGATACGAACAGGGATCGTTACGTTCCAAAACCAACGGCAGAGACCTGACCAGCGAAAGCTGTTAAATCAGCCCGTACTCTTTCATCACCCGCGCCAACTTGTCCCGATTCTCCTGCCCGATCGGGCAAAGGGGAAGACGAAGCTCTTCTTCGATTTTCCCCATCATACTGAGGGCCGCTTTGACGGGGATCGGATTCGTCTCCAAAAACAGAGCAGCGAACAAAGGGGACAGTTTGAAGTGCAGCCGCCGCGCTTCCTCCACCCGCCCTTCCGCAAAGGCGTCGACCAGGCAGGCCATGTCCACCGGCGCGATGTTCGCCGTGACCGTGATGACGCCCTTGGCTCCGACCGCCATCATAGGCAGGGTCAGCGGATCATCGCCCGACAACACGGTGATCCGGTCTCCGCACATCTGGACGATGTCCGACGCCTGTTGCACCGATCCACTTCCTTCCTTGATCCCCACGATGTTCTGCACGGAAGTCAGACGGGCCACCGTCGCCGGCAACATGTTGACTCCGGTCCGCCCCGGAATGTTGTAAAGCACAATCGGGATATCCGCAGCTTCGGCGATTGCCTTGAAGTGGCGGAACAGCCCTTCCTGAGTCGGTTTGTTGTAGTAGGGGGTGATCAGCAGAGCGCCGTCCGCCCCGACGCGTTTCGCATGCTGGGTCAAAGAAATGGCTTCTTCGGTGCAGTTGGAGCCGGTCCCGGCGATCACCGGGACCCGACGCTTGACGACCTCGACGGTGAAAGCAATGACTCGTTCGTGTTCTTCATGCGAGAGCGTGGCTGATTCCCCGGTCGTGCCGCACGGCACGATCCCGTCGGTGCCGTTGGCGATCTGCCATTCAATGAGGTCGCCCAATGACCGTTCATCCACCAGCCCGTTCTTGAAGGGCGTGACGATGGCGACTAGTGAGCCGGTAAACATAACCTGTCCCTCGTGCAAAAGTGGTGACCCGTCGTTACCTGAGGAAATCGGGAATGGTTTCGCCGCGCACGAGATCTGCGTAGGTTTCCCGCGCGCGGATGACATGCATCTCTCCACCCTTGACCAGGACTTCCGGCGCCCGCGGCCTGGAGTTGTAATTGGACGACATCACGAATCCGTAGGCACCCGCGCTCATGACCGCCAGCAGCTCGCCCGGTTTCGCTTCGGGCATCGCCCGATCTTTCGCCAGAAAGTCGCCCGACTCGCAGACCGGGCCGACCACGTCGACGGTCTTCCGTTCTCCGTGCACGGCCGCTTCCCGAACTGGACGGATATCGTGGTACGCGCCGTACAAGCTCGGGCGGATGAGATCGTTCATTGCCGCGTCCACGATCACGAACCGTTTGGCCTCGCCCTCTTTAGTGTAGAGCACTTTCGTGACGAGAACGCCAGCGTTTCCCACGATGACGCGGCCCGGTTCCATGATCAACACGCATTTGAGATCCCGCACCAGCGGCGAGATGGCGTCCGCCAGATCCTGAGGCCTTGGCGGCGATTCGTCGGCGTACGTAATGCCGAGCCCGCCGCCGATGTTGACGTACCGGATTCCGATCCCTTGCGACTTGAGGGCCTCGACCAATCCGAGCACCTTCCGGAGCGCATCGACGAACGGCGTCACATCGGTAAGCTGGGAGCCAATATGCTTGTGGACCCCGACGACCTCGATATGCTTGAGCGATGACGCCAGCTTAAACTCGTCTAGCGCGCGGTCCGCGCTGATCCCGAATTTGCTTTTCTTCAACCCGGTCGAAATATAGGGATGCGTCTTGGGATCGATGTCCGGATTGATCCGCAGCGCCACCCGTGCCTGAACGCCCATCTCGGCGGCGGCCTCGTCGATCGCATGCAGCTCGGCCGAGGACTCCACGTTAAACATGAGAATATCCGACTTGAGCGCATCGTGGATTTCCTCTCGGCTCTTCCCAACCCCGGCGAACACGATCTTTGAAGCCGGCACGCCGGCCTGCAAGGCGCGGTATAACTCGCCGCCCGACACGATGTCCACGCCGCTGCCCTCGCGGGCCATCAGGCGGAGGATCGCCAGATTGGAATTGGCCTTCATGGCATAGGCGACGATGTGGGGAATGTTCTGGAACGCGCCGTCATACGCCCGAAAGTGCCTCACCAACGTGGCATGGCTGTACACGTAGCACGGCGTGCCGACTTCCTTGGCGATGCGGCCGATCGGGACGTCTTCACAGTAGAGTTCGCCCTGTCGGTACTGAAAATCATGCATCTTGGAAGTCCTCGCTCAACAGGTCGAGCCCGTGGATCGAGAGCCCGTGGAGCGACGCTTCGAAGGCGGCTTTGAACTTCCGATAACGGACCCTGGCATAGGGCATGATGGCTTTCAACGCCTCGCCCTCCAACAGCGCCCGCAGTGCGTCCGGGGTCGCGTGCTTCAAATGTTCGAAGTTGACGATGATGTCGAGCCTGGCCTTCTCCGCCGCTTCCTTAATCCGCTTGAGCAACTCCTGCGCATTCAGCCGGTCGAGCGTGCCTTCCAGTTCCACGACCAAGGCGGCGAATCGGTCGTGCCGTTTGGCTTTGACATTCAACCAGAGTTCCTGGGCCGGTGCAGCGGTCGCATCAAACCGCTGCTTGATCGCGTGCAGGGCGTTGGGGATCAGGTGCTCACGATCGATCGCCGGCAGTTTGGCCTGGAGATTTTTCAGGACTTGGGCCACCGGTGAGAGGGTGCCCCGTGGGCACGCCCGCTTGATCAGCTTGCGGAATTCCCGATTCATTTCCAAGCGAGCGACAAATCGCTGCTTCGTCCCCATCAAGCGGTACCAAATCGACGGGAGCGAATAAAATTGGTGATTCGCCCAATAGAAACCCTCTTGCAGCTGCTCGGGCGTCATGCGGCTCGGATAGAAGACGACGTGTTTGCCGTCGTACTTCGCCCAATCCCGGTCGAAGATGCGTCCTTCCCGATTGTACCGCTCGTACAACGCCGTGCCTGGGAGCGGGGTGAGTACGTTGAAGTAGGCGAGTTCCACCCGGTTCTTCACGAGAAATTACACAGCCCGTTCGAACACCGATTCGTCGTCGTTGTCGAAGCCGAACACGATGCCCGGATTCACCATAATCCCGTACTGGTGAAACATCTTGATCTCCTGCGAGAACTTCTCCACACGATTGAACGGCTTGTTGGTCTCTTCCAGGCAGTCTTCATCCAGCGACTCCATTCCCACGAAGACCGACACGCAACCGCTCTCCGCCGCAAGCTTGACCATCTCTTCATCGTCGCCCAGGAACAACGTCGACTGACATCCCCATTTGATGTTCAGCGGTTTGAGCGCTGTCCACAGTTCGCGGCAGTAGGCGCGGTTGCTGTTGTGCAGGTCGTCCACGAACGCGAATATGGTCCCGTCCTCGATGCCCAGCCGAATACGCAGACCGGTCAGGAACGCTTGCCAGAGGGAATCGTTCCGCATCCGGTCGACCAGTTCGCTGCGGATCCATTGCTTGATCTGTGTCAGTTCTCTCACAACTTCCTGGACCGGCCGACGCCGGGTCGTCTTTCCGTTGAAT
>JBBIOW010000051.1:0-12772 GCA_037443165.1 Nitrospiraceae bacterium | reverse complement strand
AACTCGCAATCGAAGTGGCATCCCCGCGTGGTGAAACTACATTGCCTGGTCATGTAGGCATCCGGACTCAGCAACTCGACGCGCGGGCTTTTATAGTGTTCAAGCGCAGGAAACTTTTCCATCTTATACGTGCGCTTCATCGCGCCAGCTTCGAAATCGGCGATCAGCTCAGGCCAGAGATCCTCCGCCTCTCCGCAGACGATCGCGTCGCAGTGTTGGAGCGCTTCATCCGGACAGTAGGTCGGATGCACCCCGCCCAGTACCACTTTCTTGCCGCGTTTCCGGAACTCTGCAGCGATCTCGTAGGCCCGCGGCGCATAACAGGTCATCACCGACAGGCCCACCAGATCGCAGGGATGCTCGAAATCGATGTCCCGCACCGCCTCATCGACCAAATCGACATGCCAGTTCTCCGGCGTATAGGCCGCGATCACCGGCAGGCTCAACTTCGGGAACCACACCGCCCGCCGCTCCGAGGCCGTCAAATGATAGGGGTTATTTCTGGGATAGGGATCAACCAACAAGAGGGTCCTCGTCTTTGTCGTCGCCCTCGCAGGTCGGATCAGCTCCATTGGTTTCTCCTCCTGATTTGTGATGCAGCGCCCATTGCCAACCAGGCTGAACTCTGCGGCCCGGTTGCTGCCCATCTTTCTCACACGAACAAGCTCATGCCTGCTATCTCGTCCCGACCGGCCTCAACGGCGGCAGCTCCGGCTCGGAAGGCGGCTCGACGGCGCCTGATCCGGCCTCCTGTTGTTGGGCGGCCTGTTCTCGGCCCTTGGCTTCCTGCTCCTGCTCTTTCTCCAGCCGTGGGGCGATGCCCACATCTTCCGGTGCGATAGGAGCGCCGATGACGCCGCACCCGACGGTGATCGCACAAATCACCAACATGATCACGAACAGGACAACCGGTTTTGGCCATTGCCTTTCAGGTCTCCCAACGAATCCCATCGAGTGGCCGTCGGATGACCCGACCCGAAGGCCAGCCGCACGCCCCTTGGGCGACATACCAACGTCAAGCCCGTGGGATGTCAACCCTATCATGCGAGTTCTTTTTCCAAGGCTTTGATCCTCGCCTCGACTCGCTTGCGCGCTGTGCCGCCGATCTGGGCCTTGCGCTCGACCGCGCCCTCCACTGTGAGCACGTCCATCACGTCTTTGTCAAACCGCTCGGAGAACGACCTGAGCTCGTTCAGCGTCAGATCCCCCAAGTCCCTTTCCTGATCGAGGCAGAACCGCACGATCCGGCCCGTGACGGCATGGGCCTCCCGGAACGGGACGCCCTTCGAGACGAGGTAATCCGCCAACTCCGTGGCCAGCATGGAGCCGGAGGCCACCACGCGCTCCAGCACCTCGCGATTGACGTTCAGCCCTTTGAGCAGTTCCGCATAGACTTCGAGAGAGGCCGACACGGTGTCCAGCGCATCGAAAAGCGCTTCCTTATCCTCCTGCAGATCACGATTGTAACTCAGCGGCAGTCCTTTGAGGGTCGTTAACAGCGCGAGGAGGTGGCCGTAAACTCGCCCAGTTTTCCCCCTGACAAGCTCCGGCACGTCGGGGTTTTTTTTCTGCGGCATCATGCTGCTGCCCGTGCAAAAGGCATCCGGCAAATCCACGAATTGGAACTCCTGAGAGGTCCAAAGAATCAGTTCTTCACTCAGCCGGGACAGGTGCATCATGATCAGCGAAAGCGCAGCCACCACCTCGACGGCGAAGTCCCGATCGGAGACGGCGTCGAGGCTGTTCTCCGTCACTGTTGTAAAACCCAAAAGGCGCGCGGTGTACTGGCGATCGACCGGATAGTTCGTGCCTGCCAATGCCCCCGAGCCGAGCGGCATCACGTTCAGCCGGGACAGTGCATCTCTCACCCGCCCTTTGTCGCGCTCCAACATCTCGACATAGGCCAGCAGATGATGGGCCAGCAACACCGGTTGGGCCCGTTGGAGATGCGTATAGCCTGGCATGACCACATCGAGGTGCGCCCGCGCCTGAGCCAGGAGCGCGCGCTCACATTCTTCAAGCCGCCCGGTCACTACCTTGAGTGCATCGCGCAGATATAATCGAATGTCCAGCGCCACCTGGTCGTTTCTGCTGCGGCCGGTATGCAGTTTCCCTCCCAGAGGTCCGATCAGCTCCGTCAGCCGGCGCTCGATGGCCATGTGGATATCCTCGTCCTCGGGGACAAAGGGGAAGCGTCCTTGATCCAGTTCCGCCTTCACGGCCTCCAGCCCGCGGATCATTTCGGCCGTCTCGCGAGAGGTCAACACACCCGCCCGCTCCAACGTCTTGCAATGAGCGATACTGCCCCGGATGTCGTGCGCGTAAAGCCGCCGGTCGAAGGCGAGCGAAGACGTGAACGCCTCCACCAGCCGATCGGTACGGTCGCGAAACCGCCCCGACCACAGTTTGGCCGTATCGCGTGAAGCGTGAAGCGCCGCACGGGAATGGCCGGCAGCCGTCTTCTTCCCTTTCTGAACGGCCGGGTGTTTCTTCGGGCTCATAGGTTCTTTTCCAATGCCCTTCGCGCGATGCGCTTCCCGAACTACGCCTTCTGTTTCTTGCGTTGCGCGCGGATGGCGAGCCGCAGCGCATTCAACCGGATAAACCCTTCCGCGTCCTTCTGTCGGTATGCTTCGTCTTCTTCGAACGTAGCTAAATCCAACCGGTAGAGCGACCTGGGCGATTTGCGGCCGACGACCGTGCAACCGCCTTTATACAATTTCACTCGGACCGTGCCGGTGACGTCCTGTTGAGCCTCGTCGATCGCTTTCTGCAGCATCTCCCGTTCGGGGCTGTACCAGTATCCATAATAAATCAGTTCGGCGTAACGAGGAATCAAACTGTCGCGAAGATGCAAGACCTCCCTGTCTATCGTCAGCGACTCGATCCCCCGATGCGCGACATGCAGGATCGTCCCGCCCGGTGTTTCGTAGACGCCGCGAGACTTCATGCCCACGTAGCGGTTTTCGACCATGTCCAGCCGGCCTACCCCATGGGCTCCGCCGAGTCGATTCAGATGCGCCAGCAGCGCTGCCGGGCTCATGCGTTTCCCGTCCACCGCCACCGGGTCGCCCTGTTCGTAGTCGATCTCGATTTCTCTGGGTTTGTCAGGCGCCCGTTCTGGCGAGACGGTCATCTGGAAGATTTCTTCCGGCGGCGCCTCCCATGGATCTTCCAAGATCCCACCTTCGTAACTGACGTGGAACAAATTCAGGTCCATGCTATAGGGTTTGGCCTTGGTCGCCGTCACCGGAATATCGTGCGCCTGTGCGTATTCGATGAGCTCCCGTCGAGAACGAAACGCCCACTCGCGCCAGGGTGCAATGATTTTGATCTTCGGGTCGAGCGCGAGGTAAGTCAGTTCAAATCGGACCTGGTCGTTCCCCTTCCCCGTCGCACCGTGCGCCACGGCGTCGGCCCCTTCCTTCCGCGCGATTTCGATCTGGCGCCGGGCAATCAGAGGCCTGGCGATCGAGGTCCCCAGCAGGTAGCCTCCTTCGTAGACGGCGTTCGCCCGCAGCATCGGGAAGATGTGGTCTTTCACGAAGACCTCGCGGAGATCTTCGACGTAAACTTTCGAAACGCCCAAGATCTGCGCCTTCGATTTGATCGCCTTGAGATCTTCCCCTTGCCCGAGATCGGCGCAGAACGCCACCACCGAGCAACCGTACGTTTCTTGCAGCCATTTCAGGATGACGGACGTGTCCAGCCCGCCCGAATAAGCCAAGACCACTTTCTTGACCGCACTCCGCGCCATGGGCGATTTCCTCTATGCCTGCTTGCTGCCTCGACGCATGGCTCCCCGATTCGACAGCCACGTGACCAGGATGGCCTTTTGCATATGCAGGCGGTTCTCGGCCTGATCCAAGACGACAGATCGCGGTCCATCCAGGACGTCGGCCGTGATTTCTTCGCCGCGGAGCGCCGGCAGACAATGCATCACGATGGCATCGGGCTTTGCGCGCCGCAATAGCCGTTCGTTCAGTTGGTAGGGGGCTAATGCTTTCAGGCGACGGGCCTGTTCCCGCTCACGGCCCATACTGATCCAGACGTCAGTATAGACCACATCGGCTTCCTTGACCGCTACGACGGGATCTTCGCCGATCTCGATGACGCCGCCAGTCTGCTGCGCTTCGAGCCGGGCGACATCAACGATATGTTGATCCGGCTGATAGCCGGCAGGACAGCCGAGGGCGATCGTCATGCCCATTTTGGCCGCTGCCTCAATAAGGGAATTGGCCACGTTATTGCCGTCGCCGACGTACGCGATCTTGATCCCTCTGAGGCGGCCCTTTTTTTCGCGAATCGTCAAGAGATCGGAGAGTGCTTGGCAGGGATGGCTCAAATCGGTCAGCCCGTTGATGACCGGAATCGTCGCCTCTCTGGACCACTCTTCCACTGTCACGTGGTCGTAGGTCCGAATCACCAGGCCGTCCAGGTACCGCGACAGCACCCGCGCCGTGTCGGCGATGCTTTCCCCGCGTGAAAGTTGGATGTCGGCCATCGGGAGGACGATCGCCTGCCCTCCCAGTTGATTCATGCCGGCTTCGAACGATACGCGCGTCCGCGTCGACGGCTTTTGAAATAAGAGCCCGAGCATCTTGCCGGCCAGCAGCCGAGGGGTTCCGCCGCGCCGATGGGCGCGCTTCAATTCGAGGGACAGGCGCAGCAAGGCATTGATGTCCCGCCTGGGGATCTGGCCGACATGCAGCAAGTCTTTTCCGAGCCCTTGGCCAGGCTGTTGGCCAGTCACGCTGACAGGACGTCCTGCCATGGCGACCTCTTCGCGCGGTTCGTTACGCCCGTTTGTTGAGTATCTGCGACAGCGCGTCCAACAAGCGATCAATCTCGCGCTGGGTGATGATGAGGGGTGGAATGAAACGTAAGACCCGTTCCATCGTGCAGTTGATCAAGAGCCTGCGAGCCAGACAGTCCGTCACAATCTGTTGGCCGTCGATCGCTAGCTCCATTCCTTGCAGCAAGCCGAGGCCGCGCACATCTCTCACCGTACGGTGCCGATCTTTGCATTCCGCCAAGCCCTTGGCCAGATAATCTCCCATCCGGCGGGCGTGGTCCAGGATCCGCCCTTCCAGCAGGACCCGCAGCACGGCCAACCCGGCGGCGCAAGCCAGCGGATTGCCGCCGAATGTGGACGCATGGGTTCCCGCGGTGAAGACCTCTGCCACTCGGCCCGTCGCGAGGCAGGCCCCGATCGGGACGCCGCCGCCCAGCCCTTTGGCGAGGGTCATGATGTCCGGCTCGACACCGAATTGCTCGTACGCGAAGAGGGTGCCTGTACGGCCCATGCCGGTCTGGACCTCGTCGAAAATCAACAGGACGTCCCGTTGCTGGCACAACTCCCGTAATCCCTTCAAATACGTGCGATCTGCGACGAGGACTCCGCCTTCGGCCTGGATCGGTTCCAGCATCACTGCGGCTGTCTTGGCAGTGATGGCTTTTTCCACCTCCGAGAGGTCGTTGAACATTACATAGCTGAACCCCGGAACGAGAGGAGCGAACCCCTTCTGCACTTTTTCCTGGCCTGTCGCCGTGAGGGTTGCGAGAGTCCGGCCATGAAATGAATTTCGCATCGTGATGATGTCATGCCGACCAGGCCCGTACTTCTCGAATGAGTAACGCCTGGCCAACTTGATCGCAGCTTCGTTCGCCTCCGCACCGCTGTTGCAGAAAAACACTTTATCGGCGAATGAATGGTCGACCAACGCCTGGGCCAATCGTACCTGCGGCTCGGTGTAATAGAGGTTGGAAGCGTGCAGGAGATGTTGGGCCTGCTTTTGGATGGCCAGCGTCAAATCCGGATGGGCATGGCCCAAAACATTCACTGCGATTCCGGCGACAAAATCGATGTACTCTCTCCCTTCCATGTCATAGACGCGGCTGCCCTGACCACGCACGATCGAAATTGGCAGTCGTGCGTAGGTCGGCATCAGATAACGTTCCGCGTCTTGCTTGAGCTCCTCGGTCGGCATCGTGCACCACCCTGCATGAATTTGTGGACACTAACACACCGATAGGGTGAAAGCAATATCAAACTCGCCAATCGAATCTTCTATCTCTTTCTGATCATTGAGAAATTTCATCGACATGGCGTGTGAGTGCAGCCCCGAGAATGTGATAAGCTCAGCCCATGAAATCCTGTGAAACCTGTCAACAGGTCAATCCAGACGACGCGCGCTTTTGTCAGCAATGCGGGACCGCGTTCTCCTCCGTCCAGCCGACCGAACCTGTCTGGGATGAAGCGCAGCTCTGGCGGAAATTCATCGGACCCAATGCCGATCGGTATCTGGAGACGTTCAAGAAATTCTCGACCGCGTCCGGACCCCGCTTCGCCCTGACGTGGAATTGGCCGGCGTTTCTCTTTGAGCCCTTCCTTTGGTTCTTGTATCGCAAGATGTATCTGTACGCGCTGGTCTATGCGGTCGGGCCGGTCGTGGCGTTTTACTTCACGCAGGATCTGTCGGCGGATTTCGTCTGGCGGATCATGGCGGGGGCCAGCGCGAATTACATCTATTACTGGCATATCAAGGAGCAGTTGGCAAAGATCGGAGCGCAGCGGAGCCTTGACGGTCTCAGCCGGGACCGGATCTTGAACGATTCCGGAGGGTTTCAACCCTACGTGGTGTGGGTCGGAGTCGGGTTATTCGCCTTGAAGGTGGCGCTCCTCATCGCCATTCTACAAGAGGGGCCGCCCGATCACGGTCGCACCGCTCCTCCCCGAACACAGCCGGCGCCCACCCGGACGAGCGCCTAACGCGCATAATTCGTGAGGGTTCGTCACGAAGCCGCTGAGATGCGACGCGAGACGGGCAAGCACAGCCGCGAGGGAGGAAGGCATACTTGCACCAGTATGTCGACCGACCGAGCGGCGAGTACGCCCGCCTGTACGCCACAAGGCTGCGTGCAGGCTTGTCGGAGCGGCGTATCGACGGTTGCAGTAGAAGCCTTCATGAATTATGCGCGCTGAGACCATGGCCTGATTTCTCCGGGTGATTATGCCGGAGCCAGCGGGGCGCGCGCGCGTTGCCAGGTGATCCAAGCCTGAAACCACTCGAAATCGTGCCTGTATGCGGCTCCCCCCGGTTCGGCCGCGGCCTCTTTCTGTTCCAGTTGCGTGTAAGTCCGCGGCCAGTTCTTCTGCCACCACGATTTGAGTTCCTCCGCTCCGTACGATTGGCCGCTCGGCTGGGAGATGCCAGCGGCCGCACAGACCTCGGCTACGAGCGGCCAGTAGCGATCCTTGCCTAAGCCCAGCGTCTTGAAATGTTCCCGCAGCAAAAAGACCACCCACAGTTCCGCGCTGTTCTTTTTATTGTGTTTGAACGGTTGGGTCTGCCGAAGCGGAATCGGATCGAAATTCTTGATGACCGACGTGTAATCAGGCCCGCCGTAGCTGCCCGCCACCTCGGCGATCCCTTCCAGCATCCGGGCGAGTTCCACTTCCACCACCGGAGTTGTACCCTGGGGTCTCATGCTGGAGTCGGCGGGGGCTGTGAGCGGATTCGGGGCCGTTAGCAATTCGATCAAGGGCTTCAATTCTCTCAAACGTTCGACCGCACGTTTGAGGATTTGCTCGGATTCCAGCCAATAATCCTGATCGTTTTTCGACATGCGCTCACGGCCGGGCGGCGGGAGTACGGGCGGAATCCAATACCGGATCAAGACGAACAACAGGTAGTCGATGGTTCCTCCTACCCGCCCGATCCGCTCCAACAATCGACCTGAGCCGAGCGCGTGCTTAAAGAAATACTCCGCCCGTTCGCCGACGCCGAGGCGCCGCGCCATTTCGATCCACCAGCGCTCGAGTTCCTGCCAAGATTGAGCTCGCGGGTCCGGAACAGAGGCCATCACCCATTGCCCATATAAATAAAGAAGAAGAGCCGCGGCAACAGGCGGCATGGTACTGACTGCACGAGGTGATTGCAAGGAGCCCCAGAGGATGCGTTTGTCAAAGTCCGAGGCTTGACTTGGAGCGACGATTGCGTATCCTGTGGCAAGTTTGCTCTTCTCACGAGCAGGAATGGCTCCGAGCGGTTCGCGATAATAGTGCTGGCTTGGCCTCGTTGCCTGAGGACCGATTGCCTTTTATAGCGATGGGATGATTGCAACGGGTTGTGGCCACAGTTCAAAGTGACTTATTAAAAATCGGGAGAGACAGGAATGGGTCGGCTGGTGTTGCTACGTCACGGCGAATCGCAATGGAATCGAGAAAACCGGTTCACGGGCTGGGTGGACGTCCCCCTGTCGGCGAAGGGTGAAGAAGAAGCGCGGGAGGCGGGTAAAAAACTGATCGGCTACCGGTGCTGACCAGAGCGATCGAGACTCTCCGAATCGTTCTGGAAGTCATCGGACAGTCCCACATTCCGATCGAAAAGGACCAGGCCTTGAATGAACGCATGTACGGCGAATTGCAGGGACTTAACAAGGCGGAAACAGCTCAGAAATACGGTGAGCACCAGGTCAAGCTGTGGCGCCGGAGTTACGACATTCGTCCGCCGGGAGGAGAAAGTCTCAAGGACACGGCGGAGCGCGTGCTGCCCTATTACAAATCCCGTATTGAACCTCACGTTCTCGCTGGGGAAACCATCCTGATCGCTGCCCACGGCAACAGCCTGCGCGCCCTGGTGATGCACCTCGATCGCCTGACGCCGGATCAAGTGCTCGAGCTGAACATTCCCACCGGCGCTCCCTTACTTTACGAATTCGGTCCTGAAGGAACCGTCGTGGCGCATCGCTATCTCTAGGTCCGGTGCTCCATCCAGCTCCGTCGCTTTCGCAGTGGAAACCGGGCTCGGCGAGTCGGGATGTCGTGGCATGGGGTTTCGTTGCCGATCGCGCGTCATGCTGTCCCCCTGTCTCACACATCGGAGGTCAGCGGAGCCTTGTCCAGTAGAAGTCACTATGATAGAGTCCGCCGGGCTGTCGTTCTGGAAAAAGGAGAACGGGATGGGAGGCGTGTCAGCCAGGAGAAGAAAGGTTGCGCTTTCGGGCTTGGTCGCGGCTCTATTGGCTTTGCCGCCGCTCGGCCTCGCACAGGCGGATGAGAATCGCTGGGGATTCGGCACGGACCTCGGTTTCTGGAGCGGGACAACCGATGGGACGGTCTTCGCACTCGGGTTCAATCTTGACTATTATTTGGATCGGTCGTTTTCCTTCGGTCCGATGATGTTGTTGGCGCCGACCGGAGATTTGACGCAGATCGCTTTCGCCGGAGTGGCCAAATACCATTTGCGACTCAACAACGGCATCAACTTCGTGCCGTTTGCCGGAATCGGTTTGGTCCACGCGGATCTGGATCGTGGAGTGGGTCCGAACCGCATCGACCGCAACGATACCAGCCACTTCATTCCGCTCGGCCTCTCCGCCGAATACCAGGCCACCAGAAACATTGCGCTGGCCACGACTCTGATGATCAACCTGCATCACATCACCCTCTCCCCCCCGGTCCCAAACGACAATACCAGTGTGGCCGTGATGTTCGGCATCCGGTTCGGGCCTTAGCCCGCATTATTCTTGAACGCTTCTGCTGCCTAGGCCCATTGCTACAAAAGAGCAATGGGCACCCAATTCGCTGCTACGACCTGCCTGCCGCGCACAGCTTGGCGCAGGCAGGCAAGCCCGCATGCGCGGCGTTGCGGCATACCAGCGGGCGGGCTCGCCCCTCGCGGCCTCAACGTACTGTTTCAAGTACGCCTCAGTCCCTCGTGGCTGCGCTTGCCCGTCTCGCCACGCGACTTCCGGGTACCCGTTGCTCGGGGCGCCCATTGCTCTTCCGAGTGCAATGGGCCAAAGCAACGGGTGCAACGCGACGAACCGTCATGAATAACGCGGGTTAGTCGGTCGGAATCTGTTGCGCCGGTAGCCCAACGGTCTGCGCTCAGAAACCGGGCCTTCTTCATCCCGCATAGAGCTGGCCGGTTTTTTGATCCGGGCATCCCAAAGGGCGCGCGACGCATCCCGATGCCTCCCCTTTGAGGTGGGGTCAGACGAAGACGCGGATGTCTTATCCGATCTCTTGCGCAGCCGGTTTTCTCGTTGAGGAGTCGAAGAAAGGGCTCGCCGCTGTAAATGGCTAGGCGACGCGAGCAGGCCGCCAGCGCAGTCCGATGTTCAGGACATCTTGGAGCAGATCGCTATAGGAGAGATTGACCCGCCGTGCGGACTCGGCGAAGTCTTCGTCCTCGGCGATTTGCGGATTCGGATTGGCTTCCAGGACGTACACGCGACCCTCTGCGTCAAGCCGGAGATCGATCCGTGCATAGCCGCTCAGCCCGAGAGCGCGATAGACCCGTTTGGCCAGATGCTGGATCTGCTCCGTCATTCCCTCCGGAAGGTTTTTGGCTTCGCACGACCGGATGCCGTATTTCTCTTGGTATTTCCGACTCCACTTCACCCGCTCGGTCGCGATGCGGCGCGACTCATCCGGCATCTTGTCCATCAGCAGCTCCCACACCGGCAGCACTTGTAGGTGGGAATTCCCCAGCACGCCGACGTAAAGTTCCCGCCCCTCGATGTAACGCTCGACGATGGCGCCTGTGCCGACGCTGTTATGAATGAATGCCACGCGCTCCCGCAGCTTCTCGTCGTCTTCGACGATGGAAGCCTGCGAAATCCCGAGCGACGCCTCCTCGGAGACCGACTTGACGATCAGAGGGAAGGAGAGCCATTTGGGACGTTTCACTGAACGGCCCAAGGGGACGACGATGAACTCGGGAAATGGAATCCGGTGAAACGACAGGACTTTCTTCGACAGCGCCTTGTCGCGCGCCAGCATCAGCCCGCGAGGATTGCAGCCGGTGTATGGAACACGGAGCAGCTCGAGGTAGGATACGACGTTTTGGTCATACACCGCCACGCCGTCGAATTCCTCGAGAAGATTGAAGGCGATGTGCGGTTTCCACTCCTCAACCGCGCTCCGAATGACGCCCAAATCGCTCTTCACGCCGAGCGGACGGACTTCGTGGCCCATCTTCCTGAGCGTCGAGACCACGTCGTACTCCGTTTTCCATTCTACCGTTTTCAGATCATGTCCGTTGGTGTGCTCCGGAGGAACGAGGTCTTCGTGCATCAGGACCAGGACGCGGAGTTTTCTCATAGCGCCACCCGATGACGACCGCTGTGCAGATAGTTCATCGTTTGCACGGTCAACAGCACCGTGAAGTCGAGCTTCGCCTGGTCTTCCGGAACAGCAAGCCGTAGATTGAGTTCACGACAGCGGGCGATCATGCTCTCGAGCACCTGGTCGATAGTGTATTGATATTCTCCCGTCCAGCCAGCGACCTTGCGGCGGACTTCTTTACGGATTCGGCTGAGAAAGGCGGCCGCGGTCTTGTTGCCGGCGAAAGCAGCGGAGTCTGAGAACAGCCGACGGAGGTCGGCATCGTAAAAATTCGGGCGTTCCACGCCGTAGCGCTTGCGCTTCTGCTCGTAATGCTCCCGCAGGGTCTTGCTGAGACTCGTAAGAGGATCGATCTCCTGCTTGGACGACACCTTCGGTGGGACATCGGCCAGCTCCCGCATGAGCTGATCCATGTATTCCAGTTTCTTAAGCGCAGGCCACCCGCGGTAGCGTTCATGCCACATTGATTCGGGGTCCAGCCAAACGGCGAAGGTTTCGGCGAAGTCTTCGTCCGGATGGCTTTGCGCATACCAAATGTCCAGATGCAGCACAAAGCTGCGGCTATAGGGTTTGGGCGTGTAATAATCTGGATAGGGCTGCGACGACTTCCCGAACAACTGCTGCCGCCGCCGGCGCCGGCGAAGCAGGTGCGCGTTTTCAATGGCATGTCCCGTCTCGTGGCGCAGAATGCGCATGCACCATTCGGCAGTGCCCCCTTCCACCTCCAGCATTTGACTGAGTTCGAGCCGAGCGAGGCGTGGGTGCGCCAGATAGAACGGAATGGCGATCCCGGGAATTCCGTCTGGGGTGAACCACTCATCGGACAGCCAAAAGTGCGGTCTGAAGACCAATCGTCTGGATTCAAGCTCGGCATACAGACGCGCAATCTGTTCAGAGAGAAATCCTCCCTCGAGACCCAGCCGCAGATCGCACAGTTTCAGATTCAGGAGCTTGTCGTCTGGCCAAGCCACCCAAGGCTGATCGCCGGCTGCGCTGGAGAGGATTCCGGCCTCGTCCTTGCCACCCTGCGTCACTTATGACCTCGTCCAGTCTTCGCGACAATCGTCGCTCCCGGTTGCTCGGCATTTCGCCGCATCAGCTTCCAAGTCCTTCGCACATGCAGGGCTACGCTAGAGCCCGTTCGTCTGAGACAGACAAGCCCTTCAAAATATAGCACTTGAATGATCCATCCCTACTTTGTTCAGTCATGTTTTCTCCTTATTTTATTCTGCGCCAGGCTTTTGGATTATGGAAGACAGGACGAGGTTAAGACATTGAATTTCCACCACTCCTCATGAGCCCTTTGGTCGTCCCGCATCATGGCACTGCGGTCTCCATGAGTTTTCGGCTCGCCCTGCGGCATGAAATGCAGGTGGCGTCGACCTTGGGCGCCTTTAAATCGTTGTTCACGCCTGATGTTCTTCCGGACTCGAAGGTTGTATAGGATGTCAGAACCGGCAGGCGGGGGCGGTGGAAACGGATCGGAAGAGGGACCGGCAGGAAGGAGATAAAGACACGAAGGGCCGGGGGGTTCAAGTGCCCCCCGGCCCTTCGTTGACTCGGCCTGGCTACCTCCTTACTACAGCCAGTTCACGCGCTCGGCCGGGCGGATGTAGATCGGCTCCTCCACCTGCT